>JAEDEQ010000088.1 GCA_016293225.1 Clostridiaceae bacterium
AACTTTTTGTATGCATAAAATGAGAATATTTTTTCAAAACACTTGCATAAACATTCAAAATATTGTATAATGCTTGCATATTATTCAAGACTTTTGCACGTTGAATTGCGGAACTCTTGAAAAATTTTACAGAATGTGAGGAAAAAACTATGAAAAACATGAAAAAATTTATAGCGCTAATGCTCGCCTGCGTAATGTGCCTTTGCTTTGCCGCCTGCGGTTCAGGTGGGGACGACGCAACTTCCGCTCCTGCTGAAAGCACATCGGCCGAAAACACCGACGCCGCCTCGGATACAAGCCTTGAGGACGTTAAAAAAAGCGGAAAGCTCACCATTGCAACAAGCCCCGATTTTCCGCCGTTTGAATCGCTTGAGGGCGATAAGGTTGTCGGCATTGAAATTGACCTGCTTGAAATGATTGCCGAAAAGCTCGGCGTAGAGCTTGAGATTAACCAGATGGACTTTGACTCCGTTCTTCCCGGAATCCAGAGCGGAAAGTTCAATGTTGGCGTTTCGGGCATCACCGTTACCGAGGACCGTAAAAAGAACGCAGACTTCACCGTTCCCTATTTTGCAGCGGCTCAGGCAATAGTCGTTCTCAAGGACAGCCCGATTAAATCAAAGGCAGACCTTGAGGGTAAAAAGGTCTCCGTCCAGACCGGAACCACTGCCGAAGAATACTGCATGAAGAACGGCTATGACGTTTCCGCTTTCCAGGCGAACAACGACGCCCTTTCGGCTCTTACGAGCGGTAAGGTTGACGCGTGGGTAATCGACAACGAAACGGGTATCCAGATGTCCGAAACCACAAACGGAAAAACGGTTGTTCTTGACGAGCCCATGACCACCGAGCCTTACAGCTTTGCGTTCAAAAAAGGCAGCACCTCTCTTGTTAACGAGATTAACTCCTATGTTGAGGGCTGGCTCAAGGACGGAACAATTGAAAAGATTTTTGAAAAGTACAATGTTAAATATGTTGCTCCCGAGGCATAAACAAGGGGAAGCCTATGGCAAATTTTATTGAGTTTTTCAAAGCATGGGGCGCCCAGCTTCATGAAACCTTCATCGTTCAGGAGCGGTACAAGTGGCTGCTTGAGGGTCTTTCAAACACGCTTGTTATCACGCTCGGAGCGCTTGTTATCGGCGTTGCCCTCGGAACGGTGATTGCAACTGTCAAATACTTTTCGGACGACAAAAAGCTTTTGAAGTTTCTCGGAAAGCTTTGCGACGTCTATGTTACAACAATCCGCGGAATACCGGTCGTTGTTCTTCTTTTGATCTTCTACTATCTTATACTTAAATCCTCTGAAGGCGTTGTTGTCGGAATCGTAACCTTCGGTCTGAACTCCGCTGCGTATATGGCAGAGCTTATACGCAGCGGCATCAACGCCGTAGACATCGGTCAGCTTGAGGCAGGACGCAGTCTCGGCCTTTCAAAAATGCAGACCATGCGCAAAATTATTTTCCCCCAGGCGATAAAAAACATTCTTCCGGCAATAGGCAACGAGTTCATCGCCCTTTTGAAGGAGACCTCCGTTGCAGGCTATGTTGCCGTTAAGGATCTTACAAGAGCCGGAAACCTTATCAGAAACAACACGTTTGACGCGTTCAATCCGCTCATTGCGGTTGCGCTTGTATATCTGATTCTTGTTGTTTTGCTCACCGGACTTCTGAGTAAGCTGGAAAGGAGGCTTTCCAAGAGTGATAGAAGTAAAAAATCTAAGAAAAAGCTTTGACGGCACCGAGGTGCTCAAGGGTATCAACGAAACGATAAATAAAGGCGACGTTGCCTGCATCATCGGGCCGTCCGGCTCGGGAAAGTCAACCTTTCTGCGCTGTCTGAATCTGCTTGAAATTCCAACGGGCGGACAGATTATTTTTGAGGGCGAGAATCTTACCGCAAAGGGCGTTGACCTCAACCTCCACCGCCGGAAAATGGGCATGGTTTTTCAGCAGTTTCATCTGTTCCCCCATATGACGGTTATTGACAACCTGACCATGGCGCCCGTCCTGCTCAAAAAGGCAACAAAGGCGCAGGCGGAAAAAAGGGGAATGGAGCTTCTTGAGCGTGTCGGTCTTGCGGACAGGGCTTCGGCATATCCGGCTGAGCTTTCCGGCGGACAAAAGCAGCGTGTGGCAATCGTCCGTGCGCTTTGCATGAATCCGGACGTGATGCTTTTTGACGAGCCGACAAGCGCCCTTGACCCGGAAATGGTCGGCGAGGTGCTTGACGTTATGAAGGAGCTTGCAAGAGAGGGAATGACAATGGTTGTTGTCACCCACGAAATGGGTTTTGCAAAAGAAGTTGCAAACCGCGTGCTTTTTATGGACGACGGTGTTATAATGGAGGAGGGCACGCCGCAGGAGATTTTTGACAATCCGAAATGCGAGCGCCTGAAAACCTTCCTTTCAAAAGTTCTTTAAACTTTTTTCAGGGGCGGCAAAGCAGTTGTTGCCCCTGTTTTAGACTATGTACCGAAGATTTAAGACAGCCGATTGGCAATGTTGAAAACCATGTTGAAAGATGATGAAAACCATGTTGAAAGATGTTGACAACTCCTGAGTTTTCAACAAAATGCATTATTCTTTTCCGTGACTGACGGTTCGGTTTTCAGTTGACTGAAAATCAGTATACTGAAAAACAGTATACTGAAAACCCGCCACAATTAAATACTAAATAATTAAATATTAAATAATTAAATACTGATATATCAAGTACTAATCGCGCGCGTGCGCGCGAGAATCGTTCGTTTCATTGAATAAAAACTGAAAAAGAAATTTCATAAAGGGAGAACGACCATGAACTTAAAAGGCAAAGATTTTTTGAAGATTCTTGATTTTTCGCCGGAGGAGCTGGAGTTTTTGCTTGACCTTGCGGCGGATTTGAAAAAAAAGAAAAAGAACGGAATTCCCCACAGACTTTGCGAGGGAAAAAACGTTGCGCTGATTTTTGAAAAAACAAGCACAAGAACGCGCTGCAGCTTTGAGGTTGCCGCCCATGACCTCGGAATGGGCTGTACATATCTCGATTCCTCAGGCTCGCAGATTGGCAAAAAGGAGAGCATTGCGGACACCGCGCGCGTGCTTTCGGGAATGTTTGACGGCATTGAATACCGTGGCTTCGGACAGGAAAGGGTCGAGGAACTCGCAAAATATGCCCTTGTACCCGTTTGGAACGGTTTGACGGATGAATCCCATCCCACGCAGATACTCGCCGATTTCCTGACAATTTTTGAGCATTACGGCCATCTCAAGGGAATCAACTTTGTCTATATGGGCGACGCAAGGTTCAACATGGGCAATTCGCTCATGGCAGGCTGCGCAAAAATGGGAATGAACTTTACCGTCTGCGCGCCGAAAGAGTATTTCCCCGAAAAGGCTCTGCGTACTGAGTGCGCTGCCATTGCCGAAAAGACGGGCGCAACGCTCAACTTCACCGAAAGCGTGGACGAGGCCCTGGCCGGCGCGGATGTTGTTTATACCGATGTGTGGGTATCAATGGGCGAGCCGGAGGAGGTCTGGGCCGAACGGATTCGGGCGCTTTCACCCTATCAGGTCAACGGAGAGCTTATGAAAAAGGCGAAGCCTACGGCAATCTTCATGCACTGCCTTCCTGCCTACCATGACCGCAAAACGGCAGTCGGAAAAGAGATGGGCGAAAAATTCGGCCGTGAAGCAATGGAGGTTACCGACGAGGTTTTTGAAAGCGAGCAGTCGCTTGTTTTTCAGGAAGCGGAAAACCGTATGCACACAATCAAGGCCGTTATGGCCGCAACGCTTTGTGACTTTTAATTCTATTTAACCGGAGTGTTTTGTATGAAGACGATAAACAAAAAGATCGTTCTTGAGGACGGGAGCGAGTATTACGGCTACGGCTTCGGCGCCGATACCGACAGGGTGTGCGAGATTGTTTTCAACACCTCTCTCGTCGGCTATCAGGAGATAGTTTCCGACCCCTCATATACCGATCAGCTGGTCGTAATGACCTATCCGCTCATCGGAAATTACGGAATTTGCGATGACGACTTTGAATGTAAAAATCCGACTATCGGCGGCCTTGTTGTTTATGACTGCAACGACAGACCGTCTAATTTCCGTTATACAAAAACGCTTTCGGAGCTGCTTGAGGAAAACAACATTCCCGGAATATCCGGTATTGACACAAGGAAGCTCACGCGCAGTATCCGTGATTTCGGCTCGCGCCGCGTTCTCATCACCTCGAGCGATACGCCGAGGGAAAAGGCGCTGGAAATTATTGCAAACACCCCCGTCTCCCATGACGCGGTGCAGAGGGTGAGCTGCAAAAAGCGCTGGTATTCGCGCACGGCGAACCCGAAATTCAACGTTGTTGCCGTTGACTGCGGAATCAAGCTGAACATCATAAGAAGTCTCAATCGTCTCGGCTGCAATGTGATTGTTGTTCCCTTTGACACCCCGGCGGAAACGATAGAGTTCATGAAGCCGGACGGAGTTTTCCTTTCCAACGGCCCGGGCGACCCCGAGGACGTTACTCCCGTTATTGAAACGGTGAAAAAGCTTATGGGAAAATATCCGATATTCGGAATCTGCCTCGGTCACCAGATAATTGCCCTTGCAAGCGGCGCCGGAACCTATAAGCTCAAGTTCGGCCACAGGGGCGGAAACCACCCGGTACTCAACAAAAAGACGGGAAAGATTGAGATAACCTCGCAGAACCACAGCTACGCCGTTGACGAAAAGAGCCTTGAAAACACCGGACTTTCCGTCACCCACATCAATCTCCTTGACAAAACGGTTGAGGGACTTGAAAACCGGGAAAAACGCGTTTTCAGCGTTCAGTATCATCCGGAAAGCGCCCCCGGTCCGCAGGACAGCGGCTATCTTTTCGGTGAATTTATAAACTATATGCAGGAGGCGAAAGGCGATGCCGAAAAGAACTGACATCAAAAAGGTGCTTGTCATCGGTTCGGGACCTATCGTAATCGGTCAGGCGGCCGAGTTTGACTACGCCGGAACGCAGGCCTGCCTTGCGCTGAAGGAGGAGGGCTATGAGGTTGTTCTTGCAAACTCAAACCCTGCAACAATAATGACGGACACCCTTGTTGCCGATAAGGTTTACATGGAGCCGCTGACGTTTGAGTATCTTGCCCGTATCTGCCGCTTTGAAAGACCGGACGCTCTTGTTCCCGGAATCGGCGGACAGACGGGTCTTAACCTTGCAATGCGCCTTTCAAAGGAGGGCGTGCTCGATGAATGTGGCATTGAGCTTTTGGGTACGGACGCTCAAAGTATTGAAAGAGCCGAGGACAGGGAGCTTTTCAAGGAGCTTTGCGAGGAGATTAACGAGCCTGTTGTTCCCTCTCAGATTACATACAGCACCGAAGAAGCGCTTGAAGCGGCGGAAAGAATCGGCTATCCGGTAATCTTACGTCCGGCGTTCACCCTGGGCGGTACGGGCGGCGGCTTTGCCGACGATCCGGAAGAGCTGAAGGAAAAAATGAAAAACGCCCTCGCGCTCTCTCCCGTCCATCAGGTGCTTATTGAAAAGAGCATCAAGGGCTATAAGGAAATTGAATACGAGGTTATCCGCGACGCGAACGACACCGCAATAACCGTCTGCAACATGGAAAACCTTGACCCTGTCGGAATCCACACCGGCGACTCGGTCGTTGTGGCTCCGAGCCAGACTCTCACCAACAAGGAATACCATATGCTCAGAGACAGTGCGCTGAAAATTATCCGCGCTCTCGGCGTAAAGGGCGGCTGCAACGTTCAGTTTGCGCTCGACCCCTATTCGTTCAACTACTTCGTTATCGAGGTCAATCCCCGCGTTTCGCGTTCGTCCGCCCTCGCCTCAAAGGCGAGCGGTTATCCGATTGCGCGCGTTTCCGCAAAGATTGCAGTCGGGCTGAACCTTGAGGAAATTCAGCTTGCAAACACGCCTGCCTGCTTTGAGCCTGCGCTGGACTATGTTGTTACCAAAATGCCGCGCTTTCCGTTCGATAAATTTCCAACGGCGCTCAACACGCTTTCAACCCAGATGAAAGCAACGGGCGAGGTCATGAGCGTCGGCAGAAGCTTTGAGGAAAGCTTCCTCAAGGCTATCCGCTCGCTTGAGGACGGAAGAAACCATATCCACCTTGAAAAATTCGATTCCGCGCACATGAGCGTGAGCGAGCTTCTTGAATACATCAAGGAGGGAACGGACGACCGCCTTTATGCAATCTCCCAGCTTATGTGGCTCGGCGTTGACGCGTCCCTCATCTGCGATATTACACAGATTGATATGTTCTTCCTTGACAAGATCAGGAAAATTGTCAAGCTTGAAAAGGAGCTTGAAAAAAACAAGGGCTCTCTTGAGTTTTTGAAAGAGGCAAAGCGCTGCGGCTTTTCCGATTCCTATGTTGCCGAGCTTTGGGGACAGACGACGGACGAAATTTATCAGCTTCGCCTCAAGGAGAATATCTTCCCGGTATATAAGATGATTGACACCTGCGCAAGCGAGTTTGAAAGCTATGTTCCGTATTTCTATTCGACCTA
>JAEDEQ010000089.1 GCA_016293225.1 Clostridiaceae bacterium
AATTTTACTTTTGAATGTTCCATTGAAGAAGCCTCCTTGGTGGTTTCGTCTTTATTTTCGGCGTCTCCGCTTTCACTCTGAGATGAAGCGGAAACGGAGCTTGCGTTTTCATGCAGTTGTTCCTTTGAGCACGAGCAAAGAGCAAAAAGGAGCGTTAAGGCGCAAAGCAAAAGCGCAAAACGCTTTTTCGATTCGGTAAACATGATGCCATCTTCTTTCGTAATAATCGGTATAATAAAGCTTAATAATTATACAACTTTTCAAAAATAAGTCAAGCAAAAAGAGATGACAAGAGGAAAAGTTTATGGTATACTGTTTTTCGGTTAAAATTCCGGTTTGATAAAGGAGCGGACAGCATGAAAGCAGAAAGAGGCTATCCCATAGCCGTCATCAGCGAAAAGGCGGAAAAAAGTATCAGAAGCGGCCACGTCTGGGTATTCGGCGAAGAGGTCAAAGAACTCATCGGCAATGCGCAGGACGGAGAGCTTGTTGACGTTGTCAGCCGCAAGGGCAGCTTCCTCGGAACGGGATTTTTCAACAGCAATTCAAAAATCCGTGTGCGCATTCTTTCAAAGAATGCAAACGACAAATTTGATTCCGCTTTTTTTGAGCGCAGACTGCGCTACTGCTTTGAATACCGCAAAACCGTTATGGGAGCGGACTTTGACTGCTGCCGCCTTGTTTTCGGCGAGGCAGACTCCTTCCCCGGACTGACTGTTGACCGCTTCGGCGATATCTTAGTTACGCAGACGCTTTCCCTCGGCATTGAAAAGCGCAAAAATATCATCTTTCCGCTCATGGTAAAGGTTCTTTCAGATATGGGAGAAACAATTACTGCCGTCTATGAGCGCAATGATGTTGCAATCAGGGAAAAGGAGGGTCTTGAGGAAAACAAGGGCTTTTTCTCTGCGCCCGGACTGCGGACAGACCTTGACGGAAAAACCGTTATCACCGAAAACGGCATCAGGTATAACATTGATTACATCAACGGGCAAAAGACCGGCTTTTTCCTCGACCAGAAGTATAACCGCCTTGCCGCAGGAAAAATTGCAAAGGGAAAGACCGTTCTTGACTGCTTTACCCACACGGGAGCCTTTGCTCTCAACTGCGCAAAAATGGGTGCAAAGCACGTTACGGCGGTTGACATTTCAAAGGACGCCGTTGAGCTGACAAAGGAGAACGCAAGGCTCAACAGCCTTTCCAATGTTTCCTTTGAATGTGCAAACGTTTTTGAGCTTCTGACAAGGCTTTATGAAGAAAAGAACAGCCCCTATGACTACATCATCCTTGATCCGCCGGCATTCACAAAAAGCAGTGCTTCGCTCAAAAACGCCGAGCGCGGCTACAAGGAAATCAACATGAAAGCGATGAAGCTTCTTCCGCGCGGCGGCTACCTTGCAACCTGCTCCTGCTCCCACTTCATGACGGACGCGCTTTTCAGGAAAATGCTGCGCTTTGCCGCCGCGGACGCCGGTGTCTCGCTCAGGCAGATTGAAGCACGGCAGCAGTCTCCCGACCATCCGATACTCTGGAATGTTCCGGAAACGGACTACCTTAAATTCTATATCTTCCAGATTGTCTGATTCCGCTTCTCTTAATAAATTTTAATAATTATCCGATTGCAACAGTTTTATTTTCATGATAAAATTATACCAAACCGGAAACTTGCTTCGGCAAAAGCGGCGCTTCGGCGTGTGACCTGACGGAGCAAGAAACAACAACGGGGAGGGTTAGCTTTGATTTGCAGAAATTGCAGCGCCGAAATTGACGCAAGCTTTGAAAAATGTCCTTACTGCAAAAAGGATCCGCGAAAGCGCGGCTATTTCGGCAAAACGGGAATTGTCCTTGTTCTTGTCATTCTTGCTGTTGTTGCTGCTGTGGTTTATGCGGCATTGAACTTTCCGAAGATTAAAAATCTTACCCTGTCCGCCGCTTCAAGGGTTGCCGCATTTCAGATAACGCAAAAAAGATACTCCGACGAGGATAATAAGTCCTCCTCCGCCGCGGCAGAGGACGGACAGGCCGCCGAAAATGTCGGCGCAAGCACTGAGCAGTCCTCCTGCGAGCCTGCCGGCAGCTTTGACCTTTGCAGCGCGCAAATTAAGGAGGTCTGTGTTGCCGGTGCGGACGGGAACACTATCTCCGCACGCGGACTGATTACGGCAAAAAAGCAGCAGCTTAAAGATATTACGCAGGCGCAGTTCAAAAGCTTTTGCCTGCAAAAAATAACACGAAGCCGCTATCTGTGGCTGACTATCAGATTTGAGGACGGCACGGGGCTTGTCTTTTTCGGGAACAACACCGCGTCGGCCGTCTACTGCAAGCTTGACGAAAACGACAGAATCGAAGAAATTCTCGGCAACATTCTGCTTTCGGACGGCGGCAACTATGTTTATGTTGACAACCGGTAGCTTTGCAAAAAAAACGACACCGCACACTGTTTTTCGGCAGTGCGCGGTGTTTTACTTTTGCTTTTTATTTTCAGAAAGTGAGCTTTTCGTTCATTTCCCTCACAGTATCCTCGTCAAGCTTCACAAGCTCGCGGTCATAAGTCAACATACCGTTGACCTCGAACTCAACGTCGGAAACCTGCGTGTAAACTGTTGCGGAAAGTCCCTTTTTCATTGCCGGAATGACCTGCTTTTCGTGCAGCTTTCTGTATGCGGCGGTGAGGCTTTCCTTGCTGTTATACATCTGATAGCCGAAAGATTTGCCCTTGTTCCAGACATGGCCGTCAAGAATCTGGCTGTAGCCGCCGTATTCACTGAGGACAAACGGCCTGCCGTCATATTTCGGCGCGGTGACGGGAAGAATGTAGCGGTGGATACTCCTCAGATCGCAGCCTTTCTGGTCATACCAGCCGCTTGCGTGGTCAACAATCCTTGAGGGATCCTTTTTCTTAACGGCGTCTCCGATTCGCTTTGCGTCAAACTGACCCCAGCCCTCGTTGAACGGTACCCAGCAGCCGATGGAGGTGTGGTTATAAAGGAAGTCTATCATTTCAAAAAGCTCGTCTTCAAACTGCGTTCTCCACTCAATCCTGTCGCGGTTAAAGACCGAATATTTGTTGTCTTTGAGGCTTGAATAGATAACGGGGTTGATGAAGCCCTGAATGTTCGGCAGCACGCCGGCGTGGAAAACATCAAGCTCCTTGCCGCCGCTGACCATATCCTGCCAGACAATCATTCCGAGTCTGTCGCAGTGGTAATACCAGCGGTCAGGCTCAACCTTGATGTGCTTCCTGAGCATATTGAAGCCGAGGCGCTTCATTGTTTCAATATCGTAAACCATTGCCTCGTCGCACGGTGCGGTAAGACCGCCGTCGCTCCAATAGCCCTGGTCAAGAAGTCCTTTCTGGAAATAAGGCTTGTTGTTGAGGAACAGCCTTGCGTAGCCGTCATGCTGACCGATGCTGAACTTTCTCATTCCAAAGTAGCCCTTGACCGTATCAAGAGAATCGCCGTTTTTGAGCGTGAGCACAAAGTCATAAAGGAACGGCTCCTCCGGCGACCAGAGCTTTGCGTTTTTGATTTCAACGCTGTCGTTTTTGCCGATTTCCTTTTGTGCAACAACAGTTTCGCCGTCAAGAACCTTGATTGAAAGCTCTCCGTTTCCGGCAACGGTTGTTTCAATGTTCAGCACGCCGTTGTCAATATCGGGGGTAAGCTTATACTTTTCAATGTAATTTTCCGGCACGGCTTCAAGCCAGACCGTCTGCCAGATTCCCGAGGTTGAGGTGTACCAGAAGCCGTGGGAGCGGCTCGCCTGCTTGCCGCGGTTCTGCCAGCCCTCGTCGGTCGGGTCATAGACCCGGACAACAAGCTCGTTTTCGCCGTCCGTGAGCGCGTCCGTAATATCCGCAGAAAAGGGGCAGTAGCCGCCGATATGGGAGGCAACAAGTTTTTTGTTGATATAAACCCTGCTTTCCCAGTCGATTGCGCCGAAATGAAGGAGCACCCTTTTTCCGCTGAAGGATTCGGGAAGAGTAAAGACCTTTTTATACCAAAGGCGCTGATTTTTGTTTATCCTTTTGCATACGCCGGAAAGGCTGCTTTCAATGGCGAACGGAACGCGGATTTTGCCGTCAAAGCTTTCGCACCATTCAGCGTTTTCATCGGTTATTGCGTAATCGAACATTCCGTTAAGGTTCAGCCAGTTATCCCTCACCATCTGCGGACGCGGATATTCCGGAAGCGGATTTTCGCACATTGCGCTCTCGGTCCAGCGGGTTTTTAATGTTACCATCAATATTACTCCTTTTTTCTCTGATAGGTTCAAATTTACTTAATATAAGCTGCGGATACCCAGCCGGAAACTCCGCGCGTGATATCGGTTACATATACCCAGCCGGGGTTCTTGCTGCTTTCGCCCTTGACCAAAACGGGATAGCCCTCGCCGAGATAGCGGATAGTGTCGTAAGCGGTGCCGGGGCCTTTCCTGAGTCGGAGACCCTCTGAGGTGGTAACGGTCTTTGTTTTAGGATTCGAGTAGGTCTTATCGGGCGCAACAACGCCGGAAACCTTGACCTCCTTTTCGGCAACGGGTCTTTCCTTTGAAAGATACTTTGCGCTGACCCAGCCGTAAACGCCGTAGCGCGGATAGTATACATAGTAAAAGCCGTTTTCCTCGCCGTACACCTTGACCTCGCCGCCGACGGAGAGCGACGCTCTGACCGCAGAGGAGGAGGACGGGCGCAGTCTCATTGAAACGCCGTTGACCGAAGCGTATCTTGTGAGCGGAGTTGAGTAATACTTATCCGGCTTTTTAAGCGTTTGTGCGGTGGTTGTTGCAGGCGCCGTGGTGTAGGCTTTGGTTGTGGTGTATTCCTTTGTTGTGGTATAGGCTTTGGTTGTGGTATAGGCCTTTGTTGTGGTATAGGCCTTTGTGGTTGTTGTGTATGCCTTTGTGGTAGTGGGCTCTGAGGCTTTTTCGGTTGTTGTTTTTTCCTCGGCCGGCTTTGTTGTTGTGTCCTTGCTTTCGGACGGCTCTGTGGTTTTGCTTTCGTCCTCAGCGGTCGTTTTTTCGGTTGAAGCCTTATCGGCAGGCTTTGTTGTTTTTTCTGCGGTTGAGGGGGCGGTACTTTCGGTAGTAGGCTCGGCGGTGCTGCCGTTCGCGTCCTCGGACACTTCAGTCTTTTTGAAAACGGAAAGGATACTGTCCGAACCGCTTCTGACTGCGTTAACGCCGACAACAATTACCGCAACAAGCACAATGGCAAGCATAACAATGGCGGCTGTCCCCTTTTTGCTTTTTGCGGGCTTAACATACATATCATCTTCGTCATCGTCCGCGCTTTCCTCTTTTTCCTGCGGCTCAAAGGCTTTGGGCGCCGGGGGCAGCTCGCTGCCCTCGTCCGGGTGAAGCTCGGCAAAGGGATCGTCCTCTTCCTCGGAGTCGTTCTGCGCTTCGGCAGCCTCCTCATTGCTTCTTATTGTGTTGTAATCCTCAAAAGCGGACGGCGCTTTGGGAACATACTCCGGAGCAACGAGCGCTTCCTCACCGGGCTGTTCTGCCGAATTATCTTCTTCGTCAGCGCTCACATATGTATCGGCGCTGTCAGGCTCATATTTCTGCTCAGCCGAAACAGTGTTTTTCTCCTGCGGTGCTTCGTCATCAAAGCTCATCATTGTTCCGCATTCGGGACAAAAATTTGAACCGGGTTCAAGTTCATGGCCGCAAAAACTGCACTTCATATTCTTTTCAACTCCCATATTTTCCAAAAATCTCAAGCTGCAACAGACAGCTGTATACACTATTTATATTATTCTAACACATCACAGGTACTATTGCAAGGGTAATTTCTCGTTTTTGGCGGCGCACCGAAGGGGGCGGATTTTTTAGGGCGAAACACTGTTGTCTTAGCAGGGTTGAAGATGTTTTTTAGATAATAGATAATAGATAATGGATAATAGATAATAGATATTTTCTCTCGCGCCAAAGGTGTACTTATTGATATGCAGGTACTCCGCGTAGCAGCCGACTCTTATTTCCGTTTTACCGTAATCTAACATCTAATATCTAACATCTAAAATCTAAATTTGTACGGGCGGCGCTCGTAGCCGCCCGAGTACTTTGCCCGTTGCTCCATTTACCCATAAAGGAACCACCTACAATTTGAGATTTACGCGGTTGCAACGGGTAGGGCGTTTCCGGGCGCCTCAAGCGACGCCCCTACGGATTCCGCCCTAAAAAGTACCCCGGCGGAGCGGACGGATAAAAATCATTTGCCCACAAAGGAACAACGTAAAAGCAAAATTCGTAGGGGCGTCGCTTGAGGCGCCCGTTGTTCCCCTTTTCGCTGACCGAAAAATTAACGCGAAACGTCGGGATTTCGTTGGGTTTTTACACGACTGCATTGGGCAAGGGTGTTCGGGCGGC
>JAEDEQ010000090.1 GCA_016293225.1 Clostridiaceae bacterium
TGTAAAAAACAAGAACTGTTTAACCATAGAGGAACAACATAAAAGCAAAATCCGTAGGGGCGTCGCTTGAGGCGCCCGGACACCTCAACCGCTACAACCGCGTAATTTTTTACTTGTACGTTGTTCCTTTGTGGGTAAACCGTGCAACAGGTTGAGTACTCGGGCGGCTCCGAGCGCCGCCCGTACGGATTCTGCCCGAAAAAGCACCCCAGCGAAGCGGACGGACAAAAACCATTTGCACCGCTTACCCACAAAGAAGCAACATAAAAGCACTGAAATAAAAATTCATTCAGAGCCGACGCCTGTAAACTATAACGCTTTTTATGCGCGAAAAAGGACGAAAAACAGCGGTAAAAAGAAAAAAATCCCCGCTCAAAGAACGGGGAAAAAGTGATTTATCAATAGGTAAAGCTCCATGTTTCGGTCTGGCTGCCGCTGAACGAGGCGTTGCCCTTAACAACCTTGAGCGAGGCTGCGCCGTAGCCGTCCATGGGAAGATACAGATCAAGCTTAACAAGCTTTCCTGCGGCATTGACGGTTGCAGTAACCGATGAGCCGGGATAGTGCATATTGGCTTCAGTGATCTCGGCGCCGTTAATTTTGTCCGAGATCTTTGTAAGGTCAAGATAGCCGATAGCAACGGAATTGTTCGGCGGAACGGGATTCTGCAGCGTGGTGGACTCCTCTTTAATCTTGATGGTGTAAACGGTGTCCGTGCCGTTCTTCTTTGCGGTCGCTTCGGTCACGCCGGCCTCAGTAATATCAAAGGTTTTGTTCTTGGGCGGAATGACCTGAGTGGGAGCAACAACGCCCTCATCCTCAACCTCCTTGCCGTCCGGTCTTATTCCGGTGGCCTGTCCGTTAACGAATTTATAGGTGGCGCTCTTTTCACCGGTAAAGCGCTGAACAATGCTGTTGACAATACCCGTAAGGCTCGGTACGCTGCAGTCGTTTACCGTTATCTGAATATTCTCGCTCTGGACTGCGGTCATGTTCTGCTCCGATTTAACGGCGTCGATAGCTTTCTTTGCTGCGGCGATGACCTCAGCCTTTGACATTGAAGCCGGATCTTTTGCAGCGGACTTTGTTGTTGAGGTCGCCTGACCGGAGGTGCTCTCCGGATAAACGGTAGTCGGTTCGGAGGGCTGAGTTGACTGCGAGGGCTGCGACTGCTCGCTTGAGGAGGAAACAGACTGAGAGTTATAGTTGCTCTGGCTCATTGGCTGAAAGACCTGCGTCTGGGTTGTATTGATCTTTTTCTTTTCGCGGTATGAGCCGAGCTCAAAGCCCATGAAGAAAAACCAGACGGATAATAGGACACAGATGACGGCAGTTATTTCTTTTTTCATAATAATCTTCGTCTCCTTGATACAAACTGTCCGGCAAAGCCGGAAGAAACGGGGGGGTATAATCTGTTATAGCTTACAAGAATCAATATACAATACAATACCTAATTTCAATTTCATTGTCAAGAGAAATAAAGCAAAATTCACAAAATTGTATCGTTTGTATCGTTTTCAAAAAACTTTAAGACCCGTCCGCAGCGACCGGAATGAAGCGGCGGTAATGAGTCTTTGCGATTGACAGCAGAGGCTTTTGCTGTTATTATTATATAGTTATAAATTATCGGGCTGTCTTTCTTCATAAGGCGGCAAAGCAAGGAGGGAAAACGATGAACAAAACGGTTCTTGTAACCGGCGCTTCCGGCGGTATCGGCAGCGAGATCTGCCGCATTTTTGCCGAGAACGGCTTTGACGTCATTATGCAGTACTTCAAAAACAAACAGGCGGCCTTTGCGCTGAAGGACGAGCTTGAAAAGCGGTTTGCGGTTTCGGCCTTTCCCGTCTGCGCCGATCTTTCAAAAAGCGCGGACTGCGAAGGGCTTGCAAGGCAGGCACTGGCGCTTCGCGCAGGGATAGACGTACTTGTCAACAATGCCGGCGTTTCGCTCAGGGGCGTTTTTCAGCTTGTTGAGGAAGCTCAGGCAAAAAGGCTTTTTGCCGTCAATACCGAAAGCGCAATGCACCTTTGCCGTCTCCTGCTGCCGCAGATGATAAACCGCAAAGAGGGAAAGATAGTGAACATATCCTCAATGTGGGGCGTTTCGGGCGGCTCGTGCGAGGTGGATTACAGCGCTTCAAAGGCTGCGCTCATCGGCTTTACCAAGGCGCTTTCAAAGGAGGTCGGCCCGTCCGGAATCAATGTCAACTGCGTTGCTCCCGGCTTTATTGAAACCGAGATGAACGCCTGCTTTGACGAGGAAACAAAGCGGCAGATAGCGCTTGAAAGCTCGCTTGAAAAAAACGGAACGCCGCGCGATGTTGCCGAGCTGGTGTTCTTCCTTGCAAGCGAAAAGGCGGATTTCATAACCGGTCAGACCGTAAGCGTTGACGGCGGACGGTGAGGAAGGAGATAAAATAATGGAAGAAAACACAAAACCCCAGATTTCGCAGCAGAAAAAGCCGCGCGTACTTTGGCTCGACCTATTGAGAATTTCGGCGATAGTGCTGGTTTTGTTCGTCCACGCGGCGGCGCAAACCATCCACAACACGCCGCTTAACTCAACAAGGTTTTATGCGCTTGTAATTTACGATGACCTTGCCCACATTGCGGTGCCGCTGTTTGTAATGATAAGCGGCTGTATGCTTCTTGACCCGAAAAGACAATTTGACACGCGAAAGTTTTACTCAAAAAATATTTTCCGCATTGTTGTTGCCTTTTTATTTTGGACTTCGGTGAACCTTGTCTATGACGCTGCAAGATATTACTTTGAACATGACGGCTTTTCCGGCTTTTCGGTTGAAAATATGTTCAAGGGTTTTTTCGTCGGAAAAATATATATGTGGTATCTTTTCATGATTTTCGGGCTGTATATAATCACGCCGCTTGTTCGTTGCATTACGAAAGAGATGAAAAATGCAAAGTATTTCCTTGCGGTTTTTTCCGTTTTCGGCTGTCTTATTCCGACGCTTGTTGAGTTTGGCAAGGTTTTTGATATTACTGCGCTCAAATGGCTCGACGCCATGAGGGGCAATATGCGCTTCTACTTTGCTTTGGGTTATACCGGCTATTACGTCATGGGCTACGTTTTGTACCGCTGCAAAATCAGCAAACGCACCGAGTATCTTCTATATGCTATGAGCTTGCTTCTTTCCGTTGCTTCGGTTATTGGAACAATAAAAATTTCACAAATGAACGGCAAGGACTACACCGGCCTTTACGGATATCCAATGCTTAATATTGTGATAAATTCGGCGGCGGTTTTTGTCTTTTTCAAAAACAGAGTTTCCCGCCTTAATCTTCAAAGGTTTGAAAAGGCGATTGTCACGTTAAGCGGCTGCACGTTCGGAATTTATCTTACCCATATGTACGCGATTGACTTTCTTGAGGATATCGGCTTTACGAACCGCCTTTTCCATGCGCTTTTCAGCGTTCCGGTGCTTGTGCTGTGCGCGTTCTTATTAAGCCTTGCTTTGACTTATATCATAAAGCACATACCGGTGCTGAACCGATACGTTGTTTAGGCTTTAGTTCGGAGAACTTGAAATCAGATAATAAACCGGTAAAAAGCTTGAATACGCCGCAGCTTTTACAAAAGCCTTGGTAGCACCCAATAAGCTTTGATTTGCACATGGTTAACTGATTTCATTCGGAATATCAAAAAGGGAGTTGAATTTTATGTCTGTTTATATTTTTGCTCTGCTTTTGCTTTGCCTGTTCGGGATAAAGTTCTCCTTTAAGGACGGCTTTGAGGACTATATGTCCGTTCAAAAAACGGGCGCGATAAAGGGCATTTTCGTAATCATTGTTTTTTTTCAGCACGCGCGTCAATATGTTACGATTGAAAAAACGGCGGTCAACGAACCGTTCACACAGTTCATGCTCTTCCTCGGTCAGCTTATGGTTGTCGTGTTTTTGTTCTATTCGGGCTACGGAGTTGCCCTCGGACTTCAAAAAAAGCCGCGCTATGTGCTGACTATTCCGAAAAAGAGAATTTTGTCCGTTTGGTATCACTTTGCGGTTGCTATTGTAATTTTCTTCGTTGTCGGCCGCCTTCTCGGAACAAAGTATGACCTTGTTCGGTTGCTCAAATCCTTTGTCGGTCTTTCCGCAGTCGGAAACAGCGTTTGGTTCATCTTCACAATACTGATGCTCTACGCGCTGACGTTTTTTGTTTTTGTTTTTGCAAAGGACAAAATGATTATTCCGACGGCAGTGTTAACCGTGCTTTCCTTTGCGCTCATGCTTGTTCTGCGTGAGCTCAAGGGCAAGGAGTATTGGTGGTATGACACGCTCATGTGCTATCCGCTCGGAATGTGGTATTACATTGCAAAGCCGACTGTTGACAAGCTTTTGTTAAAGGACTTTTCAAGGTGGTTTTCCATGACGGCAATTGTTACAACCGTTTTCGGCTTCATCGCCTTCCTCATGCCGATTTACCACAGAACAAGGAAGCTGTTCATTCCCGAAGCGCTCGTTTTTGCGCTTGTAATTGTCCTTGTTTCAATGCGCGTCAGCATTGACAACAAGGTTCTGCGCTGGTTCGGAAAGCGCGTTTTCAGCATTTATATTCTTCAAAGAATACCGATGATAATTTTTTCAAAGCTCGCTCTTAAATCAAACCCCGTGCTGTTCACCCTCGTTTGCTTTGCGGTAACGGTGGTCATTGCGGAGCTGTTTGACCGCTTGCTTGAAAAGTGTGACATACTTTTGCACATTAAAAAAGCGCCGCCGAAAAAGCTTGAAGCCGCAGCAAAGGCGGACAAAACGGACGCATAAAAATTTTTGGAAGGTGAAATTATTGGTTCAGGTTGTTGCCGCCCTCATCAGAAAGGGCAACACGTTTCTCATCTGTCAGCGCCCTGCGCACAAAACGCGCGGACTCCTTTGGGAGTTCGTTGGCGGAAAGATTGAGCCGGGCGAAACAAAGGAGCAAGCTCTCATTCGTGAATGCCGCGAGGAGCTTGATGTTGAAATCAGCGTTTCAGATGTTTTCATGCAGCTTGCTCATGAATATCCCGATATGACGGTGGAGCTTACCCTTTTCAATGCAGAAATTGAAAGCGGCACTATCCGCCTGCTTGAGCACAATGACGTCAGATGGATAAGAACGGACGAGATTGAAAATTACGACTTCTGCCCGGCAGACAAGGATATCCTCAAAAAAATTAAAGAGGAGTTTTAAAAGATGGAAAAGGATACAGAGCGCGCCCTCGCCGTGCTGAAAGAGGAGAACCTCACCCTTGCCCTCTGCTGCGGAGACGAAACGCTCAAAAGCCGTAAGAGAGGGGTTGCGGCGCTGCTGGAGCTTTATGACGGCAAAAAGGAGCTTTCCGCGTTCTGCGCGGCGGACAAGGTGGTCGGAAAAGGGGCGGCCGTGCTTTTCTCTTTGCTTCACGTCAGGGAGGTTTACTCCGAGGTCATGAGCAGGGACGCGCAGGAGCTTCTTGCGCAAAACGGCATTCCCTTTTACTGTGAAAGGACAGCCGACTGCATTTTAAACCGCCCGGGAACAGCACTTTGCCCGATTGAGGAAGCGGTGGGCAGCGAGAGAGACCTTGAAAGAGCGCTTGCCCTCATCAAAGAAAGAGTGCGCCAAATGCAGAGTGGCAGTCAGATGCCGGATTTTAAGATATCCGGGACTTTAGATAATAGATAATGGATAAGAGATAATAGATAATAGATATTTTCTCTCGCGCCAAAAGGGCAACTCTTGCGGTACGCGCTTCCCGCGTAACAGCCGAATCTTATTTCCGTTTTACCGTAATCTAACATCCAATATCTAACATCTAAAATCAAAATTCGTAGGGGCGTCGCTTGAGGCGCCCGTTTTTTCCCTTTGCGCCGACCGAAAAATTAACGCGAAACATTGGGATTTCGTTGGGTTTTTACGCGGTTGTATTGGGCAAGGTTTCCGGGCGGCTCCGAGCGCCGCCCGTACGGATTTTGCCTTTATTTTGTTCTTTTGTGGGTAAAAGGTAGTATAAATTTATATCCGTCCGCTCCGCTGGGGTTACTTTTGTCGGTTGTGACAAAAGTAACCAAAAACACGCTTTTCCTCCGCGAAAGAGCCGACCCAAAACAACTCTGCTTTGCAGAGCTTGTTTCGGGTCCCACGTCTTCTTTCGCGGCAATTAAAGCTCTGTTAAACCCAACGAAAGAAACAGTACGGGCTGCTGCCTTTCCTTTTTTGTTTGCGCTACATTACAGTTTGCGCCTTGCTCACTTGAAAAAATAGATAGCTTATCTTTTTTGCAGAAAGCCGCGACTTGAAAAGTAGTTACTATATGTTTTTAAA
>JAEDEQ010000091.1 GCA_016293225.1 Clostridiaceae bacterium
CCGTTGTTTCCCTTTGCGCTGACCGAAAAATCAACGCAAAACATTAGGATTTTGTTGGTTTTTTACACGACTGCATTTGGCAAGGTTTCCCGGGCGCCTCAAGCGACGCCCCTACAAATTTAGATATTAGATTTTAGATGTTGAATTTTAGATTACGGCAAAATGGGAAAAATCGGCTGTTGCGCGGAATAGCAGTATATCAAGAAGTACACCTTTGGGCGCGAGAGAAAATATCTATTATCTATTATCCATTATCTATTATCTATTATCTAATATGCCGCCCATAAAGAGCGGCCATTAAATGTTGCAATTGTCTTATCAGAGCGTTTTTGCAAGCTCCTTGATGTATTCTCTGAAGTCTGCGCCGATCTCGTCGTGATCGAGGGCAAATTCGCAGTTGGCTTTCATAATGCCGAGCTTGTTGCCCATGTCGTAGCGCTTTCCCTCAAAGTCCAGCGCAAGCAGGCCGAACTTTTTTGCAAGCAGCACCATCGAATCGGTGAAGTAGACCTCTCCGGCCTTTTCGTTGACCGGGGTACTGTCAATGATATCGAAAATCTCCGGCGGCATAACAACTCTGCCGAGAATGGAATAGCAGGAAATAATCTGATCCTCCGTTGGCTTTTCAATAATGTTCCGGCACTCCATGAGTCTGCCGTCAAGCGCAGTAACGTCCAGCGAGCAGTATTTGCTCACGTCCTTGCGCGGAACCTCTTTCACGCCGACAACGCCTTTCTGATACTTTTCAAATGCGTCGCAAAGCTGACCGATAACGGGCTTGCCGCCCTTGTTTGTAATAACATCGTCGCCGTAAAGAATTGCGAACGGCTCGTTGCCGATGAAGCCCCTCGCTTTGGCTATTGCGTCCGCAAGGCCGTTTGTCTCTTTCTGGCGAAGGAAGTAAATGTTCGCCATATGTACCGGCTTCAGAATATCATCGTATATCCTCTTTTTTGCAGGGTTGCCTCTGAGGTTCGCCTCAAGCTCAAACGAATGGTCAAAGTGGTCCTCAATGGCGCCCTTTCCCCGGTTTGTAATAATCAGGATTTCCTCAATGCCTGCCTCAACGGCTTCTTCAACAATATACTGAATGGCAGGCTTGTCAACAATGTTGAGCATCTCTTTCGGAATGGATTTTGAGGCCGGGAGAACTCTTGTGCCGAGTCCTGCCGCCGGAATTATGGCTTTTCTTATTTTCATTCTTCTTCTCCTTGTAAACACTTGATATTACTGAATAAAAAACATGACTATATTCGGAACAAGATATACGGCAGTGAGCGAAAGCAGGGCGGCAAGCGTATTGACTGCGCTGTTTTTGAGAAAGAAATGGGAAAAAATCAGCGGATTGGAAAGCTGCTCTGCCTCGGTAAGCTTCCGGGTAACGTATTTTTTATAGAGTCTGTCCGCAACAAGGGCGGAAACAACCGAAAGCGCAAGAACCAGAAAGCTCAGAATGTAGACTGGAACGGACGCTTTCAGAAAGCTGTCGTACAAAGCCGCAAAGGCCGCGTCCGTTGTTGAATTTTTTGCGGCCTCCATGAGCGATTCGGAAACGGACTGGAACTTTTCCATGAACGGAAGCATGGCAACGGAGAGCGCCAGCCTGAGCGAAAGGAAAACCGTTCCCGCCTTGTAAAGCTTACGGTAAAAGAACCAGTACGGAGTGAGGAAAAACGCCGCCCAGTTCCAGGTGAGGGAGCCGGTGCTTTCAATTTTCCTGAATTTGTTTAAATAGCACACCGCGTTTGAGGAGATGAAAACCAGCACGCGCTTTATCGGGTGGGAGCAGATAACCTCCTGCTCCTGCTCCTTTGAAAGGCCGGGAGCAACAATTTTTGCCCTGGCGTCAATCATTCTTTCAATGTCCTCGTCCGTGCCCATGCCGCTGTAAATTGCATTCTGGGCGTCCTGCACCTCCTCCTTGAGCCGGTCCTCCTCGTCAATCTCGCGGTTGAGGCGCATTTCCTTTTCAAGCAGGTTCACACCGAAAAAGGTGAACTTCTGTCCGCAGGCCTCGCAAAAGTCTGAGCCGGGCGGATTCTCGTGGCCGCACGTTGGGCAAACAAGCGGTTGCGCGTTTCCCTGCTCTTGCTTTTCGCTGTTTTCCTTTGAAAGGGGGGTTGTCACCTCTCCGTGCCAGGCAAAACCGCTTTCATGAAGTCCGGCGTTAACACATTTTCCGTTTTTTTCGTAGCATTCGCGGTGCTGCGGCGTTCCGCAAACGGGGCAGACAACAATGTCGTCGCCCTCATTGAATTTTTGCTTGCAGCCGTCGCAGATATTGTTTTCGTATCTCATTTTGTACCTTTCCCTGTTTTGTAAAGCTTACATATTCATTTTTATTATAGACAGACAAATATTACGTCAACCTTAAAAATTGCGCAGCTCATCTTGCCGTGCGGATTTTTCGGCACATACCATTTTACTGTTTTCTGAAAAAATTGCAATTACTTTGCGGCCTTTTTTCCCACTTTTTTAAAAAAGTGAGAGAATTTTAATTTTTCGGTTGCTCTTTATGTCAAAAATATGTATAATATATAAGTTAATATGCCTTTTTATGGTTATTTGAAAGGGCAATGCCCATGATTTAATAAATTTTCTTTGCTTAATTTGAAAAAGCTTTAATGATATGCACATACGAAAGGATTGTATTTTTAATGATTCAATTTGAAGAACTCAGACTCCGGCTTCTTGAAAGCGAAAAGCCCCTTGCAGAGCTTGCGGACGCGCTCGGACTTAAAAAAATGAGCGCTGAGATTGAGGAGCTTGAAAAGCAGACCGCCGCCGAGGACTTCTGGGGTGACCTTGCAAATTCGCAAAAGGTGCTTCAGCGCATCGCCTCGCTCAAAAACAGAATTAAAGCCTATGACGATCTCAAAGCCGCCTATGACGATGCGCTCATGATGATTGAGCTTTCCGACGAGGAGGGCGATCTCAACCTGGTTGACGAATGCCGCGCAAGCGTTGAGGCGGTTGAAAAGGAGCTTGAAAAGCAGACGCTTTCAACCCTCCTTTCCGGCGAATACGACGCAAAGAACGCCATTCTCACCTTCCACGCCGGCGCAGGCGGAACGGAGGCGCAGGACTGGTGCCAGATGCTTTTCAGAATGTACGGTCAGTGGGCGTCAAAGCACGGCTATAAATATACCACGCTCGACTTCCTTGACGGAGACGAGGCAGGACTCAAGTCCGCCGTTGTTCTTGTTGAGGGCGAAAATGCCTACGGCTATCTTAAAAGCGAGATGGGCGTTCACCGCCTTGTCCGCGTTTCGCCGTTCGATTCCTCGGGCAGGAGACACACCTCCTTTGCTTCCCTTGAGGTTATGCCGGAAATTGACGACACCATTGAGGTTGAAATCAACCCGGAGGACATCAAGATGGAGGTCTACCGCGCTTCCGGCGCAGGCGGTCAGAAGGTTAACAAAACCTCCTCAGCCGTCCGTCTTATCCACATTCCGACCGGCATTGTCGTAAGCTGCCAGGTTGAGCGCAGCCAGCACCAGAACCGCGAGGTCTGCATGCGTATGCTCAAATCAAAGCTTATCGAAATCAAGGAGCGCGAGCATCTTGACAAGATTGAGGACATCAAGGGCGACCAGAAGGAAATCGGCTGGGGCAGCCAGATCCGCTCCTATGTCTTCATGCCGTATACGCTTGCAAAGGACCACAGAACCGGCTTTGAAATGGGCAACATCAACGCCGTCATGGACGGGGATATCGACGGCTTCATCAACGCCTATCTCAAAAAGCAGTCCCTTGACGCGCTTGCAAACAGCGAAAACTGATAACCGCACAAAAAAGGATCGGATCAAAAGCCGCGCGCAGGCGCGGTATGCTCCGGTCTTTAGTTTTTCAAAACTATAAGGAGATAAATACTGAAAAATGAAACACAGCTTTAAAAGACCGGCGGCGCTGCTTCTTGCCTTTTTGCTTGTTTTTTGCGCGCTGCCGTTTACGGCTTTCGGCGAATATGAAAATACATATATAAACACGGGCGATGAGCGCCGGGACATCATCGGCGTTGCAAAAACGCAGCTTGGGAACCGGGACGGAACAAAGTATACCGCAGGGCGCGGAAACATTGCGTGGTGCGCCTGCTTTGTTGTCTGGTGCGCGCGTCAGGCCGGTGTAACGGAGGATATCCTCAAGGACAACACCTGGGCGGACGCGGAGGACTTCGGCGTGCGATACTTTTCAAAGGAGGTATACACGCCGCAGAGCGGCGACCTCATCTTCTTTGACTTTGAGCCGAAAAACTCGAACACGCCCATGAGCGCATACGGCGACCATGTTGGTCTTGTTGAATCCGTTGAGGGCGATACGGTCAATACCGTTGAGGGCAACGCATGGAGCAGTAAGAACCGCGCCTATCAGGTCATTGAGGGCGCCTATCCCCTTTCAAGCCCCAAAATCAAGGGCTACGGTCTTGTTGAATACGGGACAGAATTTCAGTCCCCGGTTTCATACAATGCCGTTTTCAGGGTTGTAAATTCAGCCAAGGCTGCAAGGGCGGGCGCAGGCGAAGCCTTTGCGCAGACGAGGGAGCTTTTGCCCGGCAGCACGGTGAGCGTTGTCGGCTATGTCTATGACGAAAACTCAATGCTCTGGTACAAGACCGCCGAGGGTGATTACACAGTCGGCACAGACCTTGAAAAAACGGACGCGGCCGCGTTTCCGCCGTCAGATTACATTGAAACAACGGCGCAGACTCTCAGCGCAAAAACGGTCTGCAGCCATCCGAACGGCAGCTCAGATACGCTCAAAAAGATTAAAAAGAACAAAACGGTTGAAATAAGCGGCTATGTTTATAACGAATACGGCAACGTCTGGTACAGAGTAAAAAGCGGCGGCTACATCTACTGCTCAGACCTCAGCTTTGAGAACGGAAAGGTTCCCTCAAACAGCATTACGGAAGTTTTTACCGTCCGCGCAAACGAAAAAATTCTCAAAAACGCTCCGCGCCTTTCTGCCGGAAGAACGCGCACCCTCTGGCGCAGTGCAACCGTTAACGCTGTCGGCTTTGTCTATGACAGGGACGGAAGCCTTTGGTATCTTACCGACAACGGCGATTACATCTATTCCTCATATCTCGCCGCGCAGGGCGAAAGCGCACGCTCAGAGTATGAGGACAGACCGTTTGTCTGCACCGACGAAAAGGCCGCAAAAAGCGCTCCCCTTTCCGCGGCAAAAACAATTTCGGTTTACAAAAAGAGCGCAAAAATAAGGGCCTGCACAAGAGTGGAAAACATCTTGGGCGAGGCCTGGTACGAAACCACGGACGGAGTGTTTGTGTCTGCGGAAAAGCTCTCCTGCGACCATGATTATGACGGCGGCGTTATAACAAAAAAAGCAACCTGCACCGAAAAGGGCGTCTTGACCTACACCTGCAAATACTGCGGAAAAACAAAAACAAAGGCGATAAAGCCCGACCCCGGAAACCACAGCGCGCTCACGGTTGAAAACGCCGTTCCCGCCAGCTGCAACAAGTGCGGCTACAGCGGCGACACCTACTGCAGCGGCTGCAACAAGCTTGTTGAAAAGGGAACTGAGCTGCCTGCCCTTGAGCACTGCGATGATAACCGCGATATGACGTGTGACAACTGCGGCAGAGCCTTTTCAACACCCGAAAACTGCCGCTGCGCCTGCCACCGGTTCGGTCTGACAAAGGTGGTGTACAAGATTGTACGCGTTTTTTGGAAGATAATGAAAATCCATCGCGTTTGTATCTGTGGAGAGGAACACTATTAACCTCTTAGATAATAGATAATGGATAAGAGATAATAGATAATAGATATTTTCTCTCGCGCCCAAAGGGGTACTTTTTGATATACAGGTATTCCGCGAAACAGCCATCATCTAAAATCCAACATCTAAAATCTAAATTTGTACGGGCGGCGCTCGTAGCCGCCCGGGAACCTCAACCGCCATAACTGCATAGATTTTAACTTGTACGTTGTTCCTTTGTGGGCAAACAGTGCAATTGGTAAAATACTCGGGCGCCTCAAGCGACGCCCCTACGAATTTAACTTTTATGTTGTTGCTTTGTGGGTAAACGGTGCAAATGGTTTTTGTTCTTTTGCTCCGCAGGGTTACTTTTGTCAATCGTCACAAAAGTAACCAAAAGGACTTTTTCGGTACGGCGCAAGAAGGAATCAAAATGACGGCTTTGCGGGGGAAAAGCCGCATTTCGCTTCCATTGCGCCTACAGTTAAGTTGTGCAAAAGCCCACCTTGCCTTCGGACGCCGCTTTCATCTGCAAACAG
>JAEDEQ010000092.1 GCA_016293225.1 Clostridiaceae bacterium
GAAACGGTTTTTTCAAACGTCCAGTTCCAGACTGTATCAAGGTGAGCAGTTGCAATGGTATTAATAATTTTCTTCGCCATTTTCTCTCATTCCTTTTTGTTATTTTATAGGTAAAAAACTGAATGCAACCGAAAAAATAATTGTCGGCAGCATATTTGCGACTCTTATTTTTTTATCAAACATGAGATTGACGCCTACGCAAAAAATCATCATTGAGCCGACAAAGCTGATGTTGGTAACCGCAGACTGAGTGAGATACGGCTCAACAAGCTTTGCAATCAAAGTAATTGATCCCTGGATAGCTGCAAGAGGAATTACGGAGAATGCAGTACCCTTTCCCATTGCCGAAGCCATCACCATGATTATAACGAGGTCAAGCACAGCTTTTGTGAACAAGGTTGAATAGTCGTGACTGAGCGCGTCCTGAATCGGACCGATAACAGCCATAGCCCCGACGCATATTGTAAGCGAAGCGCTGACAAAGCCGGAAACAAAACCGCTGTCGTTTTCGCTTTTGGTTTTCACTTTGAGCCACGAGGCAAAGCGTTCGGTCAGGTGCTGAATGTTTATAAGTTCGCCCAAAAACGAGCCTAATGTAAAGGCAAGAACCATCATTACAATCTGAACCGTTCCGTTTTCGGTTTTGTTCAGCTCAATAATTCGTCCGACGCCTCCGGCCGCACCGATAAAAATTACGGCAAGTCCCATGCTTTGCGTTATAAGCTCGCAAAAGCGTTCCTTGAGCGCTTTTTTAAATAACATTCCGATAAGTGCGCCGACAATAACCGCCGCGCAATTAACAATTGTTCCAAGTCCTGTCATTTAATCGTCTCCGAAATACTAAGTAACCGCCTGATAAATAGTTACTTAAAATTAGCCGGACAAAGAAATGCCCGGCTGAATTCAAACTGTTTTTTTATTCAATAACAAGCTTATTGAACACTTTTTTGCCCTTTTTGAGGATAACATGACCCTTTTCAAAATCCGAAACGGAAATAACTGCGGCAAAATCGGTAACCTTTTTATCATCGAGCGAAACGCCGCCCTGCTCAATAAGACGTCTGCCCTCGCCTTTCGACTTGATAATACCGGCTTTGAGCATTACGTCAATGACGGAAATTGAAGAATCGGTAAAATCTTCCTTGGAAAGAACGGTAGTAGGCATATTTTCAAGATCGCCGCCCGCGCCGAAAAGAGCCTTTGCGGCAGTCTGAGCCTTAAGGGCTTCCTCTTCACCGTGAACAAGCTTGGTAAGCTCAAAAGCAAGAATTTCTTTCGCCGTGTTGAGCTGACTGCCCTCCCATGTGCTCATCTTGTCAATCTCCTCAAGCGGAAGGAAAGTGAGCATACGGATACATTTGAGAACATCGTCGTCCGCAACATTTCTCCAATACTGATAGAACTCATAGGGGCTGGTTTTTTCGGGATCAAGCCAGACGGCGCCCTTTTGGGTCTTGCCCATCTTCTTGCCCTCGGAATTGAGAAGCAGAGTGATGGTCATGGCATAGGCGTTCTTGCCGAGCTTCTTTCTGATAAGCTCCGTGCCGCCGAGCATATTGCTCCACTGGTCATCGCCGCCGAACTGCATATTGCAGCCGTAGTCCTGGAAAAGGCGGTAAAAGTCATAGCTTTGCATAATCATATAATTGAACTCAAGGAAGGAAAGGCCCTTTTCCATCCTTTGCTTGTAGCACTCGGCTCTGAGCATATTGTTAACAGAAAAGCAGGCGCCGACATCACGCAGAACGTCAATGTAATTAAGCTTTAAAAGCCAGTCGGCGTTATTAATCATGAGCGCCTTGCCGTCCGAAAAATCAATGAAGCGGCTCATCTGTTTTTTAAAGCATTCGCAGTTGTGCTGAATTGTTTCGGCCGTCAGCATATTGCGCATATCAGATCTTCCCGAGGGGTCTCCTATCATTCCCGTTCCGCCGCCGATAAGGACAATGGGCTTGTTGCCGACCATCTGAAGCCGCTTCATCAGGCAAAGCGCCATAAAGTGACCGACATGGAGCGAATCCGCCGTGGGATCAAAGCCGATGTAAAAAACAGCTTTTCCGTTGTTGACAAGCTCCCTGATTTCTTTTTCGTCCGTTACCTGAGCGATGAGACCGCGGGCAACAAGTTCTTCATATATCTGCATTATTTTTCCTCCGTTATATTTTAAAGTGTTAAACAGCGATAAATATAATACCTGTATTTTATTGCAATGTCAAGAAGTGAATGAAAAATCAATAAGCTCCTGCGCCGATTTCAGCGTAGCCGGTGTTATTACATCACCGCCGATTATGCGCGCAAGCTCCCTGATTCTGTCCTCTCCGTCAAGTTTTTTAACCTTTGTTACTGTTTCAAAGTCATCGGACTGCTTTTCAATAAGAAGATGATTTTCAGCAAAGGCGGCAATCTGAGCAAGATGAGTGACGCAGATGACCTGCTTTCCGAACGACACTTCACGCAGCTTTGCGGCAATTTTATGAGCCGCCCTTCCGCTGACGCCGGTATCTATTTCGTCAAAAATCATTGTGCCCTCGTCAGTATTGCCCGTGAGTACGCAGCGCACGGCAAGCATTACCCTTGAAAGCTCGCCGCCGGAAGCTATTTTTGAAAGCGGCTTTTCCTCCTGACCGGCATTGGCGCTGAAGAGGAATTCAACCTCGTCCAGACCGTTTTCATAAGGCTCTCTGTCCCTGAAGTCAACAGAAAACCTTGCGTGTGGCATATCGAGGAAAGCAAGCTCCTTTGATACCTGGGCTTCAAACCTGAGGGCAGCCGCCTTTCTGTGGTCTGAGATAAGACAGCCGAGGTCAAACACCTCTTTTTCGCAGGAGGCAAGCTCGGCTTCAAGCGCGGCCTTTTTTTCATCGGAAAAAGCAATCGAATCGTATTCCTCTTTTGCCTTTTCAAGATAGGAAAGCATTTCCTCCTCCGTACTGCCGTATTTTTTTGAGAGGCGATACAAAACGTCAAGCCTTGCTTCAATGCTGTCGATGCTTACATCGGATTCATCAGCCTCTTCAAGCTTTGCCGAAATATCGGAAAGACATTCGTCCATTTCATATTTAAAGTCCGTGACCGATTCAGCATACGGTAAAAACTCGCTGTGGTAATCACTCAGCTGAGCAAGGAAGGAGCTGAGCGAATAAAGACTGTCCGCAAGTCCTGCTGTGTTTTCATCGCCTGCAAGAATCGAATGACACGAGTAAAGGCTGTTCATAATCATCTCGCGGTTCTGAATTTTTGCTTTTTCCGCCTTAAGACTTTCAATTTCTCCGACAGTGATATCTGCGTTTTCAAGCTCGTTAATCTGGTACTCAAGAAAATCAAGCCTGTTTTTCTTTTCCGCTTGATTCATATCAAGAGCCGAAAGCTCTTTTTTATGGCTCTGCATTTTTTTATAAAGAACGCGGTATTCCTCCAAAAGCCCCTGACAGTTTGCAAGAGCGTCGATATATCCGAGGTGGCTTTCGCTTTGAAGAAGCTTCTGGCTGTCGTGCTGACCGCAGATGGTGATAAGCTCGCGACCGAGACGTTTAAGCATCGTGACCGTTACCGGCTGACCGTTGACTTTGCAGGAGCTTCGCCCGTCGGCGGTAACGGTGCGGCTTATAAGCAGAGTTCCGTCGTCCTCCTGCTCAATATCAAGTTCATCAAGAGCATTCCTGACATTCTGCGAAATTTTTTCAAAAAACGCGGTAACTTTTGCACCCTTTTCGCCGCCGCGGACAAGCTCTTTTTTTGTCCGCTCGCCGAGCACCGCATTGATTGAGTCAATCACTATTGACTTTCCCGCGCCGGTCTCGCCGGTCAGGATATTAAGTCCGTCCTCAAAGAAAATGTCGGCCTTTTTGATAACGGCCACATTTTCAATTTTCAATTCAGTAAGCATAGATTATACAAGCTGAAAATACGCGTCAGCCGTCCTTTCAAAAGAATCAGTTTCCGTCGGCAAATCTCTTGATTTTTTCGCAGAAATCACCGGCGCTTTTTTCATCGCGGCACAAAACAAAAAATGTATTATCGCCGGCGAGCGTTCCGACAACGCCCTTTTCAACAAGGTTGTCTATCGCCTCGCAGGCAGCGCCGGCCATTCCGGAAATACACTTGACAACAACCATGTTTCCGGCATAATCCGCACCCGTTACAGAGTGAGTAAGTATTGAAAAAAACTTTTGCGACATATCCTCATTCTCGTTTTTTGCCGCCGAATACTTATATCTTCCGTTTTCAACCGGAGATTTAACAAGCTTCAGCGCCTTGATATCACGCGAGACCGTTGCCTGAGTCACGTTATATCCGAGCTCATGCAGGCGGCACATCAGCTCCTCCTGCGTTCCGAGCTCCTCCTTTTCAACAAGCGAGAGTATTGCCTCGTGTCTGTTCCTTTTCATATCCCTTTTCTCCTTTAAACGCGGCGTTCAATAAGCTTATTAAGGAGAATATCCGTAAAGCTGTCCGCCTTTATTCTTATAATTTTTGAATTTCTGTGAGCGCGTCTGACAAGTATTTTGCTTTCCGGCGTGACCTCAACGGCGCTTTCGCCGTCGCAGCTTAAAAGCGGAAGACAAAGCTCGCAGTTGAGCACCGAAAGCTCAATTTTTGTTTCCGGTCTGAAAATGATGGATCTTGAAAACAGCGAGTGAGTGCAGATTGGCGTTGTAATAATACTTTCAATCGAAGGGTCAACAACAGGACCGCCCGAGGAAAGCGAATACGCCGTTGACCCCGTCGGCGTTGAAACAATCAATCCGTCCGCATGATATGTGCAGGACATCTTGCTGTTGCAGACAACGCTAATGTCGCACATACGCATTGAAACGCCTCGGGCAATGACAGCGTCGTTAAGGCAATAGTGCTTGCCGACGAGCTCACCGCCCACATAGTGCTCGGCGCAAAGCATCATTCTGCGGTCAATCTCATAGTTTCCATCGGTAAGCTTTGAAAGCAGATGCAGCTCCTGCTTTTCAAGTCCGGCAAGAAAGCCGAGATTTCCTGCATTGATTCCGAGAATTTCCTTATCGTACTTTGCCGCGTCATGCGCGGCGTGAATGAACGTTCCGTCACCGCCTATTGCTATCAGAACATCGCAGTTTGAAACCGCGGTATCGTTTTCCTCAAAAATAACGTCAAAATTCTTGAATGTCTCCTGCTGTTCAACAGGCAGGAACACCTCAGCGCCAAGGCGTTTGAGCTCCCTGATAACATTGCAGGTGACCTCATAAGCATGAGTCCTTGTAAGATTTACATGAACGGCAAATTTCATTTTGTACCTCCGAGCCTGCAATGCGAGCTTTTAACAATCTCCTCAACGGAAAGCGCAACATTATCCTCGCTTTTTCCGTCATTCTTAATGTAGATAAGGTATTCAATATTTCCCTGCGGACCTTTTATCGGGGAAAAATCAAGATTCAGCACCGAAAAACCGCTTTCAAGAACAAATTGTCTGATATTTTCAACAACCTCAATATGCGTTGAAAGCTCACGCACAACGCCCTTTTTTCCGACCTTTTCCCGTCCGGCTTCAAACTGCGGCTTGATAAGGCACACGGCTTCACCGCCGGTTTTGAGTAGCTCTTTCATTACGGGAATTATCAGCTTAAGTGAGATAAAGGAAACGTCAACGCTTGCAAAGTCGATAGGCTCCGGAATAATATCTTTTGTAACATGGCGGAAGTTTGTCCTTTCAAGGTTAACAACCCTTTCATCAGTGCGCAGCTTCCATGCAAGCTGACCGTAGCCGACGTCAATCGAATACACCTTGACCGCGCCGTTTTGCAGCATACAGTCGGTAAAGCCGCCCGTAGAAGCGCCGATATCCATGCAGACGCAGCCGCTCAGTGAAAGTCCGAACTCCTTAACGGCTTTTTCAAGCTTATATCCGCCGCGGCTGACATAGGGCATTTTTTCGCCCCTGACTTCAATGCAGTCGCTTTCCTTAACGTTTTCGCCGGCCTTGGTAACCTTGGCGTTATTGACATATACCTGTCCCGCCATAATGAGAGCCTTGGCTTTTTCGCGGCTTTCGGCAAAGCCTTTTTCAAAAAGAACCGTATCGAGTCTTGCTTTTTCCGTCACTTAAAAATCCTCGCTTATTTTTTTTACTATTCCTTCGGCGTCAAGCCCGTATTCGTGCAAAAGCTCGCCCACAGTGGCCTGACTGACAAAACGGTCGTTAACGGCTGTCAGAGAGAAAGCGCCTTTATAGCCGCGTTCAAGGAGTCTGAAGCCTGTTTTTTCGCCTATGCCGCCGCTTCGTAT
>JAEDEQ010000093.1 GCA_016293225.1 Clostridiaceae bacterium
GTCCTTTTGGTTACTTTTGTGACGCATGACAAAAGTAACCCCCAAGCGGAGCGGACGGAAGTAAATTTCTACTACCATTTAATCACAAAGGAACAACGTACAAATTTAGATTTTTTATAACGAGAGAATAAAAAACATTTCGGGGTGCAAAATGAGAAACTACGATTATGTTATCTTTGATTTTGACGGAACCGTTGCCGATACCGGCGAGGGTATCCTCAAAAGTCTGCAGTATTCGTTTGAACAAATGGGCCGCGAGGTTCCCGAACTTTCCGACCTTAAAAAATTCATCGGGCCGCCTATTCATTACAGCTTCGTCACCTTCTACGGCGTGAGCGAAAACGAGGTTGAGCAATATATCAAAAAGTACCGCGAGCGGTACAGGAAAATCGGCGTCTATGAATGCTTTGTCTATGACTCAATGGTTGAAACGCTCAAAACGCTCAGGGAAAACGGCGTAAAGCTCGGCATTGCTTCCTCAAAGCCCATAAAGCTGGTCTATGATGTCATGGAATATCTGCGACTGACGGAATATTTTGACGCCGTTGTGGGAACACAGTTTGATGACAGCAACCACCCCGGAAAAACCGACCTTGTGCTTCAGAGCATGGAAAAGCTTGAAGACAGCGATAAAAGCCGTACCCTCATGGTCGGCGACAGATTTTTCGATATCGACGGCGCCGCCGGAGCCGGTGTTGACAGCGTCGGCGTGACCTACGGCTACGGCTCAAGGGAAGAATTTATGGAGCACAATGCAACCTATATTGTTGACTCCCCAAAGGAAATTTTAAATATTGTTTTAAAATAAAGCAACCGCCGGAAACCGGACTGCGCACCGGGCGGCGGCTCAGGCAGAGGATAAAGAATGAAAAAAATCGACCTTGACGGAAAATGGCAGCTTGCCGGGCATGATATTTCGGTGCCGTCCCTTTTTGTAACAAAAAAAATCTATGACAAATACTTTCCGTCTCTCTCTGCGGACAAGGCGGCGGACGTTTATGTTACCGACGAGGATCATTTTACGCTCAAAAAAACGGTTACCCTTTCAGCAGACGACCTGCAAAGCGAAAACATTGTTCTTCATTTTGACAGGCTCGATACGCTGTGCAATATTTTTATAAACGGTCAAAAAATTGCTTTTTGCAAAAACTGCCACCGATACTATGACTTTGAAATTAAAAACAGCCTTATTGAGGGAGTAAATGTTATTGAAATTTCCTTTCTCTCCCTCAAGGAATATATCGACCGCAAGGAAAAGAAAATTTCCCTGCCGTTCAACGCAATGGGTATTTTGCACCATCAGCACATCAGAAAGCCTGCCTCGCACTTCGGCTGGGACTTCACCGCGCCGCTCTGCGCTCAGGGCATTTCCGGCCACGGAGAGATAAGGCTTTACTCCCACCCCGTGATAACGGACTTTTGCGTGCGGCAGAAAAAGGACGGCGAAAAGTGGCTCATTTCATCCTTTGTTAAAACAAGCGAAAAAGCAAGCGTAATTTTTTCCCTCACGCACCCGGACGGCAGAACCGAAAAGGTTCACGCAGATGAAAACATGAAATGCAGCTTCATTGTTGAAGACCCGCAGCTCTGGTACTGCAACACAATGGGCAAACAGCCGCTTTATACCGTTTCGGCAAGCGTAATTTCCGACGAGGGCATGACCGCCGACAAAAAGGAAAAGCGCATAGGTCTGCGAACGCTTTTCCTTGACAGGAAAAAAGATAAATACGGAAGCTGCTTTTGCTTTTACATAAACGGCGAGCCTATTTTTGCCAAGGGCGCAAACCTCGTTCCGCTGCACATGATTTATACAAGCGTCACAAATGAGGATATCAGAAATGTTCTTGAAAAATGCAGGGACGCAAACATGAATATGCTGCGTGTCTGGGGCGGCGGCTTTTATGAAAGCGACGAGTTTTATGACCTTTGCGATGAAATGGGAATACTCGTCTGGCAGGACTGCGCCTTTGCCTGCTGCGCTTATCCGTTCATGGACGGGGATTTTCTTTTCGAGGTCAGGGAGGAAATTGCTCAGAACGTTTCAAGAATACGCCACCACGCGTCCCTCTGCCTTTGGTGCGGCAATAACGAGATTGAGTCAATCTCCCTTGCGTGGATAAACAGGCGCAGCTTTATCAACACAACAGGCGAGTTTTTCTATAAGCTTCTCCCTGAGCTTATCGACCGCTATGACGGCGAAACGCCCTATCACCAATGCAGCCCCGGCTCGGGAACATATATGAAGGACCCCTCCGGCGACTCAAGCGGCGACAGCCATATCTGGAACACCTGGCACGGGTTCAGAACAAAGTCATACTACCAAAAACGGTTTTCGCGCTTTTGCAGCGAGCTGGGAATGCAGTCGTACCCGAACTTTCCCGTTGCTGTCAATCAGTTCTGCGAGCTTGGCGACGAGCGGCTTGATTTTTACCTTGCAAAGCACTTCACCCTCGGAAACAGCGAGAGCGAAAGGAGATACCTCACCCAGCTTTTGCAGCTTGAATACATGAAAGAGGCGGCGGAGCATTTCCGCCGCAATCCTGACCGCTGCGCCGGTCTGCTTTTCTGGCAGCTTAACGACTGCTGGCAAAGCGCCTCATGGGCGGCGCTCGATGTCCGGCACGGCAAAAAGGCAGTAATGTTTTCTGCAAAGCACTTTTTTGAAAATCTTCACTTAAGCTGCTCATGCGAAAAGGATTCTATCAACGTTTTCATCACAAACGAAAGCAGAACGTCCTTTGAGGGAAAGCTGACCGTCCTTTTTGAAAGCACCTCGGGCGCGCACGGAATGAGGGTGGAAAAGTCTGTTTTTGTCCGCGCGTTTTCAAGCGCCGGCGTGATGAAGCTTCCGTTTTCCTCCGCCGGCAGGAGAAATAAAATTTTTATTGCAAGGCTCGCCGACGAGGACGGAAAAGTTGTCAGCGAAAGCCGCCTTATCCTTTGCGAAAACAACGAGCTTGAGCTTTTTGATCCTCAGCTTAAATTTGAAACGGTTCTTCGCGCCGGCCGGGTATATGTGACGGTAAGCGCGGAAAAATATGCACGGTACGTTGAGCTTTCCTGCCGCGAAGAAACCGGAGATTTTTCCGAAAACTATTTTGATCTCTGCGCCGGCGAAAGCAAAACGGTTGAGCTGCTCAACCCCTGCGCGGGTCTTGAGGAAATGATTGCCGTGCGCTCGCTTTTCAGCGTGCTTGAACACAGGAACAAAAGCCGCGACAAAAAGCGCCTGCTTTCCGTTGCCTCAAAGCCGGCAGTTATTGCAAACGTTGTCGGGCGTATCCTCGGCGACTGAAAAAGCTCTTCGGCGGTTCATTTTTGCGGTACGGGAGCTTTTAAAGCGGAAAATTTAAGCTTGAATTATACTTTCGTATATAAAATAAAAACAGTAAATCCGAAAATGTAATTTTTTCGGCAACTTTGAAAGGTAGTGTATTTTTAATGAGTGATTGCAGCGGAAACTGCTCCTCCTGCTCGGAAAACTGCGGCGAGAGGGATATGCGCTTCAAACAGAACAAAGCAAGCAACATCAAAAAGATTTATGCCGTTGTCAGCGGCAAGGGCGGAGTCGGAAAATCCTCCGTAACCTGCCGCCTTGCTTCGGCAATGCAGAGCCTCGGCAAGCAGTGCGCCGTGCTCGATGCGGACGTAACGGGTCCCTCTGTTCCGAAAATGTTCGGTCTCAGGGGCAGAGCCGTTGCAGACGAGGACGGAATTTTGCCGATGGAGACGAGCACGGGTATCCGCGTTATGTCCGTCAATCTCCTGCTTGAAACCGAGGATTCGCCCGTTGTCTGGCGCGGCCCCGTCATCAGCGGCGTTATTCAGCAGTTTTTCACCGAGGTCGCCTGGGGCGAGGTGGACTATATGTTCATTGACATGCCCCCGGGAACCGGCGACGTTCCCCTCACGGTTTTCCAGTCCATTCCCGTTGACGGGATTATCGTTGTTACAACTCCGCAGGATCTTGTTTCCCTCATTGTTAAAAAAGCGGTCAACATGGCAAAAATGATGAACGTTCCCATTGTCGGAATCGTTGAAAATATGAGCGTTTACGTTTGTCCGGACTGCGGCAAGGCTCACCGCATTTTCGGCGGAGATAACGGAGAGGATATTGCAAAAGAGGTTGGATGTGAGCTTCTTGCCTCGCTTCCCGTTGACCCGAAAACTCCTGCCCTTGCCGATAAGGGCGCAATTGAGCTTGCGGACATGACGGAGTTTTTGCCGGTTGCAAAAAAAATAATTGACTTCAAAAAGTAAAAGCCACAAACTACCAACGAGGAGAAAGTATATGAAAAAAATTATCAGAGGAATATTTCTCGGTCTGCTTGCCGTTGTGGTCATCGCCGTTTCGGTCGGAGCGTATTACCTGTTCGGCCAGAAAGGTCCGGGAATTGACGGAAAAGTAATTGTTACCGACGCAAAGGGGAATTCATACCTTGCGGTTGTTGACAATAAAAGCGGCGAAACAATGGTTGCAATGACCGATGAAAAGGGGAACGTTGTTGCCGCCGTCACAGACAAGGACGGCAATATCGGTGCAACCGCCGCGAATCTCAACGGCGTTGTTGACAAAAATGACCTTCCGACCAATTACACAGGTCCGGATATTGACGTCACCGTGAACGGCTCCGATTACACCGGAAGCATTGACTCAACCACGCAAAACAATGAAAGCACCACAAACGCCGGCACCACTGAAAAACCAAGCGCCGAAAACTCAACAACAAAGAACAACGATCAGACAACAACCACAAAAAAGAAAAGTGAAGAGCTCACTGCCTACAGAATTGAAAAATATCAGAAGGTCTTTGCCGGCGGAACATATCTCATGGAGTTCACCACCAACGATCCCGATCTCGGCGAAACTCCGATAACGGCGGCGGTCAAGAACAACAATGTCTATATTAAGACCAAGATTCAGTCAATGAACTGCAAAATGCTTTATATTGCCGGCTCCGGCGGAAAGGCAGGCACCACCTATCTTATCATTGACGACTTCAAAAAGTACTGCAAAATGCCGGACGACTTTATGGACGGCGAAGACATGAACTTGGGCAATCTTGTGGGCAAATTGGATAAGGATATCAGCAAAAAAATTACCGTTTCAAAGGTTGCAACAAGCGGCAAGACGCTTATCTGCGAAAGCTACAAGGCCGACGACGGAACAACGGTCAAGTATTATTTTGACAACGAAACTCTTGTTCGCCGCGACAATGTCAACAAGGACGGAACGGTTGATTCAACCTTCATTTCACGCCTTACCACCGATGTTCCCGACTCACTCTTTGAAATTCCGAAGAATTACGGATATCTCAACCTCTCGTTCCTCAGCGGACTTACGGGCGGCGAATAATAAAACAACATACAGCGGCTGCCGCAGAAATGCGGCGGCTGTTTTTGCTTTTACATTGTTCCTTTGTGGGTAAATGGTGCAAGTGGTTTATATCCGTCCGCTCCGCTGGGGTTACTTTTGTCGGTTGTGACAAAAGTAACCAAAAACACGCTTTTCGGTACGGCGCAAGAGGGAATCAAAATGACGGCTTTGCGGGGGAAAAGCCGCATTTCGCTTCCATTGCGCCTACAGTTAAGTTGTGCAAAAGCCCACCTTGCCTTCGGATGCCGCTTTCATCTGCAAACAGCAACGGCGAGTGGGAATTAATTTACATTGTAAAAACATATAATAACTACTTTTCAAGTCGCGGCTTTGTGCAAAAAGATAACATCTAACATCTAATATCTAATATCTAAAATCTAAATCCGTAGGGGCGTCGCTTGAGGCGCCCGTTGTTCACCCCTTTCGCCGGCCGAAAAATTAATGTGAAACGTCGGGATTTCGTTGGGTTTTTACGCGGCTGCATTAGGCAAGGTTCCCGGGCGGCTCCGAGCGCCGCCCGTACGGATTTTGCTTTTACGTTGTTCCTTTGTGAGTAAATCGTCCTGATGGTTTTTGTTCTTTTGCTCCGCTTGGGGCAGCATAATATCTAAAATCTAAAATCTAATATCTAAAATCTAAATCAGAGGCGCCCGTTGTCCACCCCTTTCGCCGGCCGAAAAATTAATGTGAAACGTCGGGATTTCGTTTAATTTTTATGCGGTCGTTTTGGGATAGGCTCCCGGGCGCCTCAAGCGACGCCCCTACGGATTTAGATTTTAGATGTTAGATTTCAAATGTTAGACATTACTGAAATTAA
>JAEDEQ010000094.1 GCA_016293225.1 Clostridiaceae bacterium
TACGGATTTAGATTTTAGATGTTAGATTTCAAATGTTAGACATTACTGAAATTAATATTTCTTACACTATACAGATTGCATATCCGGTTTACAAAAAATTCATAATAGTTTGTTATAATGAACAAAATTGGCTTTTTATGCACTAAATTTGTCAGGAGGCTCGGCTTTGAAAAAGGTACTCTCTTACTTAAAACCTATAAAAGGCACCGCTGTTGCTGCAATGATACTTGTTGTTTTTGCCCAGGCGGCAACGCTCTGCTTTCCCTTGCTAATGAGCCGCATTATCAATGCCGGCATACAAACCGGTAACTTTGATTACATAAAGCGCATCGGTCTTGTAATGATTGCCGTTGCGTTTCTCGGCCTTATCATCTCCTCGCTCAGCAGCTATTTTTCAAGCAAAACCTCAACCTCTTACGGCAGAATACTCAGGGAAAAGCTGTTTTTAAAGGTTGAGTCGCTTTCGCAAAGCGATATTGACAAAATCGGCACGCCCTCGCTCATCACGCGCTGCACCGGCGACGTTCAGGTGCTGCAGGACTTTGTTTTTCAGCTTATTGACATCATCATCTATTCCCCTATACTTATCGTCGGCGGAACGGTTATGGCGTTCTTCCTCAACGCAAGGCTCGCCCTCATCATTTTTGCAATTGTTCCCGTTATCGCTCTGCTTGCGTGGATTGTTGTTAAGCTTGTTATGCCCCTTTTCAAAAAGAAGCAGAAGCTCACCGACGAGGTCAACCGCTTCCTCAGGGAAAAGCTCAGCGGTATCCGCGTCATTCGCGCGTTCAACCGCACAAAGTATGAGGACGAATGCTTTGCGGAAAAAAACGTCCGCCTCTCCGGCCTTGTAATGAAGTTTTCAAGGATAATGGCAATCCTTTTGCCCGTCTGCATCATTCTCATCATCGGCGCGCTCGATTTGCTCATCTATTCCGCGGCAAAGAGCATTGACGTAATGACCGACGTTGTTAAAATTCAGAACTCCGTCGGCGATCTTCAGGCGTTTGTTATCTACATGATAATGATTGTTTTCTCCGTTTCGCTCGCCGCGTCAATGTTCGTCATTGTTCCGAGAGCCAACATCTCCGCAAAAAGAATCAACGAGGTGCTTGACCTTGAGCCGGCAATCAAGGATCCGGAAACAAGCGTTGCAATCAAAAAGGAAAACGAGGGTACCGTTGAATTCAAAAACGTCTCGTTCGGTTATGCGGACGCGGAAAGCAACGTTCTTTCCGATATCTCCTTTACCGCCGAAAAAAACAAGGTCACCGCAATAATCGGCGCAACAGGCAGCGGAAAAACAACCCTTGTCAATCTCATTGCCCGTTTTTACGACGTGAGCGGCGGTCAGGTGCTTTTTGACGGCGTTGACGTCCGCTCCCTCAGGCAGAGCGAGCTGCACAAAAGGCTCGGTCTTGTTCCGCAGAAGAGCTTCCTTTTCAGCGGCAGTATCAGGGACAACCTGCTTTACGGCAATGAAAACGCAAGTGACGAACGCCTCAGGCTTGCTCTTGACATTGCTCAGTGCGGCTTTGTTTATGAGCTTGAAAACGGTATTGAAAGCCTCGTGAGCCAGAACGCAACCAACCTTTCCGGCGGTCAGAAACAGCGCATTTCCATTGCGCGCGCCCTTGTCAGGGACGCCGAGGTATATATTTTTGATGACAGCTTTTCCGCTCTTGACTTCATGACCGACGCAAAGCTGAGGAAAGCTCTGCGCGAAAAGCTTTCGGCAACGGTTATTATTGTTGCGCAGAGGGTCGGCACTATCCTTGACGCAGACAAGATTATTGTCCTTGACGAGGGAAAAATTGCAGGCGTGGGTACCCACAGGGAGCTTTGCTCCTCCTGCGGAATATACCGTGAGATCGTGCGATCTCAGCTTGACGAGGAGGCGTTGGTATGAAAAAGGAGAACACCTCGCTGAAAGAGCGCAAAACCGAAACAAATGAAAAATATGCCGGATATCACGAAAGCGAAAAAACCGAAGCGCAAAAGCCGCAGAACTTTTGGAAAACAGCCAGAAAGCTTCTCTCCCTGCTCAAGGGCAACCGTTTGCGCGTTGCCGTTGTGTTTGTTTTTGCCGTCGGCTCGGCGGTGCTCGGCGTTATCGGTCCGCAGTACCTCAAGGGAATAATCGACCTTATAAGCGAGCAGGTCAGGCTCAAGCTTCAGACCGGCAGCATTGACTTTTCCGCAATCGGCGGCATACTCAAAAACGTTGCGGTCATTTTTGCCCTATATGCGCTGTGCCTTTTTGTCATCAATTTTGTAATGGCAAAGGTCACTCAGGACGTTATCACCACCCTGCGCGACAGGGTAAACCGCAGGATATCGCTTCTTCCTCTGAGCTTTTTCGATTCCCACAGCAAGGGAGACCTGCTCTCGCGCGTGACGAACGATATCGACAATATCAACAACACGTTCCAGAATAACCTTATCCAGATTACAACCTCGATTGTAACCTTTTTCGGCGTGCTTATCGTCATGCTGCTTGAAAGTCCTGCAATGACGGCGGCAACGCTCATTCCGATTCCGCTCGGCGGTCTTGCCGCGTTTTTGATTCTCAGCCGCTCCAAGCGCTATTTCCGCGAGCAATGGAGGCAGACCGGCAACATCAACGGCCATATTGAGGAAATGTTCACCGGTCACCAGACAGTCAAAATCTTCTCGCGTGAAAAGGCGGCTATTGAGGAATTCAGGCAAATCAACAACGAGCTTTATTCTGTCAGCAGGAAAGCGCAGTTCCTTTCAAGCGTTATCAACCCGGTTGTCGGCTTTTCAAAAAATATCGGTTATGTGTTTATTTGCGTAATAGCGGGATATTTTATAATTAACGAAACCCTGACCCTCGGAACGATTACCGCTTTCATGGTCTATTCAAATATGTTCATGCAGCCGCTTGTTGACGTCAGCAAAATTCTCAACTCTATCCAGTCCTCGCTGGCCTCCGCTGAGCGCGTTTTTGAAATTATTGAAGCAGAACCGGAGGTGCCGGACACCGCAAGGACAGAGATAAAGCACGCACAGGGCTTTGTTGACTTTGAAAACGTCTGCTTCTGCTATACCGACGGCATACCTCTGTTTGAAAACTTCAGCCTTTCCGTAAAGCCGGGTCAGCTTATTGCAATAGTCGGCCCCACCGGCGCCGGAAAAACAACGCTCGTCAATCTCCTCATGCGCTTTTACGAGATTAAAAGCGGCAGCATCAAAGTTGACGGAACAGACATCAGGGATATTTCAAGGGAAAACCTGCGCAACATCTTCGGCATGGTGCTGCAGGATACCTGGCTCAAAAAGGCCACTATACGCGAGAATATCAGATACGGCAACGAAAACGCAAGCGAGGAGGAGTTTTTGAGCGCCGTTAAGGCCGCAAAGGTTGATTACTTTGTTTCAACCCTGCCGGACGGCTTTGACACCGAGCTTGACGAGGACGGCTCAAACCTTTCGGCGGGTCAGAAGCAGCTTCTGACCATTGCGCGCGCCATTCTTGCCGACCCGGAAATTCTTATTCTTGACGAGGCAACAAGCTGCGTTGACACGCGCACCGAAGTCCAGATTCAGGACGCGATGAAAAACCTCATGTGCGGACGCACAAACTTTGTCATTGCCCACCGCCTTTCAACAATCCGCGAGGCGGACAGTATCCTTGTTATAAACGAGGGCAAAATTGTTGAGCAGGGTACGCACGAGGAGCTGCTTAATAAAAACGGCTTCTACGCCGAGCTTTATAATTCACAGTTCAAAAGCTGAGACGGTCTGCGTCTCAAAGATCGGGGAACAGCACATGAAGCTTATCACTCTTGAAAACGGTCTTACTCTTTTCCTTGAAAAAAGGAGCGAGCTGCGCTCGGCAACAGTCGGCGTCTGGGTCGCCTCGGGCTCAAGGGAGGAGAACGAAAGCAACAACGGAATTTCCCATTTTATTGAGCATATTGTTTTCAAAGGCTCAAAAAAGCGCACCGCGTTTGAAATTGCGCAGGGCATGGATTGCCTCGGCGCGGCGGTGAACGCTTACACAACAAAGGAGTTCACCTTTTTCTATACCCGCGCCCTTGATTACCACATTGAAAAGGCGGCCGATATCCTTTTTGACATGGTCTGCAATCCGCGCCTTGATGAAAGCGATATTGAAACGGAAAAGGGCGTTATCCTTGAGGAAATTGCCATGTGTGAGGACGACCCGGCGGACGTTTGCTATGAAAAAAACGAAAGCGCCGTTCTCGAGGGCAGCAGCCTTTCGCTCGAAATTTTAGGTACGCCGGAAAGCGTTAAAGGACTGAACAGGGAAGCCTTTGCCGCGCACATGAAAAAATTCTATGTACCCGAGCGCACGGTAATAGGCATCGGCGGAAGCTTTGACGAGGAAAAAATGCTTGAAAAGGTCAGGGAATACTTTGCGCCGCTCAAAAACACGGGCAATCCGCTTTCCTTTGAAAAAGTGCCGTTTAAAAAATGCATGACTCTGGAAAAGCGTCCGTTTGAGCAGGCTCACCTCATGCTCTCTTTCCCCGGAATACCGATTGAACACGAGGAGCTTTTTCCGCTTCAGCTTTGTATGTTCATTCTCGGAACGGGAAATTCCTCCCGGCTCAATCAGCGCATACGCGAGCAGCTCGGTCTGGTTTACAGCGTGGACAGCTTCCTTGCGCGCTATCTCGGCGGCGGCTATATTGCCGTTTCAATGAGTCTTTCGCCCGGGGGACAGAAAAGGGCGCTTGAGGAAACGTGCCGTATTCTGCGCTCGTTTCCGGAAAGCATTACCGAAAAGGAGCTTTCCGTCGCAAAGGAAAAGCTTATCTCAAGCCTCATCATGAGCCGCGAGCAGCCGCATTCCAAGCTCAGCTCCATCGGTCAGGGGCTTTTGCTGCTTTCAAAATTCGTTGACGACGATGAAATAATCGAACGCATAAAAGCCGTTACGCCCGAAAAGCTGCGCTCTGCCGCCAAGAGGTATCTTGACCTTGAAAAGGCCTCGTTCACCGCTGTAGGAAGCGTCCTCAAAAAAGAGGAGTATGAGCAGATAATAAACCAACGCAAGATGTAAAAGCGTGAAAAATAAAAAGATATATTCAACCGAGGAGATGCAAAAGGAAATGACTCTTAAGGGAGTAAAAAAAATTGTTGTCAAGGTGGGCACGTCCACCCTTACATATGAAACGGGAAAAACAAACATTCGGCGTATGATGAAGCTGTGCTCCGTCCTTGCCGATCTTCACAACGCAGGGCTTGACGTTGTTCTTGTAACGTCCGGCGCAATCGGAGTGGGCGTGGGCAAGCTCGGCCTTTCAAAAAAGCCGGAGGATATCCCCGGCAGGCAGGCGGCCGCGTGCGTGGGTCAGTGCGAGCTGATGTTCATGTATGACAAATTCTTCAGCGAATACGGCCAGAAAACAGGTCAGCTGCTTGTTACAAAGGACGATTTTGAAAACGAAACAAGGCGCAAGAACCTTTCAAACGCCTTTGAAAAGCTGTTTGAGTACGGGGCCATACCCGTTGTTAACGAGAACGACAGCGTTGCAACGGAGGAAATTGTCTTTGGCGATAACGACAGCCTTTCCGCCATTGTTGCAAAGCTTATCAAAGCGGACGCACTCATCATACTTTCGGACATTGACGGACTGTTCGACTCAAACCCGGCGGAGAACCCGGAGGCAAGACTGATTCCGGTTGTTGAAAAAATTGATGATAGAATTCTTTCAATCTGCGGCTCTGCCGGAACAAGCCGCGGCACGGGCGGAATGGTGACAAAGGTTCATGCCGCGCAGATTGCCTGCGAGGTCGGCATACCGACGGTTGTTATGAACGGCAGCGCTCCGCAGGATATCTACAAGCTTATTGACGGCAGGCAGACAGGGACGCTGTTTATGCCGGGGGATAATCTTAGATAATAGATAATGGATAATGGATAAGAGATAATAGATATTTTTCGCGCCCAAAGGGGTACTTCTTGATATACAGGTATGCCGCGAAACAGACACCATCTAACATCTAAATCCGTACGGGCGGCGCTCGGAGCCGCCCG
>JAEDEQ010000016.1 GCA_016293225.1 Clostridiaceae bacterium
CAGAAAAAAGCACGCTTCGGCGTGCTTTTTTCAACGAAATCCACCCTTCGGGTGGGTGAAATACTGCTTCGCAGTATGAAATACGCCTGCGGCGTGTGAAATCGCTGCGGCGGCGGGTGGATTTCATTTCACATTCCGGCGACAGCCGGAATATTTCACGTTTGCCGTAAGGCAAACATTTCACATCGAGCGCAAGCGAGATATTTCACTCAAACGCCCTCGGGGGTTCGAATCCATTCGTCACAAACGCAAATCCATCTTTTTCGTACCCCATTGACAAAAATCCCGTTCTCGCAAGAGGGCGGGATTTTTACTTTTTCAATTCAAGCTGACGCCGCTCAGAACAGCATTCCCCTGAATTCCTCAAGGTTATCGGGAGTGATTTTTCTTTCGCCGCGCTCAATTTCATGAATCATTGCGGTGAGCTTTGTGTTAACCGGAGTTTCAATGCCGTAATCTCTTCCGAGCTTTGCAATGTAGCCGTTGAAAATTTCAATCTCGGTTATTTCGCCTTTTTCAAGCGACTGAAGAGTTGAGGGCTTGACCGAAGCATACTTGAGCTTTGAAACAAGCCAGACAATATAGCGGCAGATTGCGTTATACGGTGCGTTGTCCATAAGCATGAGAAGCTTGTAATTCAGCATTTTGCCATACTTGGGAACGTCAAGGTTCATCTTCTTTGCAACTCTCATCGCCTCCCTTGCGATTGCAAGATAAAGCGTTCTTGCGCGCTTGTCGTCAACCATCTTTCCGAGCGTGAGACCGGTGATGGCGGCGGTGGCGTTGATGCAGGAATTGATGATGAGCTTTGAATACTGCTGACGCAGAATGTTGTCCGAAATCTCCGTTGGAAGAACGGTGTTATACATTTCATTGAGATAATCAAGGTTTCCGGGGTGGTAACCGTCGGTCATGCCGATATACATTTCACCAAGCGAAGTCATAGTAACGTCGTTATCGGTGTTCCTTGTTGCGCCGAAGCCGATCATTACGCCGACTGCGCGCTCCTTGCCCACAATTTCGGCAAGCTTGTCCGTAAGGATACCGTTCTGCATTCCGACAACGAGCGAATCCTCCTTGAGATTGCCGAGCACCTTTTCAGCAAGGCCTGCAACAGCCTGGAACTTTGTTGCAATGATGACAATATCAAACTTTTCGTCCTCGAATTCCTCGAACGAAGCGTAGCAGTTGAGCTGTACATGGTGCTCGCCCTTTGCTCCGTGGAGATAAAAGCCCTTTTCGGTGATAAGGTTTTTAATCTCATCGTTATAGCAAAGCACGGAAATGTCATAGCCGGCCTCTTTCATAAGCACGGCAAGGGTGCCGCCGATTGCGCCGGCGCCGATAAGTAAAGTTTTCTTCATCTTTATATTCTCCTTTATGTAAATTAATATTTCATGCGTACACGTTCCGCAAAGCACATGAGATCCTTGATATCAAGAACGGTTCCGTCGTCAAGAACGGCCTTTCCGCTCAGTCTGCCGAAGACCTGATGCTGATCCGTTTCAATAACCTTTAAGCTGATTTTTGCGTTGCGGTCAATAACGGGCTTGAAATCCATTTCAAACCGTCCGTCGCTCGAGGTGAACCTCCACGGGTCGGTATAGCCCGAAGCCGGAATATGGAATTCAACGTCGTCAAGCTTGTGCGCAACTCCGTCATAGAAAAGCACATTCTCCGAAGCTGCCGTGGTATCGCCGAAGCCGTAGCCGATGTTGAAGCCGAACGGTTTTCCGTTAACAACTGCATTGCCGCTGCCCCAGTTCCATGTATTGTCATATGTCCAAACGCCGCGACCCCAGTCAAGAGTGCCGAAATCGGTTTCGGGATTGAATTCATAGCGTACGCCGTCAAATTCGGCATAGCCGGACGCGCGCATACAATTTATCTTCTGATTATAATAGAAAGCCTTTTTGTTCTCCTTCCACGGCGTTGCAATAACCATGGTGTCCATCGGCGGCTGGTCGAGCGTGATATCAACCCTGAGCGCCTTTCCGTCCTTAAAGTTGCGGTATTCGCCAACGATGTGGCGCGTTCTGCCGTTTTTGACAAAGTCCATGTCAAGGGTCTTGTCGTGGTAATGAAGATCGCCCTTTTCGGAGGTTCTCGGCAGCTTATACTTACCCATTGGGAAAAAATTGAGAACGGAATTCGTAATTTCCCACGGATTCTTTTCGTCAAAAACAAGCAGCGACGCAGACTGCATTCCGATATAGCCGTCATCGGAAAGAGTGAGAGCCACGGCATGCTTATCGCAAAGAATCAGGTAGTAATCCCACTCCTTGATTCTGAACTTCGGCGCCTTGACAGCCTCGCGGTTATAGATCTGAACCAGGCTGCGCGACCAGCCGGGCTCTGCAAGCGTTCCGTCACGGTTTAAAAGATTGTGTCTTTCGGTAACTTCATGATTTCGTGCCATTTTCAAACCCCCGTCTTTTTTCTTTCTTTTTTCCGGCGGCCGCAAAAACAAAGGCCGCCGCAAATAAATGTTATATAATTATACAATAGACGGGGAAAATATTAAAGTATCTTTTAAAATTTCGGTGTTTATTACAAAAACAAGCAGGTATTTTTGTATGTTTTTTCCAGTTGTTTCAAGCATGGGGAGCAGCAAAATTGCGACTTCTTAATTTTTTCTGACACTTTTGTTAATTTCGCAAAAACGACTTGCGATTTTTTTCTTTGTATTGTAATATATATTAGACTTGCATAAAATGATTATCAATTGATTTTAAGCTGATTTTATCCGGTTTATATAAGATAATTTATACTTTAAGGGGTGTAAAAACGGTGGATGATATTTATTTTTCCGACCGGAAAAACAATAATAAAAACAAAATTAACTCAAAGGACAGATTTTCAAACGAAACTCCGATTGCTCCCTCCTCCCGTCTCAGGGACGAGAATGCCTCGGACTCGGATTTCGTTGTTCATATTCCCGAAAGCGACGCGCCTGTTCTGAAAAGCAGAACTCCCAAGGGCCGACCGGTTGAACCGCGCGAAGGCGACTTTACGGATTCGGACGGCGTTCCGAAATATATTCCGAAAAGCACCGAGATTTACTCGGACGCACCGAAAAGCAGAAAGCCGACCGGAGCGCCCGTCTCCGACCGCACGCCGAGACCTGTTCAGAACACGGTGAAGCCCGTTCCCGCGCAGCAAAGCAGTACTGGTAAAAAAGCGCCGAAAAACAGTAAAAAGAATATCAGCAGCAAAAAAAAGCGCGTTTCCCCGGGCAAGGTTGCAGGGATTATTATTGCCGTTATTGTTCTCCTGATTGGAGGACTTTTCGCCTACGGCTACTACGTGCTCGGAAAAATTTCATACGACACAAAGCTTGTTGACGAGAATAAATATATTAGTGAAAACAAGCTTGCAACAAGCGGCGATGTGCGCAATATTCTCTTCATCGGCAGCGACGCAAGAGGAGATGTCAGCGGCCAGCGTTCGGACACGATGATGCTTTTTTCAATAGACAAAAAGCACAAAAAGCTGAAGCTTACGTCCTTTCTGCGCGACTCCTATGTCTGCATTCCGTCAAACGGCTATTACAACAAGCTCAATGCTTCGTTCAGCTTCGGCGGCGTTCAGCTTGCGATTGATACTCTTGAATACAACTTCAAAGTCAAGATTGACGATTACATTCTTGTTGACTTTGACGCATTTGTAAAGTTCATCGACCTCATGGGCGGACTCACAGTTGAGGGCGTTACCAAGGAGGAGGCCAAGTATCTGCGCGACGTTGTAAAAATTAAAGCCAAGGCCGGAACAAACCACTGGAACGGCTGGCACACGCTCTGGTACTGCCGTATACGCTATCTTGACGATGACTTCAACCGCACCGCAAGACAGCGCAAGGTTATTTCCGCAATTATTAAAAAGGTTACAAAAACCAATCCCGTAAAGCTTATGAAAATCATGGAGGAGGTTCTCCCCATGATTCAGACGAACATTTCGAGAAACGAGCTTGTTTCCCTTGCCGTCGGGGCAATGGCAAGCTATCTGCGCTACGACGTTCTTCAGCACCGCATACCCGCAACGGGAACATGGTCCAACAAGTCCGTCAGCGGCGTCGGCGACGTGTTATACATGGATCTTGACGAAAACGCAAAGCTTTTGAAAAACTTTGTTTACAAGGCGGATAAAGAAGAAACAAGCAGCGAAAAATAATTCCGACCCCTTTAAAACGCAAAAACAAACGATCGGAGGTGAACCGTTTGGAGGAGAAAAAGAACATTGAAACGCTGCGCGATATGCTTTATTTCAATGCCCTGCGCTACGGTCTTCGCACTGCGGCCGTTCTTCCGGACGGTTCCTCTGTTTCATATAAACAGCTTTTGCGCCATGTAAATTATCTGGGCACGGCTCTTTTCAACATTCTTTCGCTTGAAAAAAAGAACGTTGCCGTCTGCGCAAAAAACTGCTATGAATGGTGCGTTTCATATTTTGCCGTGTCCTGCGGCGGCGGCGCCGTTGTTCCCCTTGACCGAGAAATGGACGCCGGGGGGCTTTGGAACGCGCTCTCCTTTTCCGGCTGCAAGGCGGTCTTTTGCGATGAAAAGGTTTGCAAAAAACTTCTTGAGGCAAAAAAACGGTTGCCGAGAGGATTCAGAATCATCTGCTTTTCCGAGTATGACAACGAAAAGGTCTTTTCGTTTTCCGAGCTTATGAAAAACGGCGAAAAGCTTTTGAAGGACGGAGTCAAGGACTATACCTCGGCGGCGCTTGACAAGGACGCCGTGAGCTTCCTCCTCTTCACCTCCGGAACAACCGGCAACGCCAAGGCGGTCATGCTCTCGCACAGTAACCTTATCTCCGACCTTTGCGGCGTGCTTGACCGGCTCGGTCTTTCCTGCGCGGACTCAACGCTCTGCGTGCTTCCGCTGCACCACACATATCAGACCATCGTTCTGCTTGCCATTCTTTATTTAGGCGGCTCGGTGGGCTTTTGCTCTTCGCTCAGACGAATGAGCGAGGATCTTTCCGCGTTCAAACCTACAGTTTTTGTAACTGTTCCGCTCATGCTTGAAAAAATGCACACGCGTATTCTTAAAAAGCTTTCGAGCCAGAGCGGAATCAAGCGTGTTTTCACAATCGGACGCGTTTCTCAGGCGCTTATCAAGTTTGCTCCGGAGCTTAAAAAGATGATGTATCATGCCATTCATGAAGCGTTTGGTGGCAGAGTACGCATGATAATCTGCGGAGCGGCGGCACTGAACAGAGACGTTGCGGCGGATTTCTATTCTTTCGGACTTCCCGTTGTAATCGGCTACGGGCTGACCGAATGCTCCCCGATAGTTATCTGCAACAGCGCTTTTGACCCACTGCCCGACAGCGTGGGCAAGCCGCTTGACAACTGCACCGTCACCGTTGAAAGTCCCGACGAAAACGGAATAGGTGAAATTTGTGTGAACGGTCCCATGGTCATGCTCGGCTACTATAAAAACAAAAAAGCAACCGCCCTCGTCAAAAAAGGCGGAGTTTTCCATACCGGCGATCTCGGTTACTGCGATAAGGACGGCAACTATCATATCACGGGGCGCAGCAAAAACGTGATAGTAACAAAGGGCGGAAAGAATATCTATCCCGAAGAGATAGAATACTACCTCAACAGCGACCCCCTTGTGCTTGAATCACTCATCTTCGGCGAAGAGAAAAAGGGCGACGAAGCAGTTGTGGCGCAGGTTGTGCCAGATGAGGACGCAATCAGGGAAAAGCTGCAAAAAGACGAGCTTACCCATGAGGATATCAACGAGGCGGTCTCGGACGTTGTTAAGGACGTCAACAAAAAGCTGCCCTCATATAAAAGCATACGCCGCTTCAGCATCAGGCGGCACGAATTTGAAAAAACCTCCTCGCAAAAGATTAAACGCCCGAAAAAAGGAAACGAAGAGAACGGGGAAAAGAAAGAGTAAAATAATTTGAGCCGTAGTAAGTAATTGTACGGAATATATAAAGCAGGTCATAATCCTACAAATTTACTATGTTTGTTGGTTTAAACACAAAACCACTTTTTTCATCTTGAAAAAAGCCGTTCAAAAATCCGACACACCGTTGACACTTGTGACACAATGTGATAAAATTTTTTTAGATTGCGCCGCTGTGCGCAGAAAATCTAAAAACGGAGGAGCTTTCTATGCCATTTTCAGATTTTGGTATTTTTCTTGGTGATATTTCTCTTACCGAAGAGAACTATTTTACAAAGGATCCGATGAAGGCGCAGAACACTGTGCTCAAAAAAATTCTTCGCAGAAACAAGAACTGCGAGTACGGAAAAAAGTACAACTTTGCCGAAATTAAAAGCTTCCGGGAGTATCAGGACAAGGTTCCTCTTACCACCTATGCTGATTATGAGCCCTATGTTGACCGCATGATCCACAACAGGGAGAATAACCTCATGTTCAGCGGCTGGAACGTTCGCTACTGCTCATCTTCCGGCAGCCTCGGAAAGCCGAAGATTCTTCCCAAATCGGTTAAGGACCTTTGGACAATGCAGTGCATCGGCTTTTCCGCCTCGGTTGCAACCGCCGCCCATTGGCTCAAAAAGCACCAGAACAAGCGTATGCCGGCTTCAATTGGCCCGCTTGCCCTTGTGCTCACCGGTCACAGACTTGAGGACGGAAAACGGTGCAACGGTGCAGGTCAGATTCCGCTTACATATCTCAAGGCCATCATGCCGTTTTTCTGCACCTCCCCTCTCGATCTTCTCTATCCCGAACACGAGGAGCTTCTCGACACCGCATATCTTCAGGTTCTTTTTGCCGTTAAGAACGCACGCGTCAGCTATCTCGGCTCAATGGTAATCACACTTCTCACAACAATGTTCGACTGCCTTGAGGAAAAGTGGGAAATGATCTGCCACGATATTGAAACGGGCACCATTGATCCGAGCGTTAAAATTCCGCCCGAGCTTCGCCCGAAATTTGAAAGAAAGATCAAGCCCGACCCGAAGCGCGCCGCTTTCCTGCGTAAGGAATTTGAAAAAGGCTTTGACGATCCCATCGCTCCGCGTATCTGGCCGAACCTTACCTGGGCTTACGGCATGATAAACTCAACTCTTAACGTTTATGTTGACAAGCTTAAAAAATATATCGGCCCCGATATTCCGATTCACAACATGGGCTATGCCGCTGCGGAAGGCTTTTTCGCAATGGCAACCGAGCTTAATGTTACCGACGCCGTTCTGCTTCCGAACTTCATTCTGTTTGAGTTCCTGCCGATTAACGACGGCGAAGAAGAATCCGACCACAGCGCAAGACCGCTGCTCATCAACGAGCTTGAAGTCGGCAAAACCTATGAGCTCATCGTTTCAAACTTCTCCGGTCTTTACAGATACCGGATGGAGGACGTTGTCAAGGTCACAGGAATGTATAACAACACTCCGCGCGTTGAATTCCTTTACAGGCTCGGTCTGAGCATGAACCTTGCGAACGAAAAGACCACAACGCAGATGGTTGACTGGGCAGCCGAGGAAACGGCAAAGGAGATGGGCGACGAATTCATCGGTCACAGCTTCAGCTATGACTATTCCACAACTCCTCCGCGCTACTGCATGCTTGCCGAGGTTAACCACGAGGTCAGCGAGGAGGACAGACAGAAATACATAGACATTCTCGACGAAAAGCTCAAGGGCGTTAACGAAAAATACTTCAAATACAGACGCTGGGGCATGATTAACCGTCCGGAGGTGCTCTTCCTCAAAAAAGGCACCTATGACGATTACAAGGAATCGCTCCGCCAAAAGGGTGTTGTCCTCAATCAGATCAAGCCCGTCACCGTTATCAACACCGATGAAAGGCGCGAGTTCTTCTTCTCCCACATTGCAACTCCCGGCGAACACAACATCAAGGCAAAATAAAATGATTCAAAAGGCTGCCGCTGCTTCTGAAGCATTCGCGGCAGCTTTATTCTATATTTAATGAAATTTAAAAAAACAAATCTTGCCCCAATGGCAAAAAAATGCTATAATCATGCAGTCACAAAAAATCTTATTGTTGGGAGTAACTGTTATGCTTGTTTTTTTGAGAAAGGCATTAAGTTTTCTGCTTTCTGCGCTTGTTCTCTTCTCATGCACATGCTTCGGCTCAATGAAAAAACAACAGGAAAGCCTTTCTTCGGTCCAAAAGCTTGCCGACGGCTTGTACACCATGAATTATACCTACGATTACGACATCGACGAACTGCTCAAAAACGGAGTTTCAAATCACATTGAACTGATTCTAAAAGGTATTCGGAAAAGCTTTTTGAAAGGAAATCTTCCGGCGCTCGGCTGCACAACATTCAACGCCGTAACACCTGAAGGCAACTATATTTTTGCAAGAAACTTCGATTATATCGAATGTGACCATGCATTGGTATGGACGCACCCGAAAAACGGATACGCAAGCGTTTCCTCCGTCTCCATGCTTTTTAACGGCTATGACAAAGACTTCACCGCAGAGAATAAAATGAATCGTTCATTTATGATGCTTGCACCGTATGTTCCGTTTGACGGAATGAACGAAAAGGGGCTTTCAATAGGTATTCTTGAGCTTGAATGTCCTGCCGTTTTCCAGTTGACCGAAAAACCGAATCTCACTTGCACAATGATGATACGCGCCGTTTTGGACAAAGCCGCAACGGTTCAGGAGGCTATTGAAATTTTCCGTGCCTACGACCTGAGGGAGCCGTTGTTCATGCCCAACTATTCCTATCACTATCATATTGCCGACGCATCCGGAAACAGCGTTGTTGTTGAATATATCAACGGCAAAATGAACCTGATTTATCCCGAGAAAAAGGACGGAAACCGTGTCGATTATATCGCAGCGGCGAACTACTGCCTCACTCCGGGCGCAGACGATCCGAACGGAATGGGTCAGGAAAGGGTTGCCAAGGTTTACTCTTATCTTTACAAAACGAGCGGCGTACTTTCAACTGTTCAGGCAATAGATGTGCTCCACCGGGTCAGCATGGACGAGGATGATCTCCACGGATTTATATGCAGCACAATCTGGAGCATTGTTTATGACCAGACGGAGCTTACTCTGAAGCTTTGTAGCCAGAACAACTTTGAAAAAGTCTTTGAATTTTCGGTTGACAAGCCGCAGGTAGTGAAATAATATCTCAACAAATCAACAATCATCGCTGAAAACCGGGTGACAAAAAGGTCGCCCGGTTTTTGCCGTGCTCAAGGCACTACCCTTTCCGCTTTGTTAAGGAACCTCTGAATAAATCACAGCATACGCTTTGATGCACATATTACTTGTATCTTTCCAGCCATATTGCACAAAAACCGCTTGAAATCCGATAGGATTCCTCCGCAGCTTTTGCACAATCTGACGAAAAATCTGACTGCGTAATCTGCACATCAGATTTAATCAGAGCTTCCTTAAATAAAATCATAAATCTCTTTACAACACGGCTTCCGTGTGATACAATATCTACCGAACAAATGTTCGATAGGAGGCAGAGGCTATGGCTGACCGAATCATTCTTCACTGTGATCTCAACAATTTTTTCGCTTCGGTTGAATGCATTGACCACCCGGAATGGAGGGACGTTCCCATGGCCGTTTGCGGAAGCGTTGAGGAACGGCACGGGATAGTCCTTGCAAAAAACGAAAAGGCAAAAAAGTTCGGCGTAAAAACGGCCGAAGCCGTCTGGCAGGCGCAGATAAAATGCCCTCAGCTAATTATAGCTCCGCCGCATTACGACAAGTATGTGTATTACTCCAAAGCGGTACGGGCAATTTACGAAAGCTATACCGACCGGGTCGAGCCGTTCGGCATGGATGAATGCTGGCTTGATATCACGGGCAGCACTCTCCTTTTCGGAAACGGCGAAAAAATTGCATATGAAATTAAAGAGCGCGTTAAAAAGGAAACAGGGCTTACCGTCTCTGTCGGCGTAAGCTTCAACAAGGTCTTTGCAAAGCTCGGCTCAGACATGAAAAAGCCGGACGCCGTCACGGTCATTGACAGAGCACATTTTCAATCAATTGTCCGTCCGCTCCCGGTTCAGGATATGATAGGAGTGGGTAAGGCAACAAAAAGGCAGCTCGATTCAATAGGCGTTACCACCCTCGGCGAGCTTGCGGACGCCGATCCGCGCCTGCTTCGGCTCACGCTGGGCAAGGCCGGCGAACAGCTTTGGCTCTGCGCCTCGGGAAAGGATAATTCGCCGGTGCTTTCAAAAAGCGAGATGCCGCCCGCAAAAAGCTTCGGCCGCAGCGTAACTTGCGTCCGCGATCTCACAACAAACGAGGAGGTGGCGGCAGTTCTGCTCGCCCTCACGGAAAAGGTGGCGGCCTCGCTGCGCAAGAACAACGTTATGGCAACGCTCGTTCAGATTCATATCCGCGACGAGAACTTCCTTGTTCGCGAAAGTCAGGCTCCCCTCCCTCAGCCGACAAGGATAGTTGAAATGCTTTTTTCGCTCGGTATGGAGCTTTTTTCAAAGACCTGGAAATGGGAGTGCAACGTCCGCTCAGTAGGTATACGCGCGAGCGGACTGGTTGCGGAGCAGTGCTTTTTGCAGTACAGCCTTTTTTACAGCAGCAGCCGCTATGAAAAGCTTGAGAGACTTGAAGCGCAGGTTTTTAACATCTGCGAAAAATTCGGCAAGGGCGCCGTTTTTCACGCCGCCGCAATGAATGTGCCGGCACCGAAAAAGGACGCCCCCGGCTTGACCGACGTCCGCTTTATGGCGAAAATTGCGGATTAAAAAAATGTGGTAAAACTGTATTATTTTTCCTTTGACGTATTTTTTTATTTTTAAAATGTGTTAAAATCTATTAAAACATATGAAGGGAGAAATCATTTGTTATGAAAACATTGAAAAAAGCATTGGCACTCATCCTTTCGCTTGTTCTGGCGCTTTCGGTCACGGGCGTTTGCGCTTCGGCGCAGGACGGCGGACTGAAAATCTCCGTCGCAAGCGACATTCATCTTTCAAAGGTTGAAAAGATTGACGACCGTTTTAAGAACGGTGAATACGGAAACCGCGGCTCCCTGCTTTCGCTCAGCAATGAAGCTTTTGCTGTTTTTGATTCGTTCATGCAGGATTCTGCGGCAGCCGGCGCAAAGTATATTTTCCTCGCCGGCGATCTTTCCAATGCAGGAACGGCCGAACAGCATTCAATGATTTCCGCTTACCTTGAAGCGTTTGAAAACGAAACCGGTATCAAAGTTTTTGTTGTCCCCGGAAATCACGATTATTACGGTCTTAAAACCGAGCCCGTTGAAACATTCCGCACATTATACAAAAACTTTGGCTTTTCCGATGCTTACGCAGTTGACGAAAAAACCAACAGCTATGCGGTCGATCTTGACGGCGGCTACACTCTGCTTGCCATTGACGCCATCAAGCCCGGCAATAACGACGGTGAAATCGGCGCCGAGCTTCTTTCATGGATAGAGACGCAGGCAAAGGCCGCAACCGCAAGGGGAAGAAAGCTCATCGGCATGATGCACCATCCGGTTGTTGCGCACTTTTCAATGCAGGAAAAGATGATTAACGACAGCCTTGTCAAGAACTGGAAAACCCTTGCGACAAAGTTTGCCGACCTCGGAATCCAGTATGTTTTCACGGGACACAAGCACAGCGCGGATATCGGCAAAATCACAAGCGACGCCGCCAATGTCACTTTTGACATAGGCGTGCCCTCTCTGCTCAACTATCCGCTTGCATACCGCTTTGTTTCTTTCCTTGACAACAAGGTGGAGGTCAGAGAAAAGAACGTCACCTCCATCAAAAATCCGCTTCTTCTTCCTGACGGCTACAACGAGGAGGCGCTGCTCAAGGTTACAACGAACACTCAGGAATATGCAGAAGAGGTTTTTGATCTTTCGCTCAGAGATATGTTCAACCGCTTTATGAATGCCGACAGGCTCTGCAAGCTTATCGGAAAAGATGATGAAGGCCTCAAAAAGGTTTTTGAAACAGTTTGCGAAAAGGCGAAGTATCTTGTTGACCTTCCGCTTTACGGCGAGGGAGAAACGATTGAAACGATTGCAAAAAAATACAATCTCACTCTTCCGGCAAGCAGCTACAAAACCGGCTTTGAGCTTCTTTCGGCAATATTCAAGGTCTATTGCGCAGGCGATGAAAACTTCAGCTCAAACAGCGTTGAGATGCAGCTCGGTCTCAGGTGCATTGCAATTTTGCTCAACTATTCTCTTGAGGGCACCTCAAGCGACACAAAGGTGCTGTTCCTTGAGGCAATGACGGCGGCTTTCGGCGGCGACATTGCGGGAACCTCGGTTGCGCTCACTGCCATAGTGCTGAAATACGGCGACGACTTCGGCATTGAGGTTGTTTCGGCTTTCCTCAAACCGATTATGGAGGATGTTCTTGTTGACTCCGCACCCGGTGACAGAAATGTTGATCTTCCGGCCTATTACGAGATAAGAGAGGGCAACGAGATTACAAAAACACTCACTTTCTTTGAAAAAATTACGCTCTTCTTTCTGAAGATATGGAACTATATCAAGGGCATTTTCTCTGCTGTTAAAAAATAAAAGCGTATTTTGCCGCTCTCAAATGTAATTTAATCTAATAAAAAAAGCTATAATTACTGAAAGTATTTTCATTTTGCTTTCTGTGAATTATAGCTTTTTATTTTTGCTTTTTGGTCTGCCCTGAATGTCAAAGTCCGTTTATCTGTTCGCAGGTGCTAAAGCAGCGCGGTGAGAGTTTGTCGAAGCAGGTCAGAAACAATTGCAATTATTTTACAAAATCATTCTCAAATGTAAACAATTTCCTTTGTTAAGGCGGTACAATATGTACTCAGTAAATTGTCATAAGGACAAAAATCCGACTTGCGTCCGCCGGAGGATTTATCTATGGTTTTTTCAAATCTCTTCTTTCTTTATTTCTTTTTTCCGCTGAATCTTATCTGCTATTTTTTTGCAAAAGATCTTAAAACAAAAAACCTTGTCATGCTCATCTTCTCGCTGTTTTTTTATGCCTGGGGCGAACCGAAGTATGTTTTTCTGCTGGTCTTTGAGTGCTTTGCGGATTGGCTGCTTGCCCTCGGAATAGAAAAATTCCGCGGAACAAAAAAAGCAAAGCTGCTCCTCATTTGCGCTTGCGTTGTTGACCTCGGCCTGATAGGTATTTTCAAGTACCTGACGTTTATCCTCACAAATATCAAGGCTATTACCGGCTTTCCGGAAAACATTGTTCAAACGGCGCTCCCGATAGGCATTTCATTTTATACTTTCCAGCTTCTCTCATATGTTATTGATGTTTACAGGGGCGAAACCGAGGCGCAGAAAAGGTTCTGGCATGTCCTCTTGTACGCAAGCTTGTTCCACCAGTGCATAGCAGGCCCCATTGTCCGCTACAGCGACGTCTGCTATGAAATTGAAAACCGCAAAACAAACCTCAATGAGATCTCAAAGGGAATTTCACGCTTTGCGGCAGGACTCGGAAAAAAGGCGCTGCTTGCAAACGTCTGCGGCTCGCTTGCGGACACTGTTCTGCTTTCCGATTCTGCGCTTTCGGTTGCCGCCGACCTGCAAAAGAACCTTGCCGTTCTTGAAAGCCGCCCGGCGCTCGGATTGTGGCTCGGAATGCTCTTCTATATGCTTCAGATATACCTTGACTTTTCCGCGTATTCCGACATGGCTATCGGAATGGGACAAATGATAGGCTTCCATTACAAGGAGAACTTCGATTACCCCTACTGCTCAAAAAGCGTCGGCGAATTCTGGCGCAGATGGCACATCTCGCTCGGCTCTTTTTTCCGCGACTATGTTTATATCCCCCTCGGCGGAAGCAGAAAGGGACTTGCAAGAACAATCCTCAACACATTCATCGTTTGGGCTCTGACCGGTCTCTGGCACGGCGCAAGCTGGAACTTTGTTCTTTGGGGACTTTATTTCTTTGTCTTTCTCACCATGGAAAGGCTGTTCCTGCTTAAAAAGCTTGAAAAGGCTCCCTCATGGGTTTCGCACGTCTATCTGCTGCTTGTCTCCTTTTTCGGCTGGATAATTTTCCGCTTTCAGAATGTTTCGGCAGGCTTCACGGTGCTCAAAGGAATGTTCGGCCTTTGCGGCAACGGCTTTTCAAGCTTTGAAATCAACACCCTTTTGAAGAATAACCTTGTCTTTTTGCTTGTTGCCTGCCTTGCCTGCACTCCGGCGATGAAAAACCTCGGAAAGCTCATTACGCAAAAGGCGCGCCACGACGCAAACGCGGCATTGTTCAACGTTGTGCGCAAAATTGCCGTTCCGGTGCTTCTTCTGCTTTTTTCAACATTTTCATTGGTTGGAGACAGTTATAATCCGTTCCTTTATTTCCAATTCTAAAAGGAGGGGTGACAGAACATGAAAAAGCGTCAACACAGCGAAAAATATATCAAAGCAGTTAAAAATTCCGTCAGGCTTTACAAGGTCATTCTTCCGTGCGTCTTTGTCGGAATGCTGGTGCTCGGACTTTTTGTTTCCCTGCTTCTTCCGCTTCGCCCGTCCTTTTCGGAGAATGAAAAACGCGAGCTCGCCTCCTTTCCGTCTTTCAGCCTTTCCTCGCTTCTTGACGGCAGCTTCTTCCGCGGAATTGACGCATGGTTTTCCGACACCTTTCCGTTCAGGGAGGCTATGATCTCCGCAAACGAAAAGATAGAAAACCTGCGCGGCTTCGGTGACAGAATCTATGGACTCAACAACGAGGTTGTAAACAACAATATTCCGCCCACAGGCAGCAAGAACGAGCCTGCAACGGAAAGCACAACGGAAGAAAAGGAGCCCACCGTACCCGATCAGCTCGGCGAGGTCGTTCAGAAGCTTTCAAATGTTGTTGTTGTCGGAAGCGCGGGTTATGAATACTGCTCGTTCAATCAGAGCGTTGCGGATAAGTATGCCTCGGTAGTGAACAAAACGGCTCAACGGCTTTCCGGCAAGGCAAAGGTCTGTTCAATGCTCGTTCCGACAAGCATTGATATAACAATGTCCGATTCGGTCAGAAAGGGAAAGAATATCACCACCTGCGACCAAAAGGCCGCAATGGAGTATATCTACGGCAAAATGTCGTCTTCTGTCACGCCGATAAATATTTATAAGGCAATGCGTATGCACCGCGATGAATATATTTACTTCCGCACCGACCACCACTGGACGGCACTCGGCGCCTACTACGCATATGAAGAATTTGCGAGGGTCAAAAACTTCAGTGCAATAACGCTTGACAAGTTTGAAAAAAAGAGCTTCGGTGAATTTCTCGGCTCGTTCTATACCAATACGAACTCAAGCGCAATGAAAAAGAACCCGGACACCCTTGAGGCGTATATGCCGCCGTACAAAACAAAGCTTCAGTTCACCCAGCCGGACGGAAAGGTCATTGACTGGTACCTTGTCAACGACACCTCCTCCTACCCCGTATCGCAGAAATACAGCGCGTTCACCGCAGCCGACAATCCGTATACTGTGATTGAAAATCTGGAGCGCCAAAAGGGAAAAACCTGCGTAATTATCAAGGAAAGCTTTGCAAACGCCGTTATCCCTTATATCGTATACAACTATAAAAAGGTCTATGTTATTGACTACCGCTACTACAAGCAAGGCTTCATCAGTCTTGCCGAAAAGGTCAAAGCTAATGATGTTATCTTTATAAATAATATGTCCGCCGTAAGAAGCGACAGCCTTATAGACAGAATGAGCGCAATAGCGGTTTAAGGAGGATTCAAAATGATAAAGCACGTTGTAATGTGGAAATTCAAGCCCTTTGCCGAGGGCAGGACAAAAGAGGAAAACCTTCTGCTTGTAAAAAGTATGCTTGAGGCGCTTCCGGAAAAGATTGATTTCCTTCGCTCAATGCAGGTCAACCTGAACGTCAACCCTAAAGAGTCTATGTTTGACGCGGTGCTTCTCAGTGAGTTTGACTCGCTCGAGGACGTTCTCAGATACCGCGAGCACCCGGAGCACAAAAAAATATCGTCCTATGTTGCCCTCGTCAGAGAAGCAAGGGCAAGCGTGGACTATGAAGAATAGCAGTATATCCAAAAGGAAATGACTCAGTCAAATATGATCAGATAGCTACGCAGGAAGACTTTGATGAATTTTAATGAACGGATTGTAAATTTTATAAAATGTCTTGCTATTGTACGCACATACAGGTATAATAAAATTAGAAAAATATCTGAAAGGCTGTGTTTATATGGCGGCAAAATCAGCAAATCTCTATGCTCGTATTGAGCCGGATGTGAAAGAAAAGGCAGAAGGCATTTTATCAGCACTGGGCATTCCTGCTTCCAATGCTATCAATATGTTTTATAAACAGATTATTCTTCAAAGAGGACTTCCGTTTGATGTGAAGCTTCCATCTTCTCGTCCTGTAGATATGTCCGCTTTATCAGAATCAGAGCTGAATGCAGAACTTGAGAAAGGATATGCGGATATCAAAACCGGAAGAACGAAAGAGGCTGGTGCAGCTTTTGCAGACATCCGTAAGGATTATAATCTATGATTTATACTGTCAAGGTTACAGATCAGGCAGATAATGACATCCGTAATATCTATGAGTATATTGCATATGAGCTGCAGTCACCGGAGAATGCCGGTGGTCAGCTGGACAGAATAGAAAAGTGTATTATGAGTCTCAAATCTATGCCGGAACGATATCGTTTTTATGATAGAGAACCGTGGAAAAGCCGTGGACTTCATATTGTTCCTGTAGATAATTACTGCATCCTTTATATTGTTGATAATGGTAATACGACAGTTTCTATCATGCGCGTGATGTATGGAGGTCGTGATATCAATACTCAGCTTGATAAATATACAAAAATTTAAGAAGAGGCTGCCGCATATCTTTTGATTGATTTGCGGCGGCCTCTTGCTTTTTTACTTTATGTATTCGGAAAATCGTACCAATACTCGCGCTTTTTCTTTTTGATGTATGAGTAAACAACATAAGCGGCAAAGCACACTCCGACAACGGAAAAGCCGACATAGATATGCGTATTGCTGCTTCCGGCAACCTTTATATCGTTCCAAAGGCTTGCAAAACGCTCAAGCGTCTCCTGCGGAAGATTGTGGAAGTACTCAACATCCGGCATACTATCCTCATCGGGATAAAGCAGCTTGTTTTCGGCATAATCGGCGTAATCGGGATTGTTAACAACGCCGGTGTTCGGGCTTGCATAACCGATGTACCATGCATTGCAAAGGCCGATCTCCGGGTCAAGCATGAAATTGATGTACTTCATTGCGGCGGAAACGTTCTGCGCGCATTCCGGAATACACATTGCGTCAACAAAAATGTTCACGCCCTCTTTCGGATAGACAAACGCAAGGTCGGGGTTAACGTCATGCATTGTGATAAAGTCTCCGACATAATACGGCACCATGGCTGCTTCGCCGCTCTCCATTTTGTTATAGACCTCGTCCATAACATAACCCTGAAGAAGAGGCTTCTGGTCAATGAGCATCTGGGCAACATCGGAAAGCTCCTTTTCGTCTGTGGAGTTAAAGGAGTAGCCGAGAATTTTTTGCGGGATTGCAAAAGCGTCGCGCGGATTGTCAATCATAAGGATTTTTCCTGCATATTTTTCGTCCCACATGATTTTCCAGCTGTCAGGAGTTTCGGTAACCACCTTGGTGTTATAGATGAGACCAACCATTCCGACATTATAGGGAACACAGTATTCATCATTTTCGTCAAAATACATTCCGCGATACTTCTCGTCGATGTAGTGATAATTCGGAAGCGATTTGACATCAAACTTCTGAAGAAGGTTTTCATCAATCATGCGCTCAATCATGTAATCGGACGGAACAATGATATCATAGCTTGCGCCGCCGTTTTTGATTTTTGCATACATATCCTCATTGCTTTCAAAGGTGACGTAATTGACCTTGATTCCGGTCAGCTTTTCAAACTCCTTGTTGACATCGAGCATTCCGTCCTCATAGCTGTCGCTGATATATTCGCCCCAGTTGAAAACATTCAGAACCTCGCCCTTTTTTGCGCCCTTATAGTATTCCTCATGCTCATAAGCAGAGCAGTTCAAAACGCAGGCGCAGACGATAAACGAGCAGACAAGGGCAAAAATAACCTTTTTCATTATTCCTGCACCTCCTTGTCAAGCTTGTTTTTAAGCTTCCTTTCGCCGTGTATCTGCGAAAGGTTGAGAGCAACAAGCAGGAGAAGAATTGTTGCAAAAATGAGGGTTGAAAGCGCATACATATCCGGTGTGACGCGCTTTTTTGTCATTGAAAAAATGCGTATCGGCAGCGTTTCAAAGGACGGCCCCTGTGTGAAATAGCTGATTACAAAATCGTCAAGCGAAAGCGTGAACGACATCATAAGGCCGGACGTGATGCCCGTCATGATTGACGGGAGCGTAACCTTGAAAAACGCCTGAACCGGTGTGCAGCCGAGATCCATCGCCGCCTCCGGAAGACGGGGATCCATCTGTCGCAGCTTCGGCAAAACCGAAAGGATAACATACGGCAGGTTGAACGTAACGTGGGCAATGAGCATTGTCCAAAAGCCGAGCGCGTCAACAACGCCGATGAGCTTAGCGGCAAAAACAAAAAGCAGCATCATTGAAATACCGGTGACTATCTCCGGATTCATCATCGGAATGTTGGTCACACTCATTGTTGTGCGTTTTACCCATTTGCTCTTCATTGCATCAATGCCGACGGCCGCCGCAGTACCCATCACGGTTGCGATAAGCGAGGAGGATACGGCAAGAATGAGGGTGTTTGCAACCGCCTTCATCGTTCCCTCGTCATGAAGCAGAGAGGTATACCAACGAGTTGAGAAACCGGCAAAAACGCTTGTGCTGACCGAAGAGTTGAAAGAGAAGAAAATCATTACAACTATCGGCGCATAAAGGAAAATCATGATAAGCGCAACATAAAGTTTTGAAAGCGGAGACATTTTTGTTTTCATATCAGAACACCTCCGTCATCCTCGTCAGAAGTGAAGCGGTTCATAACCGCCATGCAGATGATTATCATAACCATCAGAACGAGCGAAAGCGCCGCCCCGAGGTTATAGTTGTTTGAGGATTTGAACTGCATTTCAATGATATCGCCGATGAGGGAAACGGTGTTTCCGCCAAGCTTTTTTGAAATGTAAAAGGTTGAAACGGACGGAACAAAAACCATTGTAAAGCCCGAAGCAATACCCGGCAGGCTCAACGGGAGAATGATTTTTGAAAGAACGGAAAGCTTGTTTGCGCCGAGATCTTCTGCGGCTTCAATCAATCCATGGTCAAGCTTTGCCATGATTGAATAAAGCGGCAGAATCATATAGGGTATATAGTTATACACCATTCCGAGAACAACCGCCCCGTCGGTATTTATCATTTTAAGCGGCGGAAGATGCAAAAAGCCGAGTGCAGTATTGATTATTCCGGTATCCTGCAAAAGGATCATGAGCGAGTATGTCCTGATGAGAAGATTCATCCACATCGGGAGCATGACGAGCATCATCATTGTTCGCTGAACATTCGTTGTGCTTCGCGCCATAATGTAGGCAAGCGGATAGGAAATGACAAGGCTGATTATCGTTGCAATAAAACCGAGCCAGATTGAATTGAGCATGATGTCTCTGTAGCGGCCGATGTCCTTGATATATTCAAGCGAAAATGCGCCCGAAGCATCCGTAAGGGAGTAATAGACAACAAAAATCAACGGAACAATGATGAATATTGCAGCCCATATCATATACGGAGATGCAAAAAATCTTTTTGAAAGGGAGGTTTTGTTCATTGTCAATCCTCCTCTTCAGTCAGATCCGAAAGCTTTTCAAGCTCATCGCTAAAGGAGCTGTAATCGCCGAACATTCCGGAATACTTGCTCTTTTTCATAACGTGGATTGCGTCCGGCTCAATCTCTATGCCTATTTTTGTTCCCACGGGGTAATAATCCGTGGTCTGGATCATCCACTTGAAATTCTGGATGTCGACAATCATTTCAAAGTGTACACCTTTGAAGGTGTTTGAAGTGATCGTGCCGATAATTGCGCCCTCCTTGACGGGAACAACATCAACATCCTCCGGACGGATAACGATATCGACCGACTCATTAACGGCAAAGCCCTTGTCAAGGCACTGGAAAACAGCACCGGAAAACTTCGCCTTAAAGTCGTCAAGCATAACGCCGTCAAGAATATTACTTTCACCGATGAAATCTGCAACAAAAGCATTCTTCGGCTCGTTATATATATCAAGCGGGGTTCCCACCTGCTGAATCTGTCCCTCGTTCATAACAACAACACGGTCGCTCATTGAAAGCGCTTCCTGCTGGTCGTGGGTGACGAAAATGAATGTTATGCCGAGCCTTTTCTGAATGTTTTTCAGTTCAACCTGCATGTCCTTGCGAAGCTTGAGGTCGAGCGCGGCAAGCGGCTCGTCAAGCAAAAGAACGCGCGGCTCTACGGCAAGCGCCCTTGCAATGGCGACCCTTTGCTGCTGACCGCCGGAAAGCGAGGCAACATTCCTGCGCTGAAAACCCTTGAGGTTAACAAGCGAGAGCATTTCCTCAACCTTTTTGCTGATATCCTTTTCTTTCATTCGCTTGTTGCGCAGACCGAAAGCAATGTTTTCATAAACATTGAGATGCGGAAAAAGCTGGTATCGCTGGAAAATTGTGTTAACTTGCCGTTTATGCGGCGGGAGATTGTTGATGTCCTTACCTTCAAACATGACGCTGCCGCTGTCAGCCTCAAGGAAACCTGCGATAATCCGCAGCATTGTTGTTTTTCCGCAGCCTGACGGGCCGAGGAACGTTATGAACTCCTTGTCCTTGATGTCGAGTTCAATGTTGTCAAGAATAATTTCATCGTCAAACTTCTTTGAAATACCCTTGAGTGAGATGATAGTGTTGTCTTCCATTACGATACAGACCCCTTTCCCTGCATAGCAAAGTATTTTCTTTTGCCATGCCCGCTCGAATTGTTATCATGAATCAACTTTGAAATAAATAAAAAAAGCCGCCGTGAGAACTCCGCCTGACGGACGTGTTCCCTCGTCGGTTACCACGGGTATATTAAGCAGCGCAAAACGCGCCTACAAAACATACGGTGAACTTCAAAATTGAATTCATCTCCCATACTATAAAGCAAAATACGGCAAATGTCAACAGTTTTTGAAAAAATCCTGCACATTTTTCCGATGCGATTTATCATTATTTATACACAGCAATCAAACAAAAAAAGGTCTGCCACATCTCGGCATTGGCCGAAAGCAGCAGACCGTGTTCAAATTTTTCAACGGAAGAATCCCTCGCCGCCGAAACGGTCAAAGAGGAACTTGTCAAGCGTTTCTATGAACGAAAGCTTGGAAAGGCTGAATTCTTCCTTTCCCTTTTCCGGTTCAAGACCGACCTTGCGCATGGCTTCAAGAAGCTCTTCATTCGCTTTTTCCGTTTTTTCAATGTTGCAGGAAGTGTCCCGGATAACTGCAAGTGCGTTTTCATACGCCGGGCGAAGTATTTCTTTCTGCTGGGCAGAAATGGTGTCTCCCTCCATCGCTTCAACGGCGGCAAAAAGCCTTCCCTGCGGAACTCTTGTCATTGCACGGCTGTTGCGTGCACCGTTAAACTGCGGAAAGAGCGTCGTTGAGGAAACATCCCTGACTGCACCGTTGAGAATGAGGGCGGTAAGGCGGATAACGGCGTCATTACGTCCGACCTCATGGTGCTGACCGGAGAAGAACCACGTTCTGTCCGGAAAAAGACAGGTGGAGGCGTCAACGCACTTATCGGGTGAAATGTACTTTGAATCGTGCGACTCAAGATATTCTTTGCTAAACTGCGTTTTTGCCTTAACGGCAGTTGCTCCGAGCGAGGTTGAGGAAACCGGAATGATTCCGTCGCTGTTTGCGCTCTCGGAAGATTTTACGACGCCGAAAAAGGAGTAGTCGCCGTCGGTATAGGAAAGGTTATAGCCGCAGACGGAGAAAATTTCGGTTCCGTTTTTGCTCATTGAAATAAGATTGTTTTTCAGATTCAACCTTGCCTGCTGGAACGCGTCGGTCTTTGTTCGCAGAACATCGTTTTTAATCCATTTATCGGCAAGAGCTTCATATCTTTCGGCAGGAACCATTGCCCAGAATTGAGGATTGTTGACAATCAATGTGTCGTGCAGAGTGCCGTATGCGGCAGAAACAATACCTTCAAAAAGCTTGCGAGGCATCAGGTGAAGCAGAATATTGACAAGGTTTCCGAGCGTTCTGTCTCCGGTAAGGCTTTCCATGACTATAGGGAAATACTCTTTTCTGAAAAAATCATCGGAAACATTGAAATCTCTGTCAATAAAATCGGCAATAATATCCGTTCCGTTGAGGAGCGAAACCATGTTGACAATTTTGTGTACCTTTGAAAGGTTTTTGCCTGTCTCGGCATAGGCCGAAAGCATTGTTCCGCCAAGGCTGACCGTGGCAAGGTTAACTTTTTCTGCCCCCGTTTTTTCAAGAACGGCGTCAATAAAGCCGTCAATACCCTTTGCGCTTTCCATCGGATCTCCGAAAAGGGCAAAGGTATAAAGGAAGAGATTATTCTCTCCGCAAACTTCGGCAATCGGCTCAACGGGGAGCATGGTATAGAAAAACTTCTTATCGCTCTCATTCATTTCCGAAACAGGAACATCAAAAGTCTTTGTTACAAGATTGTTGACACTGCTTCCGTCAGGATTCATGTCCATGTAGTGCATGAGGTCATACACAAGAGTTGAAATTCCCTCTGTTGCTCCGATATCCCTCTGAAGCAGAAGGCTTGCAAGCAGACGGGGAACAAGCTTAACAATATCCTTTTTGAGAGGTGTCCGGTCAAGCAGGAGCAGCGTTGAAGTCAGCTCATTGCCGTTTGAATCAAGAACAGCGCTGCCGGTTTCATCTGCAAGGTAATAAGGTGAATGGTTAATGCCCGGCAGAATAATTGTCGGATAATTGTTGCCGTCACCCTTGAGCTCGAAAAGCTCCGGATATACGGTTTTGAAATGGTTGTTTTCAACATATACCGCACCTGCACTCACTGCCAAAATACAACAGAAAGCCAGCAAAGCGGCAAGGAAAACGGAAATCAGTTTTTTCATCGGTATAATCCCCTTTTACGGAAGCCGAATGCTTCCGTTTTGTATTTCTCGCTTAAATATTAGCACAAAACAGCTCCGGCTGCAACGGAAAAATAGATTTTTGTATATTTTTTCAATCATCTTTTCTGTAAAAGAGATTTTTAATGTAGACTTTTTGTGTTTATAAACATTAAGTTATGTAATTATGATGGTTAAAATTTTAAATTCTAAAAAAGTCCTTGACTTTATATTATATTTCATTATATTATATATTTGTAAAAAATAATATATAGGTGGCGATACCAATGGTTCATTGACCGTCCATACCGAAAAACGCAAAAAAATCAAAGGAGGAATGATTCATGACCACATTTGACGAGATTAAAGAAATATTTTCCATCAAAAGAATTATCGCAAGTCTGCTTGCCGCCCTCATGATGTTTTCGTCCGTTGTTAAAAGCGGAAAGCTCGGCAAGGTTGAGCTTGTTGTTACAGGAGAGGTTACTACGCAAAGCGAAAAGATAAACCTTGAAATCAGAAGCTACAGCCTGAAAGAAATCGACTATTCCGAGGAATACACCATTGAGGTCAAAAAAGACGGCGAATGGGAAAAACTTGAAAGAGGTCCGATTAAGGATATTGCCATTGTCCCCTCTACGATGTTTTTTCAAAGCAGTAACGTCTCCGTTGACATAAGATATCTTCCGGGCGGAAAGCTTGAAGCAGGCGAATACCGCATTACAAAAATGATAAAGGTTGGTTCCCGTTCAGACTTTGAGCCGTACACGGCATACTTCACCGTTACCGAAGCGCCGGCGCAGGAGGTCACTACCGTTCCTGCGGCATAACTGATACATAAAAACACCGCCGGTCAGACGATCGGCGGCTTTTTTTATGCGTTTTTGGTTTATTTGCTTTCTGCGGTTTCCTCCGTCTTTTTGGTGGGAGCCTCCCATGCCTTTTTTGAGTCCGGCATGAGTCTTCCAAAGAAGAACTCTTTCCTTTCCGGAGTATTGATAACGATAACGGGCTTAACCTGGTTGAGAACCCTGCCCTGCGCCCTGAGCGAATCTTTATATGCGTCGTAGCTGTGGTCTTCAAGCCGAAGCAGAAGCGGCTCGGAGATCATGCCCCAGCGGCGGTATTTCTCATATTTCTCGTTGCTCTCGCGGAAGAAGGTGTCAATATCCTTTTCAAGCTCGGCGCGCTTAACGGTCGGCAGGTCGCTCTCGCAGTCAACCAGCATTACATAGCGCGGAACAGTCGGAACCGAGTCGGCATAGAAGCTGTAGCCGCGAAACTTGATGTTATATTTTTCCATAAGCTTTTCCGCAACATAGTCAAGCATCTGGGTTGTGGTCTTTTCATTTGCAAGATTCAGACCCATGTTGGTTCTGTAAAGGAATTCAACCTTCGGAGAATTGTTATACATTCCCGTAACGTGAACAACGTCAAGAATTCTGTAGCGGTAAAGACCGGAGAAGTTTGTGATGATTATCTCGTAATCCTTGCCGACCTCAATTTCACTGAGGGTGAGCGGTCTTGTTCCCTCCTCTGCGTCAACGGGGAGGAATTCATAAACGAGCGAACGCGGAAGAAGAACATAGTCGGTTGCGTTGAGCTCAACGGGCATTGCCATAAAGCCCTCGGAGGCGGCGTAGCCCATGTTGTGCAGCGGAAGGTCTCCGACATATCTGCGAAGCTTTTCAACGTATACGGCAAGGGTTGAGCCGATCATGCCGTAGCCCCAGGCAAGACGCGGCCAGATGCGCTTTGCAATGGGAACATCGGTCTCAAAGCCTTTTTTAAATTCGGCTCTGAGCTCTGCGGCGCGTTCGGGGTTGGGCTTCATATGGCCGTATTTTTCACGAAGGCTCTTCGGACATCTTACCGACGGGTCAATAGTACCCTTTTCAATGTCGTTGCAGACCATTTCCCAGTTTTCCTCAAGATACTCGAACATGGTCGTCAGAAGTGTAATGACCATTGAGCCGAGGTAGGTAACCTTTTTGTTGGGCAGGCAGAAGCGGAGCTGGAAATACGGAATATCGGTGTTCTCCTCGTCTTCGGGATAGAGGATATCCTTCGGAGTGGTAGTGAAGAACTTGAGAATCGGGGTCAGATATGTGAACGGAATCTGTCCCGCGCCGTTGCAGCGCATACCGTTGGGAAGCGGATGGCCGTTGAGGGAGAGAAGAAGCGGACCCATCTGCGAGGGAAGCTTTTTATAAATGCCCTGCTCCTTGAACCATTTGTTGGCGCAGGCAGGCGTTGCGGCAAAGCCCATGCACTGCATATTCCAAAGATCGCGCGCGGTTTTGGGCTGAAGCTTCGGCTTTCCTACTGAGCCCGATGACGAGCAGTAGCGAATAACCTTCTGCGATGTGATGATATTTGACTCATTCTTTTCAACCATGCGGTCTATCATCGGAGCATAGTCCTCAAAGGTTGCAAGCGGAACCTTGTCCTGATACTCCCTGATGGAGTGAATATTGGCAAAGTCATACTTTTTGCCGTATTCACAGTCCTTATTTTTTTCCATGATTTTTTCAAGAGTTTTCTCCTGAGTCTCGGCGGCAACGGCGGTGAAGTGCTCAAAGCCCTTGAAGACCATATCGCCGAGCCAAACTCCGATGTCTGAAAAAGCCATTAATTAAAACCTCCTTGCATTGCTTTCCGGCGCGGATAACTCGCCGCGCTTTTGTTTTTATAACCTACTAAAGCAGTAGATTATGTACTTTTATACTATATCATATCTATTATCTGTTTTCAAGATATTCGGGCAAAAAATTTTAACTTTTTGTGAATGGATTTTTACATACTGTCGGGTTAACAACAAATTGAACAAGTCCGTGTGCTCGGCGCTCTTTCAGTCCCGATTTCCGGATAATGACGGAGGATATTCCTGCTCTCCCACATACCTGAGCACGGTCTGGAGGCGATTGCTCAGCGCCGGCTTAAAAACGAAAAATCTTGCCAAATCGTTTTAATTGTGATAAAATATATTGATTATTTATTTGAGGTGATACATTTGTCAGCGCCTAAAGAAAACATCAGGAATTTTTCGATCATCGCTCATATCGACCACGGCAAATCAACCCTTGCCGACAGACTGTTGGAGCTTACCGATTCCGTTGCAAAAAGGGACATGACCGAGCAGCTGCTCGACGACATGGATCTTGAGCGCGAAAGAGGAATTACCATTAAATCCCACGCAGTCAAGCTTGATTACAAAGCCAAAAACGGAAAAACATATGAACTCAATCTCATTGACACTCCGGGTCATGTTGACTTCAATTATGAAGTTTCGCGCTCGCTTGCCGCGTGCGAGGGCGCGCTGCTGGTCATTGACGCTTCGCAGGGTATTGAGGCGCAGACCCTTGCCAACACCTATCTTGCTCTTGATCATAATCTTGAGCTTGTTCCCGTAATAAATAAAATCGACCTGCCTGCCGCAGACCCGGAGCACGTTGCCGCTGAGGTTGAGGACGTAATAGGTCTTGACTGCTCAAACGCTCCGCGCGTTTCCGCAAAAACGGGCGAAAACGTTGAAGAAGTTCTTGAACGTATTGTTGAGGATATACCGGCGCCCGAAGCGAACGACAATGCTCCGCTTCGCGCCCTCATTTTCGACTCGGTCTATGATAACTACAAGGGCGTTATCGTCTATGTCAGGGTCATGGAGGGAACGCTCAAAGCCGGCGAAACAATGAAGATGATGGCAACTCAGGCCCAGTTTAACGTTGTTGAGGTCGGATATATGAGAGCAACCGGTATGGAGCCGTGCGAAATGCTTTGCGCCGGCGAGGTCGGCTACATTACCGCTTCAATCAAAACCGTCCGTGACGCCAAAGTGGGCGATACGGTGACAAAGCTTGAATTTCCGGCAACCGAAGCCCTCCCCGGCTACCGCAAGGTCAACCCGATGGTTTTCTGCGGCGTGTATCCTGCGGACGGTGCGGATTATGAAGCACTGCGCGACGCTCTTGAAAAGCTGCAGCTTAACGACGCCTCCCTCTCCTATGAGCCGGAGACCTCGGGCGCTCTCGGCTTCGGCTTCCGCTGCGGTTTCCTCGGCCTTTTGCACCTTGAAATTATTCAGGAAAGACTTGAAAGGGAATATAACCTTGACCTTGTTACAACGGTTCCGAGCGTTGTTTATAAAATCCATCTGCGCGACGGTTCGGTTGTTGAGGTGGACAACCCGACTCATTACCCCGATCCGGGCGAAATAGACTTTTCCGAGGAACCGATAACCAATGCGCACATCTATTCTCCGCCGGATTACGTCGGCGCCATTATGGATCTTTGCCAGGACAGGCGCGGCGTTTTCAAGGACATGACCTATCTTGCAAAGGACAGAGTCGATATCCACTATGAGCTTCCGCTCAACGAGATTATCTATGACTTCTTTGACGTTCTCAAGTCCAGAACGCGCGGCTACGCCTCGTTCGATTACGAAATTTCACGCTATGAGCGCTCAAATCTTCAAAAGGTTGACGTTCTGCTCAACGGAGACACCATTGACGCCCTCAGCTTTATTATCCATTCCGACAAAGCAATGGCGCGCGCAAGAAGAATTGCCGAAAGGCTCAAGGAGACCATTCCGAGACAGATGTTTGAAATTCCGATTCAGGTTGCCATCGGAAGCAAGGTCATCGCCCGCGAAACGGTCAAGGCCATGCGCAAGGACGTTCTTGCAAAGTGCTACGGCGGCGATATTACCCGAAAGAAAAAGCTGCTTGAAAAGCAGAAAGAGGGTAAAAAGCGTATGCGCCAATTCGGAACGGTTGAGGTTCCGCAGGAGGCGTTCATGGCAGTGCTCAAGCTTGAGGAAAAATAAAAGTGAAAGGTCTTTATATTCACATTCCGTTCTGCCTTTCAAAGTGCAAATACTGCTCGTTTTACTCATTCTTTGCAGAGGAAAGAACAAAGGACGAGTATCTGCTTTCCCTGCTTTCGCACATAAAAGCATGGAGCGAAAAGGAAAAGCTCTGCTTTGACTCGGTCTATTTCGGCGGCGGAACACCGTCCGTCTTTGGCGGAGAAAGGCTTTTTAAAGTGCTCTCCGAGGTACGCAAAAGC
>JAEDEQ010000095.1 GCA_016293225.1 Clostridiaceae bacterium
CAGCGTTTCGGATCTTCTGACCCACTTCGGCGGTCATACGCTTGCGGCGGGCTTCGGCATTGAAGCTAAGGATATACCGGAATTTCGCAGGAGAATTAACGAATACGCAAAAACGGTGCAGATGCCGTTTGCCTCTCTGCGTCTTGACTGCAGACTCAAGCCGCAGTTCATTTCCGCCGAGCTTATCCCGGTTATTGAAAGCCTTGAACCGTTCGGCGCCGGCAATCCGCAGCCGCTTTTCGGTCTGTTTGATATGACGATAAATTCCGTTCAGCCGCTCAAGGGCGGAAAGCACGTCCGGCTGAATCTTACCAAGGACAGGGCAAACATTACCGCGCTCAAGTTTTCAACGCCGTTTGATTCTTTCCCCTACCGCAGGGGAGACAGGGTCGATCTTGCCGTCAGACTTGAAAAAAACGAATATATGGGTCAGACCAAGGTCAGCATATACATAAAAGACATCAGAATGGCGGGAACGGACGATGAAAAATATCTGCGTTCGGTTCGCCTTTATGAAAAGATACGCAGAAAGGAGAGCGTCAGACCCGAGCACGCCGCGCTTGCAAAGGTTGACCGCGCGTTTGTTGCGTCGGTTTACCGTTTTTTGAAAAATGAGGGCGGCTTTTCCGGCGACAGCGATATTCTCTGCTATCGCCTCGGCGGCGACGGCTCAAACGCCTGCCGGGTGCTTTTGAGCGTTGATATCCTTTGCGAACTCGGTATTCTTAAAAAGGCAGACGGAAGAATTACGCTTTGCGGCGCGGACAAAAAAGTTAACCTTGCGGATTCCGGCCTTATGGCGTATCTTGAAAGCATTGCGAAGTGAAGGAGGGTGGAAAATGGACGTACATCACTATGAAAAAGACGGCTTTGACAAGCTGCTGAATACTGTCAGAATAACCGGTTTTTCCGAGCCGGATATCAATAGGATAACCGAAGCTTATCACTTTGCGGAAAAAGCGCATGACGGCCAGAAGCGCCGCTCCGGCGAGCCGTATATTATCCACCCCGTTGCAGTGGCTCAGATTCTTGCGGAAATGGGCATGGACGCGGATTCAATCTGCGCCGCGCTGCTTCATGACGTTGTTGAGGATACACCCGTTACCGACGAGGAGATAAGTAAAAAATTCGGCGAAACCATTGAGCAGCTCGTTGACGGAGTCACAAAGCTCGGTCAGATAACCACAAACAAAACCCACAGCGATGACGACGCAACCAAGGAAGAACGGCTTATGCTCATGGAGCAGCAGCAGAGCGAGAATGTCCGCAAAATGTTCCTTGCAATGAGCCGCGATATAAGGGTCATTATCATAAAGCTTGCCGACCGCGTCCATAATATGCGCACACTGCGCTTTATGCCCGAGGAAAAGCGCCGCTTCAAAGCGCGCGAAACGCTTGAAATTTATGCGCCCATCGCTCACCGCCTCGGTATCAGAGCGTTCAAGGAGGAGCTTGAGGACCTTGCAATCAGCTATCTCGATCCCGTTGCGTATAAGGAGATTGCCACCACGCTCGAATCGCAGGTTGAGTCGCGTCAGGCTTTTCTGGACGATATCAAAAAGCAGATAAGCGACCGCGTGCTGGGGGAGGTTCCAAACGCGCACATCTCCGGCCGCATAAAGAGCGTTCACGGAATATACAGAAAGACCTATATGCAGGGCAGGACTATAGATGAAATTTACGACATTTACGCCGTAAGAATCATTGTTGACTCGGTTTTCGAGTGCTATTACTGTCTCGGCATAATTCACGATATGTTCAACCCTCTTCCGGGAAGATTCAAGGACTATATCTCCACGCCGAAGCCGAATATGTATCAGTCGCTCCACACGACCGTTATCGGAAAGGACGGTATCCCCTTTGAGGTTCAGATAAGAACGTGGGAAATGCACCACACCGCCGAATACGGAATTGCCGCGCACTGGAAATATAAGCTCGGCATCAACGGAAAAGCAAAGTTTGAAGAGCGCCTTGCCTGGATAAGGCAGCTGCTTGAAAACCAGAAGGAAAGCGATGACGTTGAAGAAATTGTCAACGTTATCAAAACCGACTTTACTCCGGACGAGGTTTTTGCCTTCACACCAAAGGGCGATGTAATCAGCCTTCCCATGGGCTCGTCCATTGTTGACTTTGCCTATGCCATTCACTCCGCAGTCGGCTCAAGAATGATAGGCGCAAAGGTGGACGGAAGAATAACCACCCTCGATCATAAAGTCAATAACGGCGAGATTATTGAAATTCTCACCTCCTCAGCTCCGCGCGGACCGAGCCGCGACTGGCTCAAGATTGCAAAAACAAGCTCTGCGCGCAGCAAAATTAAAAGCTGGTTCAAAAAGGAATGCCGGGAGGAGAACATTCTCCGCGGAAAGGACGAGGTTGACCGCGAATTCAAACGTAACGGCATCAATCTTCCCGAAAAGCAGCTTCAGGACTTCCTTTTAAAGGTTGCGGAAAGGCAGAAGCTTGCAACTGCGGATGATCTTCTTGCTGCAATCGGCTACGGCGGACTTTCGCTCAACAAGCTGATTCCCCGTATCAAGGAGGATTACGCAAGGCTTGTTAAAGAATCAAAGCCTGCTCAGGCGCAAAGCGAGCCGGAGCCGTCAACGCTGACAACGGCAAAAAAGATGGTGCGCTCGCCGGAGGGCATTCTCATTGAGGGCATTGACAACTGCCTTATCAAGTTTTCGCGCTGCTGCGATCCGCTGCCCGGTGATGAGATAATCGGCTTTATTACAAGGGGACACGGCGTTTCCATTCATACGCGAGGCTGCACGAATGTTCCCAAGGACATTTCAAAATGCGCCGAACCCGAGCGTTGGATCAATGCGCGCTGGGACACCAAGGTTTCCGATTCATATCGCGTCACCTTATGCGTAACGTGTATTAACCGTGTAGGAATGCTTGCCGACCTTTCCGGTCAGCTTGCGAATATGCACGTTATGATTCATTCCATCTTCACCAAGGAAACAAAGGACGGCCGGAGCGCAATATATCTGACCATCACGGTCAATTCCGCCGAACACCTCAGGTCCGTCGGAGAAAAGCTGAAAAAAATCAAGGGCGTTCTTGAGGTGGAAAGATCCGGTCTTTAAAAATTAGTTATAACGGAGAAATAATATGCGTTGTGTAATTCAAAGGGTTTCAAAAGCAAGAGTCACCGTGGACGGAAAAGTAACGGGAGAAATTCAAAAGGGCTTCATGGTTCTTCTGGGCGTCATGGACGGCGATACTGACGAGGAAATGCGGCTGCTTGCAAAAAAGGTTGGCGAAATCAGGATTTTTTCCGATGAAAACGATAAAATGAATCTTTCGCTTTCTCAGGCAGGCGGTTCGGTGCTGCTTGTTTCGCAGTTCACTCTTTGCGCCGACCTTGCAAAGGGACGCAGACCGTCGTTCACGCTCTCCGCTCCCGTCAGCGAGGCCGAAAGGCTCTATCTCGCTTTCGGCGAGGAACTCAAAAAATACGGTGTGAACAATGTTCAGTACGGCGTTTTCGGCGCTGACATGGCCGTTGAGCTTTGCAATGACGGCCCCGTTACTATTGTTATGGATACCGACATCTGGACAAAAAAGGCGGTGAAATGATGAAACTTAAAGTTGAGGGCTACCCTGTTGGCTATATGGCGACTAACTGCTATCTTGTTACCGACACTCAGACGGACGAGTGCTTTATTGTTGACCCCGGAACATATGACGCTTCGCTCAAAAAGCTTTTGCAGGACGTGAAAGAGGGGAAGCTTCGCTATATTCTTCTCACTCACGGCCATTTTGACCACATCATGGGCGTTTTCGATGTTCAGAAAAATTACGGCGGAAAAATTGTTATTCATGAAAAGGACGCCGACTGCTTTACTAATGAGGAAAAGTCGCTGCTTGATACGTTCGGTTTTGACGGCGAGCTTCCCGAAAAGGCGGACGTTATCGTCCGCGACGGCGATAAGCTTCCCTTTGCGGACGGCGCAATCGAGGTCATGCATACCCCCGGCCATACCGAGGGCAGCGTCTGCTATCTAATCGGTGATAAAATTTTCAGCGGCGATACGCTTTTTTACGGCTCTGTCGGCCGCACGGACTTCAAAAGCGGCAGCTTTGAGGAAATTATCAAAAGCGTAAAGCGCCTTGCTTCGCTTGAGGGAGACAGAAAGGTCTATCCCGGACATAATATGCTCACAACGCTTGACAACGAAAGAAAGCATAATGTATATTTAAAGGACGCAAAATGAAGCTGATAATCATAAATCATACCTACCATTATGAAACGGAAAACCTTGTCCGCGTTTTCTTTCCGAACGAAAAGATTGAAACCGTCCGCGAAAACGACGGCAGCTTGCGCTTTATTGAAACAAAGCTTGAAAAAACAAGCCGCGGCGCCGTAATTTCCGTCAAAGTCTCTCTTGACACGGTACTGCACGAAGAAAAGGAGTTTCCACTTTCCGAAAAGCTTTTTGACGACACCGAGGACAGCTTTTTTGAGCGCAAGCTTGCCGGGCTGCTTTTCAGTCTGCTGCAAAGGGCAACGGGCTACACTCCGCCGTGGGGAATACTCACCGGAGTCAGACCGGCAAAGCTTATGACGAACCTTTGCGCAAAATGGGGCGAGGAAAGGACAAAGGAGTATTTTTCAAACGAGCTTTTTGTCAGCGATGAAAAGATTAGGCTTGCCTCCTTTGTTTCAAAAAAGGAACAGCCGATAATTGAAAAAAGCAAAAAGGATTCGTTCAGTCTCTATGTTTCAATTCCCTTTTGCCCAACAAGGTGCAGTTATTGTTCCTTTGTTTCCCACTCGAACGAGAGCGCAAAAAAGCTCATGGAGCCTTATGTCAAACTGCTTTGCAGGGAGCTTGAGGAAACCGGAAAAATTGCAAGGGAACTGTCATTGAAGCTTGAAAGCGTATATTTCGGCGGAGGAACTCCGACCGCGCTTTCGGCCGCACTTCTTAAAAAACTGACCGATTGCGTTGCGGATAATTTTAATATTACCGAAAACTGCGAATATACTATTGAAGCGGGCAGACCGGACAGCGTTGACGATGAAAAGCTTGAAGTTATCAAAAACTGCGGCGCAAAAAGAATCAGCATCAATCCGCAGACCTTTTCCGACAGCGTTCTTGAGGCAATAGGCCGCCGCCATACCTCGGCAATGACCGAAAAGGCAATGCTCATGGCACGGGAGCACGGCTTTAAAAATATCAACATGGATCTCATTGCCGGTCTTCCGACGGATACGTTTGAAAGCTTTTGCAGAACGCTTTTGAAAACGCTTTCCTTTGAGCCGGAGAACATTACCGTTCATACCCTTGCGCTCAAGCGCTCGTCAAATCTTGTTACCGGGGAAAAGGAAAAGGGGAGCGCCGCCGAAGCGCAGAAAATGCTCTCCTTTGCCTTTGAAACGCTTTTTAAAGCAGGGTATGAGCCTTACTATATGTACAGGCAAAGCAAGTGCCTCGGCAACCTTGAAAACGTGGGCTGGGCAAAAAAAGGCTTTGAGTGCCGCTATAACGTCTATATGATGGAGGAGTGCCACACCGTTCTTGCCTGCGGTGCCGGCGCGGTAACAAAGCTTCGTTCACCCGTGTCACCGGATATCGAACGAATTTTTAACTT
>JAEDEQ010000017.1 GCA_016293225.1 Clostridiaceae bacterium
GGGAACCTTGTTGCTTCGCAATAACGATACCGCTGTCGACACAATTGTATCAACAGCGGTATCTGATTTGGTTGCGGAGACAGGATTTGAACCTGCAACCTCCGGGTTATGAGCCCGACGAGCTACCGGACTGCTCTACTCCGCGATATATGACTTTTTCAAGTGCTTAAGTATTATACCTCGGCGAAAAGAAAAAGTCAATAGCTTTTTGAAACTTTTTAAATTTTGTGCTGATTTACTGATTTTGCTGATTTGCGCCGGAAGGCTCAGCTCCTCTTTTGCTTCGGATAATCGCTGATTTCAAACTTTTCCCCGATTATTGCTTTATATGCCCTTTCACAGCTGTTATTGTCGTCATAAGCAAAGAAACGGTCAAGGCGCTCAAGATACTTTTCTTCGTTCCGGCAGTCCCTTTCAAGATCTTCGATTATTGCGTCAACCGTTGAATCCATATCGTAGCACACGGGGCCGAAGCCGTCGTTCTCATAGCTGAAATAGCCCTCGTCATATATCTGACCGGCAAAGAACTCCTCTTTGTCAAACTGGGTATAAACAACGGGCTTTTTCAGGTACGCAAAGTCAAACAGCACGCTTGAATAGTCCGTGACCATCAGCGAGGCGCGGGCAAAAACGTCGTTATAATCAACATAGCCCTCATTGACCGAAAAAACATCGTTCGCTTCAAAGTCAACGCTCTGCTTCATATGAATCGGATGGATGCAGAACAGACCCTTATACCCCTTTTCCCTCATCGCCGAAAGCAGACGTTCATTGTTGATTAGACCGTTGTAATACTTGAAATACTCCGTTTCCCTGAAGCCGTCAAAATAAACGCTCGTTGTGTTTGAATCATAGCTCTCCCTGATAGAACGGCGCCAGGTGGGCAGGATAAGGATAAGCTTTTCCCTCTTATCATAAAGCTCGTCAAAACGGGTCTGACCCGTGACGACAATCTGCCTTGGCGAATAATAATACGGCGCGGTCAAAAAGCTTTCGCGTTCGCGCTCGGAGGAGGCAAAAATCATTTCAAAATTCTTTGAAAAGCGGTTGAGCCAGCCCGAAAGATCGGCGCACGCAACGCCGTGCTGCAGGTAATAATACTTAAAGCTGAACAAATCTACGAGATACTTTCTGTTATAGCCGAACGGATTTCCGGTAAATTCGCCCGCGCTGGAGGAAATAATCTTATCGGCGCAAAGAAAGTAAAAGTAATACTCCTTATCCTCAAAAAAGACAACCTCGCCCTCGCTTTTAAGGCGGTCAATGCACTCGGCGTCGCGGCTGATTGCAAAAATCGGACGGACGTTTTCAAGTCCCCTGCCCTCGCGCTTAATTTTGTTCAAATACTTAAAAAGCACCTCGCCGTTGTCGCCGGCGTTCTGGACGCGGTCGGAAATGAGCCAGATTTTCTCCTCCTGCTTTGAAAAGGCTTTGTGGAGGCAATAGCGCCTTCTCAGCGCGGCAATCTCCTTCTTTTTAAGGCGGCGAAGCTCCTTTTGGCATTCGTGCTCAAGCTTTGCGGCAAGCTTAAGCTTCTGAAGCCTTGTTTCAACCTTTTTAATCTTCATAACCGTTCTGTAGCTTTGAATACAGTAATTGTCAAAGAACTTATATGCGGTTGCAAAGGCGTTTGCGTTTGGCACAAACTTCTGATAATTCATTCCGAGACGGCATGACCTTTTGCCGAAATAAATTATCGGGAAAAGCTTGACAACGTCGTCCTTGTCCTCAAAGGCGGGAATTTTCATATCGCAGGAAAAGCGTTTGAACTTTTCGCCCTCGTCAAAGCAGGTGGCATATTTTACATTGGCAAAGCTTTCAACCGTTGCCTTAACAACCTTGCCCTTGATTCTGAAAGCAAGGCGAACCTCGTTTGCGGTGGTGCTGTATACCCAGTTTTCAATAAGACCCTCAACATGAACCTTGTTCTTCTTGATATTGACAAAGCTTATGTGGCAAACATTCTTGCTCCTTGCAAATTCCTCAAACAGGATATCCTTGAACCATATCGCTTTTTCTTTATAATAAAGCTCTTTTGCAATATCGTCGTTGTTATACTTAATGCGAAGCGCAGTCAGCTTTTTGAGCGGCTGGGGGTGAACCTGATTTTCAAGGATAACCTTGTCGTCAATATATGAAAGAATTTTTGAACACAGGGCTCTGAATTCCTGAAGATCATCCTCGCCGAGATTTTGATATGCCTGCGAGGTGAGAGTCCACGCAAAGTCGTAGTAAACAACGTTTTGAATATACGGAAGAACAGAGCCGAACTTTTCAATCGACATTTCAATGAGCCTGAGGTGGTACTCTTTGAGGCGATCTATGCAGTAATACCTTGAAAAGCTCAAGGTCTGAACGGCGGAGGTTCCGGCAGCGCGCTTTCTGTAATAATGCGTTGTGCCGCGGAAAAAGCCCACCTTCATCTTCTCCATGATTACGGCGTTTGTGAAAATACCATCCTCGCCGAGCTTGAGTCCGACAACATAGCGCTGATTTTTGACACTCTCAGCCTTGAAAAAGGTGGACGTTACCTGAACCACAACATTCCGGCACTCCTCTTCGTCAAGAAGGTTTGCAACTCTTGTTCCCGCGGCCATTCTGAAATTTAAAACGTGAGCGCGCGAAACCGCTTCAAAAAGATATATCGACGTTGTTGCAACATCAACCTCGTCATAATGCTCTTCAAAAAATTTATATGCCGTTTCAAAAGCATTTTTTGACCACAAGTCATCGGAATCAAGGAAGTTGACATACTTTCCTTCAACATACTCAAGACCGTTGTTCCTTGCGGCAGAAACGCCTGCGTTCTCCTGCTCAATATATATGATGTTTTCGGGATACAAATTTTTATACTTCAGGCATATCTCGGCGCTGTTGTCCGGCGAGCCGTCGTTGACCAGAATGAGCTGAATATTCTTTTTGAAGCCGATTGTCTGATTGACAATCGAAAGGATACTTTTCTCAAGATAGTCCTCAACATTATAAACCGGCATTACCACGGAAAATTTGTATTTATAATCCATTTTTTCATCCCTTTGCAAATTATGCTATTAAGCCGAAAGACTTCAGAATATATGATACTACAATTCAAGAAAAAGTCAACAAAAACACATCATATGACCTTGTTCACTTTTAAAAATTACATTTTTATGACAATCTTTTCCGCCGAGGCGAAAAAAGGCCGCAGAAACGAACAGGTCTGCGGTCAAAATTTCGGTTCATCAGTCGGTCGGCGGAGCGGTCGGAACCTCACCCCAGACGGTGAGAGTGACGGTGGTACCCTTTTCAAACTCAAGACCGGCAACAAGCGACATTGTGCAAACCGTTCCCGGAACCCTTGTTCCGTTGTTTTTCTTAATAACCTTCTGAACAACGAAGCCGTCCTTTGTCAGAACGTCGGCGGCGTCCTCATACTTCATGCCCATAACGTCCCTCAGGACAACATACGGCTTTCCGCTGCTGACAACAACGGTGATTTTTGTACCCTTTGGAACGGACTCGCCTGCCTTTACGCTCTGGGATATTATCGAATTCTTTTCTACCTCATCGCTTGCTTCAAAGCTGAACTCAATTTCATAATTGTTTTTGAACGTTTCGCTGTTGAGTATATCGCGGTAGGTAAGCTGCGTAAAATCGGCAACCCTGACATATTCGACAGGACCTTTGCTCGTTTGCTCGGTCGGCTCTTCGGTTGTTGTGCTTCCGGCGTCGGTTTTGTGCGTTTCGCCGTTCATCGGAAGAAAGGAAAGCCCCGAAAGCGCCGAATCAATGAAAGGAACGTCAAAATATTTATACAAAACTGTTGTATACGCCGTGACAAAAACCATGGCCGCAACAAGCAAAACAGTCGCCGCAACCTTGAAGGTCAGCACGCCGTCGGATTCGCCGCCTTTTTCGGGCGGTTTTTCCGTCTTTTCCGGTTCGGCAGGCTTTTTTTCCTGAGGAGCGTCGGTTGTTTTCCGGGAAGCGGCCGCGGTATCGGGCAAGGCCGCATTCTGCTCAGCTTCGCTCTGCGCGGAATACAACAGGTCGCAAAGCGCGTCAACGGACTGAATCCTGTTTTCGGGATAGATTTTCAGTGCGCCGAGAATGACGCTCACCGTCTTTTCGTCAAGCTCCTTTGCGTATTCCTGCGGAATTATCATCATGTCGCTCACGGCGCGGTCGGCGGCGTTCTGCGGCGTGATGCCGCAAAGCAGCTTATACATTACCGCCATTGCCGAATACACATCGGTATATTTTCCTATCCTGAGTCTGCGGTCGGAAAGCTCAAGCGGCGCATAGCCCGGAACGGAAAGAGCGTGAAGCTCAATAATGTCGGACTTTGTCTGAGGAATGGAAAAGCCCGAAAGGTGCAGCTTTCCGTCGGCGCCCAGAAGCAAGGTTTGGGGCGACACGGCCGCGTGAACAACCGAAAGGGAGTTAAGCTTGCACAAAGCAAGGAGCACGGGCTTGAAAACGGCTTTAATCCTTTGCCAGTCAAGCTTTTTTCCGGGCGCTTCAAAATACTCCTCAAGCGTTATGCTATCGAAGCTTTCGCAGACGGCGTAGGCGGCGCCGTTTTCAAAAAAGATTTCCCTAACGTTCGGCAGCGCCGGGGTGCCGCCGAGACTCATGAGCGTTTTCCAAAGGGAAACAAAGCTTTGCAGGCAGGTCTGATACATTGCGTCATAGCCCAATCTGATTTTGACTTTGCTTTCCCCCTCGCCCCTTACAACAAGGTTTTTCGGCAGAAACTCGTTAATTGTTACGGGAATGCGCAAGGCGGTATCATAGCCCGAATAAACGGCGCAGTCGGTTGAAGTAAGCCTTCCGCAGCCGACAAGATAGCGGTTTGAAAGCGTTGACCAAAGAGGAAGAAGCGGAGCGTGCTGAAAATCGTGTATACTTTTTGAGCAGTGCGGACACGTCTCGGCCCCGAACGGCAGAGGACGCATACAGCCCGGGCACAAATTCTGAAATTCATTCACAAAAAACACCTCCGTAGCTTTTTAACCGCAAGAATGTCTGCTGTCCTTTTATCGGATAATACATTTTACATTGTTGACCGAAAAAAGTCAATATTACAAGTGGGCTCAGCTTTTCAAAAACATTTGCCGCAGGTTTTCAACGGCGCGCTTTTCAATGCGCGAAACATAGGAACGTGAAATTGAAAGCTTTTTTGCCGTTTCGCGCTGAGTGAGACACTTTTCCCCGTTCAGCCCGTAACGCTTGATAATAATCTCCCTTTCTCTCTCGTCCTTGAGCGCGTCGATATATTCATACAGCTTTTTTGTCTTTTGCCGCAGGTCGATATCATCGGTTATGGTGTCCTCAACATAGATTATGTCGATAAGAGTCAGCGGATTGCCCTCGCTGTCGGTGTCTATCGGCTCGTTGATGGAAATTACGCCGGCGTCCTTTTTCCTCTGGCGGAAAAACATCAGCACTTCGTTTTCAATGCACCGGGCGGCATACGTTGCAAGCCGGATTCCCTTTTCGCTGTTGAAAGAGTCGATTGCCTTGATAAGTCCGATGGTTCCGATTGAGATAAGATCCTCCTGCTCGCTGCTGTTTGAGTAATACTTTTTGATGATATGAGCCACAAGGCGCAGATTGTGCTCAATAAGCTGCTGGCGCGCGTGGGAATCGCCGTTCTTCATTTTTTCAAGGTACTCTTTTTCCTGCGCGGCCGAAAGCGGCTTTGGAAACGAGCTTTGAGAGCCCAGATGAAGAAAGGAAAAAACAAGGTTTTGCAAAACGGTTTTAATCAATTCAAACATATCGTTCACCGCCAAAATTTTTCCGCAAAAAGCGGTCATTACATTTCTATTTTCCTTTCCTGTGCGATAGTCTGAAAACGCTTGTACTTATTTTTCAAAGGCTCGGTTGCCGCTTTTTCTCGCTCCTTGCACAAAAAAACAAAAGCCGGCGCTTTGTCCGGCTTAAAGCTTAAACTGCTGTTACTTATTTTTTAAAAAGATTTTTGAAAAAGTCCGCAATTTTTGAAAAAAAGTCCCTGAGTTTTGCAAAAAGCTCACGGAAAATGCTTGAAGCCGTCTTTTCTCCGACTGTAAAATCGGGCGCTAACCTCAGCACGGTGGGACAGCCGTTTTCGGCGTATCTTTCAATCTGAACGCTGTGGGCTTCGTTTGTGAGATATTCCTTTTCAATGGTGCAAACGCCGTTTTCATCGGGAGTCACGGTAACGGTTTTTCCGTTTCCGTAGCCCCAGGTAAGCGTATAAGCCTTGACGGGATTTTCTTGCGTAACAGGGTTCCAATTTTCGTCATAGGCGGTATCCGTGCTTGTGAAAGATATTTTTCCGTCCTTAAGCTTATCGGTGTTTATTACGGGGTACTGCATTCCGACGCCGTAGGGATCGCCGTAATAGAAAACAACGCTGTCGCCCAAGCTGACTTTCTGCTCTGCCGCGCTCAGCTGCGGCTCGGCGCCGTTGACACGGTAAAGCCAGCCGTCCCAGCCCTTGAAGGTTTTTTCGCTTTCGCCGTTTATTGCGCTGACATAGGCGCCGAACGGACCGTCTGCAACCGTTACGGTCAGCGCGGTGCTGTCCTTATCCGCCTGCATGAGTACGTCAAGCACGGTTGAAGCTTCGTCAAGGGTAACCTTGCCGTAATACAGGCAGGCCTTGATTCCCTCAACGCGCAGTGTTACGGTGATTTTTCCGCCGGCAGCAAAAGCGGACAAGGCAAGGCACGAGAGGAGCATGAGCGCCGCAAGAATTACCGAAAGAGGTTTTTTGAGGTTTTTCATGATTTTATCTTCCTTTCAAAGATGATTAGCGTGAAAAATCACGCTAATCACAAAATTATATGTCCCTCAAAATTTGTGCAAGGCACAAATTTTGAGATGGACTAAATTACCATCACGCCTTGTCCGGCTACAACAGGGGTTAATGTGATTTTTAATATACTATTTGTAGCCGGAAAGGCTATGGTAATTAATATTGCTGAACTCTGCTTTTTCAAAAGGAGGCAGTAAGGTCGTCGCCCATTGAAGCAGTGTATGCAAACGTGATTTTGTCGCCGGCTTTAAGCAGGTACTCGCTTGAGGAAGCGTCAGAAAATTTTCCGTTGACGCTGAACATCCAGCCCGAAAAACTTCCGCAGTCCTTTTCATAAAGCTGGTGAATACCCTCAACGTAGTATGATTTATAGGCCGGAGTGAATGAAAACTCAAGCTGTATTCCGCCCTTTTGGCAGTATTCACAGTTGTCGGTGCAGACATTTTCCTTGCAGGCTCGCTTCAATGCGTCAAAGGCGCTTTCCCCCTCTTCAAAAGGCACACGGGCGTCTTTGAGAATGTAGCCGCTCTGCGGAACAAAGGCTTTTTTCTCCTTTTTGAGCGAGGACAGATTGTTTTTGATATTCCTGCAATCTATTGTTACAAAGCAGACGGGAGCGCTTTCGGCGGTTTCCGGTTCGGCTTGCTGCGTTTCGGCTTCGGTTTTTTTCGCCGTTGTTTTTTCGGCGGTTGTGCTCGCGGCGGTTGTACTCGCCGCCTTGCTTTCGGCGGTTGTGCTCGCGGCGGTCGTACTTTCAGCGGTCGTACTTTCAGCAGTCGTACTTGCGGCGGTCGTGCTTGCGGCAGATGATGAAGCGCTCTGCAAAGCGGAAGCAGTGTTTGAAGAGCCTGACGAAAGCGGCTCGGTCTGACTTGTGTTTTCACCTTTGCAGGCGGCAAAGGAAAAAAGCATTAAAACAGAAAGCAGAAGTGTAATTGACCTTTTCATTCAGTTTTCCTCCAATGAAAAAATTCCGTATTTTTCGTGCAGCCGAAAAAGCTTATCGTTCATCGGCTTGCCTGCAAAAAAGAGGACGAGAGCCGTTGCTGCCGCATGGATAAGATTGAACGGCAGACCCGAAAGCAGAACGGCAAAAACGTTTTTTGCCGAAAAGTCGGTAACCGTCATGAGTACCGAGCAGGAGTCAACAACAAATCCGTAAACGCAGAGCGTTACGGCAAAGCCGATTGCGCTGACGGCAAGGCGGTTTTTTGCAAGCTTTTTTTCATGAAACATCAGGCCGCAAATGAAGCCGCAAAGCCCCATTCCGAGCATCTGGAAAGGGGTGAACATTCCCTGACCGAAGGCAAAGTTTGAAAGGAAAACGGAAAGCGCTCCAACAACAAAGCCGACATTCGGCCCGAAAGAGCCTGCGGTGATAATTACAAGCGCGCAAAGAGGCTTAACCTGCGGAACAAACGCAAAAGCAAGGCGCGAGGCCACGCAAAGCGCAATCATTACCGCGACCGCGGCAAGCTCCGCCGTTTTGATTTTCCGCTTTTCAAACATGATGAAAAACGGCAGCAGCGAAAGGATAATGACTCCTGCGGCGGAAAGATAGTAATATCTTGAATCTAAGTGCCTGAAACCCAGAAACACAACAGCGGGCGCAAGAACAAAAAGAAGCAGAGCGGAAAAAAGATTCAGCGTTCGAGATTTTTTTTGCACAGAAAAAGCACCTCGCTTTCACGGACGGCGTTTTTAAAAATTCCGCGCGTCATTTTGCTTGCGGCAGTGGTGTAATAGCAGTTTTCCTTAAAGAACTCCCTTGCGCCGCCGCAGAAAGCGCACCGACCGTCAAAAAGGAGGGCGCATTCATCGCAGTATTCGGCGCAAAACTCCGTGTCGTGCGATACCATGACAACCGTTACGCCGCTTTTGCACAGGGAGCGAAGCTTTTTTGCAAGCTGCGCTTTAAAAAGGCTGTCCATTCCTTTTGTCGGCTCGTCAAGAAGCAGCAGGCGCGGCTTTTTGAGCAGTACCATTGCAAGCGCGGCGCGCTGCAGCTCGCCTCCGCTGAGGTCATACGGATGGCTTTTTAAAAGCGGCTCAATGCCGCAAAAAGCGCTGACCTCAAAAATGAGCCTTTGCCGCTCCTGCTTTGAAAGCTTTTCGCAAAGCAGAACGTTTTCAAGATCCTCAAAAACAGTAGGTCCGGCAAAAAGCGTTTCGCAGTTCTGCGGAAGAAAAGCAACGTTTTTGCGGTAAAGCTCATTTGTTTTGTATTTGCCGATGTCCTTTGAAAAAAGCTCAATCTTGCCCTTTTTTGCTTTCAAAAGACCGCCGATAAGATTCAGAAGCGTTGTTTTTCCGGCGGAGTTCGCGCCGAGGACGGCAAAAAACGAGCCTTGCTTAATTTCCGCGTTGAGACCTTTCAGGACGTATTCCTTTCCGTCATAGGAATAAAAAAGATTTTTCACCCTGACGGCGGTTTCCCTTTTTTCGGGCGGCTTTTCCGGCGGCAGACTTTCGGTTTTGACGTCCCGAAGAAGCGAGGAAAGCCACTTTCTGCCGCTTTCGATATCGGTCGGCGCGTTCTTTGAAAAGCCGAGCGAAAAATAAAGCCGCATCGGAAAAGGCAGGCTTGAGCGGATAAATTCGTTGCGCGCAACAACCTCGGCGTCAATTTTCTGCGGAGCGCTGTCGCTTGCAAGCTTTCCGTCCTCAAGCACAAGGACGCGGTCGGCAAGGGGAATGAGTTTTTCAAGTCTGTGTTCACTTATTATTACTGTAACACCGTATTCACGGCAGAGAGTTGTGACAATATCAATCAGCCTCTGAGCGGAAACCGGGTCAAGCTGAGCTGTCGGCTCATCAAGCAGCAGCACCTGCGGATTCATTGCGCAGACCGAAGCAAGGTTCACAAGCTGCTTCTGACCGCCGGAAAGGGAGCTTATCTTTTTTTCAAGCAGCTTTTCAAGCGAGAAAAGCGCCGCCGTTTCCGCGACCCTCAGCCTTGCTTTTCCGGGCGCAAGACCGAGATTTTCAAGCCCGAAAAAAAGCTCGCTTTTAACCGCAGGAGTAACCGCCTGCAGCTCTGTATTCTGCATGATATAGCCGATTTTTTCCGCAGAGCTTCGCCGCGAAAGCACAGCTTTTTCCGCGCCGAAAATTTCAACGGTGCCGCTGCTTTTTCCGTGGGGAGAAAGCTCCGGCTTGAGCATTTTTAAAAGCGTTGTTTTTCCGCTGCCGCTTTTTCCGCAGAGGACAACGAACTCGCCGTGCTTTATTTCAAGGCTTATGTTTTCGAGCGCCGTTTTCCCGTTCGGAAAAGTAAAGCACAGCTTGTTCAGTTTGAAATCGACCATAGCTTCTCCTCCGAAACATCAAAAATGAGCGGCAAAGCGCACAAGGCAAAAAACAGTGCGCACGCAAAAGCCCCTTTTGCCGAAAAGGGCGCAATGCTTATCACCGGATTAAACTTTGCAAAAAGACTTTTTGAAAAAACAAGAACCGCAAGCGCCGCAAAAACGGAAACAACCGAAAGAACGATATCAAACGCCCTGAGCGGATAAAAGGAACAGTTTGTTCTGCCCTTTAACGAGTAGCCGCGCGCAGACATTGAAGAAGCGGTATCAACGGCGTGCTCAAGCGAACGGGTGACAAGGATTGAAAAAACGTGCAACGAATTTCTGAAACGTTCAGAAATCGAGCCGCTTTTTGAGTCGATGCCTATTCCGCGGCGCGCTTTTTCAATTTCATGCGCAGACTCGGAAAACAGCGGAATAAAGCGAAGCGCCATTGAAAAAACGACCGCAAGGCGCGGTGAAATTCTGCCGAACAAAAAGATGAACTTGTCCTCGGTCATTATCTCATTGAAGCTGAACAGCCAAAGCACCGTACACGCGGTGCGGACTCCGTAAACAAGACCGCACACCGTGGCCTCAAGTGTAACATTATTTCCGCTTCTGAGCGTGAACAGCACCGTAACGCCGTAATGGGCAAAGAACATATTGAAAAGCGTTATGAGCAAAACAGTCGGAAGAATGAATGTGAAAAAGGACGCGGCGGCTTTTTTCCCTCTCAGGCGGATATCGAGCGCAAGCGCACAGAAAAAGCTTACGGCGCAGACGGCAGGATTCCACGTTAAAAGAGTGACGGCAAAAACAACAAGAAAAAAGACGAACGCCGACGCCGGATGGATACCTCTGACTCCCGTTTTCATTTTGCAAACACCGAAACAAGCTTCAAAAGGATATGCAGTATGGCATTTATCATCTTTACAAAAACCGACTGCGTGCTTTCCGTTACGGCAAAAATGTTGCCCGAATCGTTTTTGTAATAGAGCGTGCCGTCGCTTCCTGCGGTAACGGACGAAACGCAAAACTGGCTAAGGTTTCCCGTTGGCGAAAACAGGTCGGTTTTTTTCGCCTCGGTCTGCCCGGGCGAGTCGGCAAACATTATGATACCGCCCGGCTTTTTGTTATAAGTCATGTAAATATACACCCTGCCGTCATAGCCCGTGCCAATGAGCGCGGCGGACTGAGGAAAGCCCGGCATTTCACAGTCATAGACCTTTTTCATTGTTTTTGCGTTCAGAACAATGAATTTTCCTGCATCAGCGCTCTGACAACCAAAGTATACTCTGCCGCCGTACACCGCAGGCGAGGACGTTACACTTCCGCCTGCCTTATAGCTTGCAAGCGCGGACAGCTTTCCGCTTTTTTCGTCAGCTTTGAAGCGATAGACAAAGCCTGCCTTGCTTGCGATAAAGTACGCCCCCTGTTCACCGTCATAAGTCACCGAGCTGCGCAGATCGCCCTTTGTTTTAAGGGAGGAAACAAGCTTTCCGTTCGCTTTGTTCAGCGAAAGAATGAGTGAATTTCCGCCGCTCTCCTTTTCTCCGTCGTCGCAGCCGACAAGGATGAACCTTTCCGTTACGGCCGCGCCGGCCATGTAAAAGCCGCCCTTCCTTTTAAAGCTCCAGCGTGCTTTTTTCCTTTCGTTTTCCTTTTTCGGGTCTTCGTCCTTTGCGCTCAGGCAGACAAAGTTTGCGCTTTGCGTTTCACCGACCCAGAAGCCGGTATACACAAAGCCGCCGTCATAGGTAAGAGGCGAAAGCCCCTGACCGCCGAGCCCGTCGGTATAAAGCCAGAGCGACTTCATCGTTTTATAATCGAACGCCTGAACCTTTCCGCCGTCAAGCTGAACAAAAATTTTTCCGTCGGCATAAAGCGGCATTGCAACGGCAAAGCCCACAGTGCCTTCAAGACTTACGCTTTTAATTTCCTCGCTGGTCTGTGCGTCAAGCTTGAAAAGCTTTTTTCCGGCAGCAACAATCAGGGTGTTCCCGACAACGACCGGGGTTGTCGGTGCGTTCACGAAGCCTGCGCCGAGCTTTTTTGAAAACTTCAGCTTTCCTGCCGAAACAGGCGTTTTTGAATCGGTCAGAAAGGAGCGCGGCTCGCTCACGGCAAGGGCAGAAACGCCCAAAGAGCCGAAAACAAGAAGAACACAAAGCAAAAGCGAAACGGTTTTTTTCAAAACAAAACACCTCGAAGCATAAAATAAAGCCCTTTTTCTCACTCGGAAAAAGGGCGCAGCAAGCCTGCAACCTGTCACCTTTCCCTTTGCCCAAAAGTGAAAACAGTCTGATACACGCGAAAGCAGGCATTCCGACTGACAGCAAAAAGCTGATAACGGCAATGGCGGTTGCTCCGGACTTTCACCGGTATTTCCCTGCAAACGCTGGTTTTTATTGGTTTTTTGTTATTGTATCACCGAAGAATGAGCTTGTCAAGAGAAACGCCTACTTGCCGTCCCTTTCCCTGATGACTAACCTTACGGGCGTACCCTCAAGACCGAAGACCTCACGAATCTGATTTTCAATGTAGCGCTGATAGCTGTAATGGAACAGCTCCGCCTTGTTGACAAAGCAGACGAATGTCGGCGGTCTTGTTGAAGCCTGGGTCATATAGTAAATTTTGAGCCGCTTGCCCTTATCTGTCGGCGGCTGAACCCTCGCCGTTGCCGCGGCAAGAACATCGTTGAGCTTTCCGGTTGAAATGCGCATTGCGTTCTGCTCGTCAACAAACCTGATAAGCTCAAAAAGTCTGTCAAGGCGCTGACCGGTTTTGGCGGAGATGAAAATAATCGGCGCATAGGACATGAACGAAAAGTCGTTCATCAGCTTTTTGCGGTAGGAGTCCATGGTTTTTCCGTCCTTCTGAACGGCATCCCACTTGTTGACCGCAACAATGCACGCCTTTCCCATCTCATGCGCAAGACCGGCAACCTTTGAGTCCTGCTCGGTGAAGCCCTCGGTGCCGTCAATCATGATAACGCAGACATTGGCGCGCTCAACCGCCATTTTTGCACGGATTACGCTGTACTTTTCAAGCTGATCCTCAATGCGGCTTTTGCGCCTCATTCCGGCGGTGTCGATAAGCACAAAATCGCCGTATTCATTGGAAACAAAGGTGTCCGTTGCGTCCCTTGTTGTTCCGGCAATATCGGAAACAATGGCGCGCTCCTCTCCCGAAATTGCGTTGACAAGGGAGGATTTTCCGACATTGGGCTTACCTATGACCGCAACGCTGATTACGTTTTCCTCCTCCTTTTCAAAGCATTCGGGAAGATATTCAATAACAGCATCAAGCAAATCGCCCGTTCCGTGTCCGTGAACGGCGGAAACGGCAATCGGATCGCCGAGCCCGAGGTTGTAAAACTCATAAAAATCGCCGGGAAGCTCGCCGACTGTGTCGCATTTGTTAACGCAAAGGACAACCGGCTTTCCGCTGCGCTGAAGCATTGAGGCAACCTCGCTGTCCGCGCCGACAACGCCCGAGCGTACGTCGCAGACAAGAATGATAACATCGGCGCTTTCAATCGCAAGCTGAGCCTGAAAACGCATCTGCTTTAAGATTATATCGTTTGAATAAGGCTCAATTCCGCCGGTGTCAACCAGAAGAAAATGCCGCGAAAGCCATTCGCAATCGGCAAAAATTCTGTCCCGCGTAACTCCGGGCGTGTCGTCAACAATGGAAAGCCTTTGACCGACAAGCTTGTTGAAAAGCGTGCTTTTTCCGGTGTTCGGGCGACCGACGATTGCAACAACGGGTCGTGACATGGCAATTCCTCCTCATTATTCAAGTATATTTTCAAGAAGCTCAAAGCCGCTGTTTGCGTCGGTAACGCGGACGGAAACCGAAAGCGCTTTTTCAACGTCCTCAAGCGAAACATCGTCAAGGAAAACGTCACCCTCGTTCCTTAGCATAACGGACGGAATGATAAGCGTTTCTGCGTGCGGCTTAGCTTTAAGCTGAGAGATGAGATCCTTTCCGGTAACAAGACCTGCAACGGTTACACTGTGACCGAAAAAGTCGTTTTTAATCTGAAAAACATCTGCCTTGACAAGCGGATATTTTTCGCTTACAAGCCTGCACAAGCGCACAAGCAAGGGGTAAGCGGCAACGCCCGTTGCAATCGAAACGTGACGTTCGGTGTCCTTTTCAAAGCTGCTATCAGTGAGTGCAAAGGAAAACTCCTCAAGAAGATTCCTCCAAAGACCCACGCCGTTTTCAAGCTGAGGGTAGTCCTCATAGTATTCCTCACCGGGTATCGGCATACCCGCCGTGAGATAAAATTCATCGGCGCAAAAAGCAAGGCGGACGCCGTACTTTTCAAGACATCTCTCCCCGAATGAATCAACAATTTCAATAGTCTCCCTCGCCTCTTGCGGCGTATAAGTGCGAAGAGCCGGAAGATTTTCGCGGAACTTTGTAAGACCCACGGGTACGGCGGCAATGCTCTGGATTGAGGGAAGCAGCTTTTCAAGCTCAGAGAGACTATACTCAAGCTCCTTTCCGTCATTGATACCCGGGCAGAGAACAAGCTGGGTGTTGAGCTTGATTCCGGCATCGGCAAGGCGTTTGAGGATTGAAAGGCACTCGCCTGCGTGCTTGTTTTTCATCATCTTCACGCGAAGTTCGGGATTCATGGTATGAACGGAGACATTGACGGGGCTTATATGCATTTCAATAAGGCGCGAAACGTCATGCTCGGTAAGGTTCGTGAGCGTAACATAGCTACCGAAGAGGAAGGACATTCTTGAATCGTCGTCCTTGAAGTAGAGCGTTTCGCGCATACCGGGCGGCATCTGGTCAACAAAGCAGAAAATGCAGCGGTTGGTGCAGCGGTGCTGCCTGTCCATAAGATAGGAATCAAATTCAAGCCCGAGGTCATCATCTTCATCTTTACGAAGATGAACCTTTTTTGCCTTTCCGTTTGAAACGAGGGCAAGGGTGAGCTTTTCCTCCTTGATATAGAAGCGATAATCCAGAACGTCGTTAATCTCATGGGAATTGACGGAGACCAGAACGTCGCCGGGCTTAATGCCTTTTTTGTCGGCTATTGACTTTTTTGAAACTCCGCTGACAAGAACAGACATTGTTTTTTCCTCCGATGAAAATATCTATTATCTATTATCTATTATTTATTATCTATTATCTGACGCAGAAATTACATCTTGTTTGCCGCCTGAGCAAAAGGTGCGGTTTAATCAGGAACAATTTCCACAAAAAAAACAGAATTATTGTTGAAGCGGCTGGCAATGCTTATCCGTTTGTTTTGTATCTGCTGAAAACCGTCATACAAAATCAAAATTTTAATCAAAACCAATTAAAACACGCAGTGGTTTAATGAATTTAGATAAGAGATAATAGATAAGAGATAATAGATAATAATTTTTTCTTTGATTGCAAGCAATCAAAGAAAAAGGCAGAGGAAGCAAAACGCTGCTTCTCTGCCCTTCATAAGTTCAAAAGCTTAGTCCTCATCTTTAGCAACAACGAGCTTGCCCTTATAATAACCGCAGCTGCCGCATACCTTATGCGGTACTGTATATTCACCGCACTGTTTGCATCTGACAAGCGTCGGAGCGTCAAGCTTCCAAACGTTTGAGCGTCTCTTGTCTCTTCTTGCCTTTGATACTCTTCTCTTTGGTACTGCCATGACCAGCACCTCCTTATCAAAATAATTAAATTAACAAAGTCAGTCGCCAAGCATTGAAAGGAGCGCTTCAAGGCGGGGATCAACTTCCTTTTTGCAGCCGCACGGACCCCGGTTGAGGTCGGCGCCGCAGGAGGGGCAAACGCCCTTGCAGTCGTCCCGGCAAAGCAGCTTGCTCGGCAGATAAAGATAAATGTCCTCTAAAGTGAGCCTTTCGATATCAAGACCCTCGGGCAAAACAACGATGAACTCATCGTTATCCTCCCCATTCAGCTCGGAAACCAGGATATGCTCAACCGGAACACAAAAGCTTTTTGTGAATTCGGCCGCGCAGCGGTCGCAGGGAGCGGTAAGGTCAAAGCAGGCGGCGGCCTTTAACCGGACGATGCCGGCTTTGTTCGTAATCTCGCCCTTGAGACTGACAGGCGTTGTGAATGGAAACACACCGTCAAACTCTTCCTTTGAAAAATCGAACGAAAGGTCAAGGTCAAGCTTTTCAATTCCGCCGTTCATCAGGCTTTCAAGCGTGATAATCATAACTCACCTCATAATAACGAATAACATTATATAGACATCAAAACATTTTGTCAAGTAATTTTTCATGAACAATCAAAAAAACGGAGAAATTGTCAGTTGACTTTATAAACATTCGCCTCAAACGGAGTCAGCGTCTGAGTTTTGTCGGAATTGACGTTGGTTGCAATGAGCGTATATTCCTTTGTAACAGGCGTCCTTTTTGCCCTTTTCGGCGTAAGGTTCAGCTCAACAAAGTATTCGCCGTCACCCTCAAGAGTTCTGAAAAAGCAAAGGACATCTGAGAATTTTTCATCATAAAGGGTGAAGCCGCCGTATACAAACGCCGGGTGCTCATGGCGCAGGGCAATCATCTTTTTAAAGAAATTGAGGACGGAGTTTTCGTTCTTTTCCTCGGTTTCAACGTTGATTTCCTTATAGTTCGGATTGACCTCGATCCACGGCTTTCCGGTGGTAAAGCCGGCGTTCTCCTGCGTGTTCCACTGCATGGGCGTCCTTGCGTGGTCGCGGCTGCCTGCCCAGACGGTGCGGTAGGCCTCGTGCGGCGTTTTGCCCTTTGCACGCAGTTCATTGAAAAGATTGAGGCTTTCAACATCGCGGAAATCGTCCATCATGCGAAATTCGCTGTTGCTCATGCCGATTTCCTGACCCTGATAGACAAACGGAGTACCCTTGAAGGTCATCTGCATTACGCAAAGCAGCTTGCTCAGCTCGTCGCGGTAAAAGCCGTCCGGGCAAACCTTTGATGTCATGCGCGGCCAGTCGTGGTTTTCAAAGAATACAACCGGCCAGCAGTGGTTACCGTAATTCAGCTGCCACTTGACAAGCTCCTTCGCCATCGGGCGCAGGTCGTAGGTATACTTTTGGAAACGCTTTTTGCCGGGGTTATCCATGTGGTCAAAGGAGAAAACAACGCTCAGCTCCTTGCGGTAATCGCCGGTCATAAGCTTGCTCATTTCAATTCCCGTTCCCTGACATTCGCCGACGGTGAACGCGTCATATTTTGAAAAAGTGTTCTCGTTCATCTCGCGCAGGTATTCATGCAGACGCGGACCGTAGAAATAATGCTCAACGCCCTTGAAGCCCATGAGCGTACCGATAAGCTCCTGACCGTCCGGCAGACCGGGGGTTTTGGAAATGAAGCTGATAACATCAAGACGGAAGCCGTCAACGCCCTTTTCAAGCCACCAGTTGATCATATCGTAAAGGTCGCGGCGCAGGTTTTCGTTTTCCCAGTTGAAGTCCATCTGCTTTTTGCTGAAAAGGTGAAGTGCCCACTGCTTTTTTTCCGGATAATAATTCCATGCACTGCCGGAGAAGATTGAATCCCAGTTGTTCGGCGGTGTGTTTTCATCGCCGTCACGCCAGATGTAGTAGTCCTTATACGGCGAGTTTTCGTCCTTGAGTGCGCTTTGGAACCACTCGTGCTCATCGGAGCTGTGGTTAATGACAAGATCCATTATGAGCCTCATGCCGCGCTTATGTATTTCCGAAAGGAGAACATCAAAATCCTCCATTGTTCCGAACTCTTTCATTATCTTGCGGTAGTCGCGGATATCATAGCCGTTATCGTCATTCGGCGAATCATAAACGGGACTGCACCAGATTGCGTTGATTCCGAGCGATTTAAGGTAGTCAAGCTTGCTGATGATGCCCTGAAGATCGCCGATGCCGTCTCCGTTTGAATCGCAGAACGAGCGCGGATAAATCTGATAAAAGACCGCTTCCTTCCACCATTTCGGTTCAATAGGTGCGTCGTCCTCAAGCGGAGCGTCCTTTTCGCTGTTGAGGATACCGAGAAGAGAGTCGATGAATTTATCGTCGATTTTTCCCGCAGTAAGCTTTTGAAGCGCGGAAATTTTCAGAGAACCGAGCGGTGTTTTTGTAATGACCGAAAGGTCAAGACCGGCGGCGTAAAGCGCCTTTGCAAGGATATCGTGCCCTGCCGGGGATCTGAGTATATCTTTGAGTTTTGTATCTCTTGTTACTGTAAAGCTTTCCATTGTTGTCCTCCGTTTCGCCGTGCGGCTTTGCTTGTTACATTATCATACACCACCGGGAAATTTTTTTCAAGTAAAAGCCGCCGATTATTTTAATGAGCATTATTTTTAATTCCGAAGCAGACAAAAATTATTAAATTTGCCGTTTACAGCCGGAAAAGTTGCAGAAATTATGCGACTTTTTTCAGTCTTAGCACTTATAACAGAGGGATATTTTTTTCCTTAAACAATTCGTTAAGAGGGTGAAAAAAACGGCAGTTATAAGAGACAGAAAAGCAAAGAATTTTACGGTGATGAGCAACAGACCTTTGAGAGAGACCGAAATGAGTCTTAAGGCCAAGGGTCTGCTTGCGCTCTTGCTCTCGCTCCCCGAGGATTGGGACTTTTCAATCAAAGGAATCTGCGCAATCTGCAAGGAAAATGAATCGGCGGTAAGAGCGGCTCTCGGCGAGCTGAAAAGGTTCGGTTATCTGAAAATCAGAATGAAAAAACCGAACGAAACTCAAAGCGGAAGAATTGAATATGAGTACGATATTTTTGAACGTCCGACAAAAAAACAGTCTTGCGAAAATCTGTATACTGAAAAAGAGCAGACTGAAATTCTGACTACTGAAAAACGCGCACAATTAAATAAAGATAAACAAAATAAAGATAAATTAAATAAAGATAAATCAAATACTGAAAAAGAAAACAAGGCAAAAGAAAGGCTTGCGCCGGGCAATGTTGAAAATGTTGAAAACTTTTCAGACGAGGGCAACGTTCTGAGCCTTGAGGAAATGCGGAGAATCTTCGATAAATATAGCGGCTTTGGTTCTTGACCTCTTTTCTCCTTCGTGATAAAATTAAGCCGTGAGACAAATATTATAACAAAAGGAGAATTGCAATGGAGCTTTCGGACATTCTTTCAAAGGTGGATCATACCGTGCTCGGTCAGGCTTCAACCCTGGCCGACATCAAAACCCTTTGCGACGACGGAATAAAATACGGCTGCGCAAGCGTTTGCCTGCCGCCCTCATTTGTTAAAAGGGCAAAGGAATACGTCGGCGACAAAATCAAAATCTGCACCGTAATCGGTTTTCCGAACGGCTACAACACAACCGCTGTCAAATGCTTTGAGGCTTCCGAAGCAGTGAAAGACGGTGCGGATGAAATTGACATGGTCATCAACATCGGCGCTCTCAAGGACAAGGATTACGACTATGTTCTCAACGAGATTAAGGAAGTCAAAAAAAGCTGCGGCGGAAAGCTTCTCAAGGTCATTATTGAAACCTGCCTGCTCACCGAGGAAGAAAAAATCAAAATGTGCGAGATAGTCTCCGACTCCGGCGCGGACTTCATCAAGACCTCAACCGGCTTTTCAACCGGCGGTGCAACAAGAGAGGACATTGCCCTTTTTGCCTCCCACGTCAAATCGCATCTTAAAATCAAGGCCGCCGGAGGAATCGCAAGCCTCAAGGACGCGGAGGATATGCTCGCGCTCGGCGCGTCAAGGCTCGGAACAAGCAGGATTGTTAAAATTGTTAAAAACGAAGAAGCTCACGGCTATTGATTGGAGGAAAAAGCTATGAAAGACACACCGCATATTAATTTAAAAGGCGACCTCGGTTTTGCAAAAACCGTCCTCATGCCCGGCGATCCGCTCAGAGCAAAAAAGATTGCCGAAACCTTTCTTGATTCCGCTGTCCTTGTCAACAACGTCCGCGGCGTTCAGGGCTACACGGGCTTTTACAAGGGACACAAGGTGTCCGTAATGGCAAGCGGAATGGGCATTCCCTCAATCGGAATCTACTCGTTTGAGCTTTTCAGCTTTTTCGGCGTTGAAAACATTATCCGTATCGGCTCGGCAGGCGGTATCGGCGAGGGTGTGAAATTGCGCGACATTGTTGCAGGCATCGGCGCAAACACAAACTCGAACTTCGGAAAGCAGTACGGCGTTACGGGAACAATTGCTCCCACCTGCTCGTTTGAGCTGCTTTGCGCCGCCGCCCAAACCGCAAAGGAACTCGGCGTCAACCTCAAGGTCGGAAACCTTTATTCCTCGGACACCTTCTATGACGCCGACAGCGAAAACTTACAAAAATGGGCAAAGGCAGGCTCGCTCGCCGTTGAAATGGAGGCCGCCGGGCTTTACCTTACGGCAATGCACCTGGGAAAAAGAGCGCTTGCAATCTGCACCGTCTCCGACCTCCCGTTCACGGGCGAGGGCTGCACGGCCGAGGAAAGGCAGAACACCTTTACCGACATGATGCGACTTGCGCTTGAAACAGCGGTAAAAATTGACGAAGCCTGATTTTGCGAAAGGAAGGGTCATACATGAACATCAACCGTGTTTTTCTCATTGTTCTTGACAGCGTCGGAATCGGCGAGCTTCCGGACGCGGCGGACTACGGCGACGAGGGCAGCAACACAATAAGAGCCTGCTGCAAGCAACCCGGCTTCAGCGTTCCGAACCTTAAAAATTGCGGTCTTTTTAACATTGACGGAGTTGACTTTGAAAAGGCGGCCGAAAACCCCGTTGGCGCATACGGAAAATGCGCCGAACGCTCAAAGGGCAAGGACACCACAACCGGTCACTGGGAAATCTGCGGTCTTATCTCCGAAAAAGCGATGCCGACCTTTCCGAACGGCTTTCCGCAAAAGCTTCTTGACGAGTTTTCAGCTCTCACCGGGCGTAAGGTTCTTTGCAACAAGCCTTACTCGGGAACAAAGGTTATCAAAGACTACGGCGAAGAACACCTTAAAACAGGCGCGCTGATTGTTTACACCTCCGCCGACAGCGTTTTCCAGATTGCGGCGCACGAAAGCGTTGTTGCGACCGAACAGCTTTACGAATACTGCCGCATTGCGCGCTCTCTGCTCAAGGGTGAATACGCAGTCGGAAGAGTTATTGCAAGACCGTTTGAGGGCGAATATCCGTTCAGACGCACGGCAAGGCGGCACGACTTTTCCCTTGCGCCGCCGAAGGATACGCTCCTCGACTGCCTTTCAAAAAGCGGTCTTGACGTTATCCCGATAGGAAAAATCTACGACATCTTTGCCGGAAAAGGACTCAAAAAGGCTAACCCGACCGTTTCCAATGCGGAAGGAATGAAAAAAACGCTTGAATTTTCCAAGACGGATTTCCACGGTCTTTGCTTCACGAACCTTGTTGATTTTGACATGGTTTTCGGCCACAGAAACGACGCTGCAGGCTACGCAAACGCGCTCACGGAGTTTGACTCCTGGCTCGGTGAGTTTTTGCCGAGCCTTCATGATGACGATGTTTTAATCATCACCGCAGACCACGGCTGCGATCCCCTTACGCCGAGCACCGACCATTCAAGGGAATATATTCCCCTGCTCGTCCTCGGAAAAAAGGTCAGACCGGTCAATCTCGGCGTACGGTCAACCTACGCCGACATCGGAAAAACAATTGCGGACATTTTCGGCGTTCAAAACAACCTTGCCGGAACAAGCTTCAAAAACGATATTTTACGAGGTGGAATATGACCGAGCCTGAGCTTATTGAACTTGCAAAAAAGGCGGCAAAAAACGCTTATGCCCCCTATTCACACCACACAGTCGGAGCGGCTCTCCTTTGCAAAAACGGAAAAGTCTTTCTCGGCTGCAACATTGAAAACGCGGCGTATTCCCCGACAAACTGCGCCGAAAGGACGGCTTTTTTCAAGGCGGTCAGCGAGGGTGAACGGGAGTTTTCCGCCATCGCAGTCGTCGGCGGATATGAGCTCGACTTCAAAGACTACTTTGCCCCGTGCGGCGTTTGCCGCCAGGTTATGGCGGAATTTTGCGATATGAGTACATTCAAGGTCATTCTGGGCAAAAACGGCGGAGAGTTCAAGACCTTTACTCTTGAAGAAATTCTGCCGTTCGGCTTTTCGCCGCAGAACCTTAAAGACCGGACGGAAAAGGACGCCTGAGTTGAGGCACGGAAGAAATAACAATTTTGTTGACTTAATAAATTCCTGTTGAATTTTTGTAAGATTATGGTATAATGAAAGCGATCGGTCGAACAAAAATCAAGATTTGTTCAAAAATTCAAGTCCGATTAATTTAGAGGAGGAAACTCACCATGAAAAAACTTCTTGCAGTTTTACTCGCAGCCCTTATGGTCTTTGCTCTTGTTGCCTGCAACAAGAACGGCGGCGACCAGACGACCGCTCCCGGCGACAGCTCCGCGCCCGCCGAAAACACAAGCTACAAGGTTGCAATGATCACCGACTACGGCGACATTACCGACGAATCGTTCAACCAGACCACCTATGAAGCCTGCAAGGCCTTCTGCGAAGAGAACAAGATCGGCTTCAGCTATTTCAAGCCCGCAGGCGACTCGACCGCTGACCGCGTTGCAATGATTGACAAGGCTGTTTCGGAAGACTACAACGTTATCGTCATGCCCGGCTATGCATTCGGCGGTGCTATCTTTGAGGCCGCTCCCAAGTATCCGGACGTTAAGTTCATTGCTCTCGACGTAGGCAAGGGCGATATCCTTGAAACCGCCGTTGCCGCAAAGGGCGAAAAATACAGCTACAATCCCGACGAATACAAGCTTGAGGATTATGCTGACATCAGCAATGTTTACTGCGCAATTTATCAGGAAGAGCTTTGCGGCTACATGGCAGGCTATGCCGCCGTTAAGCTCGGCTACGAAAAGCTCGGCTTCCTCGGCGGAATGGCTGTTCCGGCGGTTGTCCGTTACGGCTACGGCTTTGTTCAGGGCGTTGACGCGGCCGCAAAGGAGCTTGACAAGAATGTTTCGCTCAACTATGTTTACGGCGGAGTATTCGCAGGCGATCCCGACATTACCGCAGTTATGGATACCTGGTACAAGAGCGGCACGGAAGTTGTCTTTGCCTGCGGCGGCGGAATCTACACCTCTGCGGCAGAGGCTGCCAAGAAAGCCGGCGGAAAGGTTATCGGCGTTGACGTTGACCAGGCTGCCATCATCGACGGAAAATACGGCGAAGGCATCACCGTAACCTCCGCAATGAAGGGTCTTTATCCGGCAACATACGACACCCTCAAGGCTGTTATCATTGACGGCAAGTGGGCTGATTACGCAGGAAAGATTGAAACCCTCGGCCTTGTTTCCGGCGATGACGTTGAAGCAAACTATGTTCAGATTCCCGTTAAGTCCACTCAGTTTGCCGACGGAAAGTTCACCAAGGACGATTACGCAAAGCTTGTTAAGGATATGTTCGACGGAAAAATTAAGGTTTCAAACGACATCACCAAGATGCCGGCCGTTACCAACGTTAAAATTACCGAACAGGATCAGATTAAATAAAGATTGTAAGCTTAATACTAAACTTACTGTGGGAGTGTCTAAAACAGACACTCCCGCTTTTCGGTTTTTTCGCTTTCCGCTTTCTTATGTGACACAAAAAACAGTATTGCATAAGAAAACGAAAAGCGGCAGGTATTTTACCCTCATGACGAAGCCGGGCGGTCTGCCCGGAACAGGAGATGAAGCAATGGAAGAAAAATATGCGATTGAGATGCTGGGGATAACAAAGCGCTTTCCCGGAATCATTGCAAACGACAACATTACGCTCCGGCTCAGAAAGGGCGAAATTCACGCCCTGCTCGGAGAAAACGGAGCCGGAAAGTCAACCCTCATGTCTGTCCTTTTCGGTCTTTACCAGGCCGAGGAGGGCGAAATCCGCAAGGACGGGAAGCCCGTCCGGATCAAGAATCCGAACGACGCAACCGCCCTCGGAATCGGAATGGTTCACCAGCACTTTAAGCTTGTTGAATGCTTTTCCGTTCTGGACAACATCATTCTCGGCATTGAGCCGAGCAGGCTCGGCTTCCTCCAAAAAAGCAAGGCGAGGAAAAAGGTGCTTGAGCTTTCAAAAAAATACGGTCTTTCGGTCGATCTTGACGCCCTCATTGAGGACATCAGCGTCGGTATGCAGCAGAGGACGGAGATACTCAAGATGCTTTACCGCGAAAACGAAATTCTCATCTTTGACGAGCCGACGGCGGTGCTCACTCCGCAGGAGATTGAGGAGCTTATGCAGATTATGAAGAACCTTGCAAAGGAGGGCAAGAGCATCCTTTTCATCTCCCACAAGCTCAACGAGATTATGGAGGTTGCCGACCGCTGCACCGTTCTGCGCAAGGGTAAATGCGTCGGTACGGTTGACATCAAGGATACCTCAAAGGCAGAGCTTTCTAAAATGATGGTCGGACGGGACGTTGATTTCACCGTTCACAAGGAGGAAAAAAAGCCCGGCGACGTTATCCTTGACGTTAAAAACGTCAGCGTTGCAAGCAAGCTGCACAAGAACAACGCCGTTAAAAACGTTTCCTTTTCCGTCCGCGCGGGCGAGATTGTCTGCCTTGCCGGTATTGACGGAAACGGTCAGACGGAGTTTGTTTACGGTCTTACGGGGCTTGAGCCGATAAAGGAGGGAACCGTTACCCTTTGCGGAAAGGACATTACAAAAGCCCCGATAAGAAAGCGCAGTCTTGCAGGTCTTTCCCATATCCCCGAGGACAGGCACAAGCACGGTCTTGTTCTTGATTACTCGCTTGAGAACAACATGATTCTTGAGCGGTACTTTGAGCCGCAGTTTACAAACAAATTCGGCTTTTTACGCAAGAAGAATATCCGCGCTTACTCGGACAGGCTCATTGAACAATATGACGTCCGTTCGGGTCAGGGCAGCGCAACCGTTGCAAGGAGTATGTCCGGCGGAAACCAGCAGAAAGCCATCGTCGCGCGCGAAATTGACCGCAAGCCCGAGCTGCTTGTTGCCGTTCAGCCCACAAGGGGGCTTGACGTCGGCGCGATTGAATATATCCACAAGCAGCTTGTCTCCTGCCGCGACGAGGGAAAGGGCGTTCTGCTCGTTTCGCTTGAGCTTGACGAGGTTCTGAGCGTTCCGGACAGAATTCTTGTTATGTATGAGGGTGAGATAGTCGGCGAGCTTGACCCCAAAACAACCTCTGCGCAGGAGCTTGGTCTTTACATGGCCGGAGCAAAAAGGAAAGGAGGAAACGACTGATGAAAAAAAAGCTTCGCTCTCTTTTTAAAAACAACGCCGTTCAGTCCGTGCTTTCCTCGCTCCTTTGCATTTTGCTCGGACTTTTAATCGGCTACATTGTGCTTTTGTTCATCAATCCCGACGGAGCGGCAAAGGCAGTCGGCGATATCATCAGAAACTTTTTCAACTATCCCAACCCGAAGGTCAGGCTTCAGTATTTCGGCAACACGCTTGTTAAAACCGCGCCGCTCATAATGTGCTCGCTTTCAATTCTGTTCTGCTACAAGGTCGGCCTTTTCAACATCGGTGCCGCCGGTCAGTATGCTATAGGAATCGGACTTTCGCTTTACGCGGCGATTGCGTGGAGTCTTCCGTGGTGGGCGTGCATTCTTCTTGCGGCGCTCGGCGGCGCGCTTTCCGGAGCGCTCGGCGGTCTGCTCAAGGCGTACTGCAACGTTAACGAGGTCATCAGCGGAATTATGCTCAACTGGATCTCGCTTTACTCGATTAATATGCTTCTGACAAAAGTTAAAGAGGAGACGAGCCCTTACACTGTCGTTTTCAAGTACAGCAATCCCAAAGCGCTTATCCCCTCTCTCGGGCTCGACAAACTTTTTTCAAACAACAGCTATGTTACCATTGCAGTTCCCCTTGCAATAATCTTTTCGGTTCTTGTTTGGGTACTTCTTGAAAAAACAAAGTTCGGCTATGAGCTTAAAGCCACGGGCTTTAACAAAAACGCCGCAAAATACTGCGGAATGAACGAAAAGCGCAACATAATAATTACGCTTGCAATCGGCGGAGCGTTTGCCGCTGTCGGCGCCTCGTTCCTCTATCTCACCGGATATGAGCAATGGAACTGCAGCACGTCCTCCGTTCCTGCAATGGGCTTCAACGGAATTGCGGCGGCGTTCCTCGGCGGACTCAATCCAATAGGCTCCATCCTTTCCTCATACTTCATTCAGCACATCACCGTCGGCGGCGCATATGTTGACAAAACGCTTTACTCCTCGCAGATTTCCGATCTCATTTCCGCAATCATCATTTATCTTTGCGGCTTTGTTTTCTTCATGAAGTACGCACTAAGCAAATACCTTGCAAAAAAGGAAGAAAAAGACGCGCTCAAAGCTCAGAGCGCTGAAGCAAAAGGAGGCGTAAAATAATGTTGCTTCTCATTCAATACACCCTGCTTTACGCCTCGGTTCTCATTCTTGTTGCGCTCGGCGGCTGCTTTTCGGAGCATTCGGGCGTTATCAACCTCGGCCTTGAGGGCATAATGGTTATGGGCGCGCTCGGCGGAACGCTGACAATGCGTTTCCTTGCCTCTGCCTACCCTGCCGCCCCGGCAATCGTTATCATTCTGCTGGTTATCCTTGTCTCCGTCCTTGCCGGCGTTTTGTATTCGGCTCTGCTTGCCGTTGCCTGCGTCAGCTTCAAGGCGGATCAGACAATCATCGGAACGGCGCTCAACATTCTCGGAACAGCCGCCGCAACGGTCATTGTTAAGGCAATCAACACCGCAGCGAACCCGGACAACGTTTCCTCCGTTGTTGAGTATATCAAGCCGAAGCAGGCGTTCATTGTGAACATCAGGGGCTTTGAGTTTAACTGGTTCATGCTCATTGCCGCCGTTTTGCTCGTCTGCTCGTATATCACGCTTTACAAGACCCGTTTCGGACTGCGTCTCATGGCCTGCGGCGAGCATCCCCAGGCGGCGGACAGCGTCGGCATCAACGTTTACAAAATGCGCTATGCCGGTGTTCTCATTTCCGGCGCGCTCGGCGGACTCGGCGGTATTATCTACGTCACCTGCGGCGTCAGCGAATGGAAGTTTGAATACGGCGTTGCCGGCTTCGGCTTCCTTGCCCTTGCGGTTATGATTTTCGGTCAGTGGAAACCGACAAGAATTGCCCTTGCAGGCTTGCTTTTCGGTCTTTTCCGTGCGCTTTCAAACGTCTATTCCGGCATTGACATACTTGCGGCTCTCAATCTTCCGAGCGCGATATACAACATGATGCCGTATATCATTTCCCTGCTTGTTCTTGCCCTGACGTCAAAGAAATCAAGAGCGCCGAAAGCGGAGGGTATTCCCTACGACAAGGGCAGCAGATGAAT
>JAEDEQ010000096.1 GCA_016293225.1 Clostridiaceae bacterium
CCGACTGTTTCAACAACAGCACGGACGGGACCGCCGGCGATAACGCCGGTACCGGGTGCGGCAGGCTTGAGAAGAACAACGCCTGCGCCGAACTTACCGATGATCTCGTGGGGAATGGTCGAGCCCTTGAGAGCGACCTTCATGAGATTCTTTTTCGCGTCCTCGATACCCTTACGGATAGCGTCGGGAACTTCGCCCGATTTTCCGAGACCGAAGCCAATAGTTCCGTTTCCGTCACCGACAACCACAAGAGCTGCAAACTTGAAAATGCGGCCGCCCTTAACGGTTTTGGAAACACGGTTGATGGCAACAACGCGCTCTGTAAGTTCATAAGCCGATGCATCAATCTTATTCATAAATCAATATCCTCCTTGCTTAGAACTTCAGGCCGCCGGCACGGGCGCCGTCTGCGAGTGCCTGAACACGACCGTGGTATACATAGCCGCCTCTGTCAAAGACACATTCGGTAATGCCTTTTTCAGCGGCACGCTTTGCAAGAAGCTCGCCAACCTTGGTTGCTGCTTCTTTGTTTCCGCCGTACTCAAATTCCTTTTCCACCGTTGCTGCCGCAGCGAGGGTAACTCCGTTCGCGTCGTCAACAAGCTGTGCATAGATGTGGTTGAGTGAACGGTAAACGCTCAGACGCGGACAAGCCGCAGTACCGCTGATCTTAGCGCGTACTCTTTTGCGTCTTTTAAGTCTTGCTTTATTGCTGTCTTTTTTGCTGACCATAGAAATTTCACTCCTTTACCAATCTTATTTACCCTTACCGGCTTTACCTTCTTTGCGGCGGATATGCTCGCTGGCATATTTGATTCCCTTGCCCTTATAAGGCTCCGGCGGACGCTTTTCGCGGACTTCGGCGGCGAACTGACCAACCTTCTGCTTGTCGGCGCCGTGGATAATAATCTTGTTCGGAGCGGGAACTTCAACGGTGATTCCGTCCTTTTCGGGCATGATAACATCGTGAGAATAACCGATCTTCATAACAAGGTCGGTGCCCTTCTTTTCCGCACGGTAACCGATACCGTTGATTTCAAGCTCCTTTTTGAAGCCGTTTGAAACGCCCTCAACCATGTTAGCAATGATTGTGCGGGTAAGACCGTGAAGTGATCTGTATTCCTTGTCATCATTGGGACGGGTAACGATGATCTCGTTGCCTTCCTTTGTGACAGACATATTTTCGTGGACGGTGTGGGTAAGAGTACCCTTTGCGCCCTTGACGGTAACGGTGCTGCCGTCAATCGTAACGTCTACTCCTGCGGGAACAGCAATAGGCTTTCTTCCAATACGTGACATTTCAGCACCCCCTTACCAGATGAATGCAAGGACCTCGCCGCCAACGTTGGCTTTGCGGGCTTCCTTGTCGGTCATGATGCCCTTTGAGGTTGAAAGGATGGCAATGCCGAGACCTTTCATAACCTTGGGCATATCCTCACAGCTCGTATAAATTCTCAGACCGGGCTTTGAAACTCTTCTCAGACCGGTGATGGTGCGGCTCTTTCCGGGGCCGTATTTGAGCTGAACTTCCATAATTCCCTGCTTACCGTCCTCTTCAACGGTGAAGCTCTTGATGTATCCTTCATCCACAAGAATCTGAGCAATTGCCTTCTTGGTGTTGGATGCAGGAATTTTAACTGAATCGTGTTTAGCTGCGCTTGCGTTACGGATTCTCGTAAGCATATCAGCGATTGCGTCTGTTACTTGCATTATTCCTTTACCTCCTTGACAATTACTTACCAGCTTGCCTTCTTCACGCCGGGGATCTGGCCTGCGTGGGCAAGTTCTCTGAAGCAGATGCGGCATACTCCGTACTTACGAAGATAGGCGTGAGGTCTGCCGCAGATCTTGCAGCGGTTATACTGCCTTGTGGAATACTTAGCGGGTCTTTTTTGCTTTACTTTCATTGAAGTCTTTGCCATAAGTTATTCCTCCTCCTTATTGTCTTTCGAAAGGAGCACCCATAAGAGTGAGCAGCTCTCTTGCTTCTTCGTCGGTGTTAGCGGTCGTTACGAAACAGATGTCCATTCCGCGGACCTTGTCGATCTTATCATAGTCGATCTCAGGGAAAATAAGCTGTTCCTTGATGCCGACCGTGTAGTTGCCTCTGCCGTCGAAAGCGTTGGGGTTGATTCCCCTGAAGTCGCGGACTCTGGGAAGCGCAAGGTTGAAGAATCTGTCAATAAATTCATACATCTTGTCGCCGCGCAGAGTAACCTTTGCGCCGATTATCATACCCTCACGGAGCTTGAAGTTTGCAACCGACTTCTTAGCCTTGCAGAGAACGGGCTGCTGACCGGTGATCTGTCTCAGATCCGAAACAACAGCGTCGAGAACCTTTGAGTTATCTCTTGCTTCGCCGCAGGCAACGTTAACAACTACCTTGTCGATCTTCGGGATTTGCATAACGCTTTTATAGCCGAACTTCTTCATGAGAGCAGGTGCAACCTCATTAACGTAGGCTTCTTTTAATCTTGCCATGTCATGTTCCTCCCTTATTCAAACTTCGCGCCGCAGCCGTCTTTTTTGCATACGCGCATTTTCTTGGTCTTGCCCTTTTCCTCAACAACAACGTGACCGACTCTTGTGGGACGGCCGCATTTCGGGCAGATAAGCTGAACCTTTGAAGCGTAAAGAGCGCTTTCGGCCTTGATAATTCCGCCGGGTTCACCCATCTTGCGGGGCTTAACGTGCTTTGAAACAACGTTGATGCCCTCAACGATGACCTTGCCCTCCTTGGGGCTGACCTGAAGAACCTTGCCCCTGGCGCCACGATCTTTGCCGTTGATGACAACAACCTGGTCGCCTGTTTTAACGTGTACCTTACTCATCGTGACACCTCCTTAAAGAACTTCCGGAGCGAGGGAGAGGATTTTGAGATAATCCTTTTCACGAAGCTCTCTTGCAACCGGTCCAAAGATACGGGTACCCTTGGGATTCTTGTCTTCCTTAATGATAACGGCTGCATTCTCGTCAAAGCGAATGTAGGTTCCGTCATCGCGGCGAACGCCTGTTGCAGTGCGGACAACAACTGCCTTAACAACGTCGCCTTTTTTTACGACGCCACCGGGTGCTGCCTTCTTAACAGAAGCAACAATGACGTCTCCGATGTTAGCATATCTTCTGCCGGTTCCGCCCAGAACACGGATGCACATAAGCTCCTTAGCTCCGGTATTATCGGCAACCTTAAGATAAGTTTGCTGTTGGATCATTGTGTTTGGCCTCCTTTAAGCTGCACCAATTATTTGGCTTTTTCAATAATTTCAACTACACGCCATCTCTTGTCTTTCGACATCGGGCGGGTCTCCATCACAAGTACGCGGTCACCAACCGAGCAGATTTCGTTTTCGTCGTGAGCCTTGACCTTAACGGTGCGGTTAACGATTTTCTTGTAGAGCGGGTGTCTGACCTTGTCCTTGATCGTAACAACAACCGTCTTGCTCATCTTGTTGCTGGTTACGATTCCAACCTGTGTTTTACGAAGGTTTCTTTCCATTTGTCTTTAACCTCCCTTTCCTCAAGAATTTGCGCCGTGAAGCTCGATATCGCGCTGAACAGTCTTAATTCTTGCGATATCCTTCTTAACTGCGCTGATTCTCATCGGGTTGTCGAGCTGATTAACAGCCTGCTGGAAGCGAAGATTGAAAAGCTCCTTCTTGAGCTCTGCGAGCTTTGCGTCCATCTCAGCGGCGGACAGTTTTCTGATTTCACTTGCTTTCATTACTGTTCACCATCCTTTTCCTGTTCAGCCTTCACTGCAAACTTGCACTTGATGGGAAGCTTGTTTGCCGCAAGACGCATAGCCTCACGGGCAAGGGCTTCGTCAACGCCTGCAATTTCAAACATAACTCTGCCGGGCTTAACAACTGCAACCCAGTATTCGGGCGAGCCTTTACCTGAACCCATTCGGGTCTCGGCGGGCTTCTGAGTGATGGGCTTATCGGGGAAGATCTTGATCCATACCTGACCGCCACGCTTAATGTAACGGGTCATTGCGATACGGGCTGCTTCGATCTGTCTTGAAGTGATCCATGCGGGTTCAAGAGCAACAAGACCGTAATCACCGTAAGTAACCTGATTGCCCTTGTGGGCTGCGCCCTTAAGACGGCCGCGCTGAACCTTACGGCGTTTAACACGTTTAGGCATTAACATTATCTTGCTCCTCCTTCCTTGCGCTGTCTGGGACGGCGGCGTTCCGGACGGCGGCGGTCTTCGTTGTTGGAAACCTGAAGAACCTCACCGCTGTAGATCCATACTTTTACGCCGATGCGTCCGTAGGTTGTTTTTGCTTCAGCAAAACCGTAGTCGATGTCTGCACGAATCGTCTGAAGGGGAATTGTTCCCTCCTTGTAGGTTTCGCTTCTTGCAATTTCGGCGCCGCCGAGACGACCCGAAGCCTGACATTTAATACCCTTTGCGCCGAGCTTCATGGCTCTGCCGATTGCCTGCTTAAGAGCGCGGCGGAAGGAAATTCTTCTTTCGAGCTGAGCAGCAATGTTTTCGGCAACGAGCTGAGCGTTGACGTCCGGGTTTTTAATCTCAACGATGTTGAGGGAAACGCTCTTTCCGAGCTTCTTCTCAAGAGTAGCCTTGAGCTTTTCAATTTCTGCGCCGCCGCGGCCGATAACCATGCCGGGCTTTGCAACGTGAATGTTGATTCTTACGCGGCTTGCGCTGCGCTCAATTTCAACCTTGGGAACTCCGGCGGGAGCAAGTGTTTTAAGGAGATATTCACGAAGCTCATAGTCTTCAACGAGTGTATCGCCGAAGTCCTGCTTCTTAGCATACCAACGAGATTCCCAGTCCTTAATAACGCCGACTCTCAAGCCGTTAGGATTAACTTTCTGACCCATTGTATTACCTCCTCCTCACTTATTCTGCTTCCTTGAGAACAAGGGTGATGTGCGACGTCTTCTTGTTGATTCTGTATGCACGACCCTGAGCTCTCGGTCTGATTCTTTTAAGTGTCGGACCCTGACCCACATAGCATTCTGCAACGTAGAGTCTTGAAGTGTCCATATCCTTGTTTTCCGCATTAGCCATTGCGGACTTCAAAAGCTTTGAAACAATCTCACACGCAGCCTTGGGCGTGTATTTAAGAATTGCCATTGCCTTGTCAGCAGGCTGGTTACGGATAAGGTCGAGAACAATCTTGACCTTACGCGGCGCAATACGCACAAAAGTTACTTTTGCTGTTGCTTGCATTGTAATACACTCCTTTCGACTGATTATTTACCGTTGTTTGAGGTTTTTGAACCGGCGTGGCCTCTGAAGGTTCTTGTGGGGGCGAACTCACCGAGCTTGTGGCCAACCATATCCTCGGTAACATAAACGGGAACGTGCTTGCGTCCGTCATGAACCGCAAAGGTGTGGCCGACGAAATCGGGGAAGATTGTGGAGCTGCGGCTCCACGTTTTAAGAACGATCTTTTCGCCCTTTTCGTTCATCTTAATGACTCTTTCATACAGCTTTTCCTG
>JAEDEQ010000097.1 GCA_016293225.1 Clostridiaceae bacterium
AAAAGCCGTACGTCACCGTAAGCGTGGGACTTATCCGAAACGGAAAGAGAATGGACTATAACCTTTTCACCCAAAGCGGAGTTTTCCGCTACTGCGGCTCATCGCTCGTTGAATATGCGCGCAAGACGAACAATCCGTCAAAGCCGGAAACGGGTCTCCTCTGGGGCGGAAAGAGCGGTCTTGTTGACGGACAAAGCTATGTTTACAAGGTTTCCACAACGCCTGCAAATTACAAGAGCAAAAGGGTCACTGTTTCTTTCCCGTTTGTTGTTGATAACGATAAACCCACAGTTGAAGAATGTAATTACAGAATTGAAAACGGCGAGGCAATTCTCACCGTAAAGATAAAAGATAACCGCTATGTTATGGGCTTCAAGGTGCTTGACGAAAACGACAGGTCGCTCGGCAAGGTCTCCTTCAAGGGTATTGAACCCGAAAACGGAACCTATACCTGCACCCTGAATCTCAGCGAAACAAGCGGCAGAAAGCTTGAAAAGCTTAAAAACATCAAGCTTTACGTTGTTGACTACGCCTATAACGAAAACTATTATTCCGCTTCCCTTTCGGGCGAGCTTTCCGATGAAAATCCGGTTGACTTACCTGTTCTTCCGGAGCTTGAACCCTACCGCTTTGACCCCTCGCCGGTTGTTGACCTCAGCGAAAAAGACTCAGCAAAAAAGGACGGCGCTTCGTTTCTGGAGCGGCTGATTGAAAAGCTTAAAACATACGCATAAAAAAGAGCAAAAACGCAGAAGGGAGATTTTTCAATGCACAAAAGTCAGCTGACAAAATGCAAAAAGTTCGGCTATTGCGGAGGAATCGCCGCCGAGTCGATACTTTACAATATGTATTACACCTATTATCTCCTTTTCCTGACCGACGTTGCGCACATGAATCCGGCGCTTGCCTCAACGGTCAGCCTCATCTCGGTCATATGGGACGCTGTTACCGACCCGATTATCGGCCATTTTGCCGATAAAAAGGGCGCGGACAAGCGCAAGTTCATGCTGCGCGCCGCTTTCCCGATGGGAATCACCTTTGTTGCGGCGTTCATTCCTCTGGGTGACGCAGGCGACGGCTTCAAGTTCATTTTCTATACCGCAATGACAATGTGCTTCTGGCTTGCATATACGGTTTATACAATTCCGTATTACGCGGTCGTTGCGGAAATTACCGAGGATTATGACGAGCGCACCGATATCCGCGGAAAAAGCTCGCTTTTCAACACTGTTGCAATTCTTATCGGAAACGCCGTTCCTGCCGCTTTGCCGGGTCTGATTATCGGTATGGGAGTGAGCGCCTCGTTCGGCTGGCTTTCAACGGCGGCCGTTCTTGCCGTTCTTGCTGTCGTTTCCGCCGTTGTTGCGTCTTTGAGCCTTCGCGGAATCGAGCTTAAAAAGGCCTCTGATACGGCGGAAAAGGAAGAAAAGGTCAAGATTTCGGAATATCTTCAGATTCTTAAAATGAAGCCCTTCCGCTGGTTTGTGCTGTTCGTTTTCTTTTTCCTCATCTCCTCGTCAATGATTCAGGCAAACTTTGCCTATCTTGTTCAGGCAAGGCTCGGGATGGACGACAGCGGAATGGTTATAGTTATCATCACGCTTGTAGCTTCAATGGGACTTATGATTCCGATTGTTACGAAGCTTGCGGAAAAAACCGACAGAAGAAAAACCGGAATCGTCTTTTTCTCAATCATGCTTGCAGGGCTTATCATCATCAAGCTCATCGGAATCAACAACACTCCGATGCTCATCGCTTCCGTTTTCACCGTGGCTCTCGGTCTTGCCTGCTTCTGGACAATTTTTTACTCAATGGCGTATGACCTTGTTGAGGTTGATGAATTCATCAACGGAAAACGCCGCGAAAGCATGATAACCGCGTTTCCGCAGTTTTTCCAGAAGTTCGGCGCGGCAATCGGAATGTGGATTGTGGGTCAGGTGCTGAATTTCGGAAAATATGACGGAGAGCTTTCTGTTCAGCCGGATTCGGCAAAGGCCGCGATTGAAAACATTGCAACGGTCATTCCGGCGCTTTTCCTTGTTGTTGCTCTTGTCGGAATTATTTTCTATCCCATTACAAAGGAGCGCTTTGCTCTGCTTTCAAAGCAGCTTGAAAAGAAAAGGAACGGCGAAGAATATGACGCCGCCGGACTTGAAAAACTGATTTAACGGAGATTAACCTATGCTGTGTGTAAAAAACGTTACAAAAAAATACGGAAAATTTATTGCAAACAACGCCGTCAGCTTTGACATCGCGGACGGCGAAATTGCCGTTTTGCTCGGCCCCAACGGCGCCGGAAAGTCAACAATAATCAAGTGCATCTGCGGTCTGCTGCGCTTTGAGGGCGAAATTACCCTCGGCGGCTTTCCGAACAAAAGCCTTGAGGCAAAAAAAATCCTCGGCTACATTCCGGAAATGCCGGCGGTTTATGACCTGCTCACCGTCCGCGAGCACCTTGAATTTATGCTGCGCTCATACAAAATTGAGGACGATGGAACTGCGGACAGGCTCCTTGAGCGCTTTGAGCTGCTTGACAAAAAGGACAAGCTCGGAAAGGAGCTTTCAAAAGGTATGCAGCAAAAGCTTTCAATCTGCTGCGCCCTTGTGCATAAGCCGTCCGTTGTGATTTTTGACGAACCCATGGTCGGACTTGATCCGCACGCCATAAAGCAGCTCAAGGAGCTTTTTGTTGAGCTTCGGGAAAGCGGAGCCACCGTGCTGATAAGCACCCATATGCTTGACAGCGTTGAAAGCTATTGGGACAAGGCGTACATTATGAAGGACGGCAGATTCTGCGCCGAAAAGAGCGCCGGCGACACCGACGGAAAGAGCCTTGAGGACTTGTTCTTTGAACTGACCGAAAGCGGGGGAAGGGCATGAGTTCACTTGTTTTTCTCCTTTCGCGCAAGCTTAAAAACCGCCTGAGGGAAATGCTGCGCCGCCCGTCGGAGCTTATTGTTCTGGTTGTTTTTGTCGGTCTTATCGGCGTAACAATTTTCACCGGGAACCACTCTTTGCCGGCGGACGGAATGCGCAGCGTTGAGGAATTTTATGCTATTGTGCTTGCTCTTTATGCGTTTGAGTTTGTGCTGATTGCAAAAAACGGCTTTCTCAACGGCGCCTCAATGTTCTCAATGGCGGACGTGAATCTCCTTTTCACAAGCCCGAAAAAGCCGCAGACTCTTCTGACCTTCGGTCTTTTCAGCCAGCTCGGCCGTTCGCTGATGCTCGGCGTGTTCATTTTGTATCAGTATGCGTGGGTGCATGATACCTACGGAGTCGGGCTCGGAACAATAATCTCCGTCCTTGTCGGCTACGGGGCGGTCGCTTTCCTTTCGCAGATGCTTGCAATGCTTATCTATTCCGTGACGTCCTCGGACGATAAAAGGTGCAAAATTGCCAAAGCCGTTTTCTATGCCGTTGTTGCTTCCTTTTTCGTTTATCTTGGCTTTACAAGCTTTTCTTCGGGCGGCGAGGTGCTTTCTGCCGTTTGCAAAAACGCAAACTCGCCCGTAATGCACTTTTTCCCGATTGCGGGCTTTGTGCGCTTCGGCGTGGTTTCCGCCGTAACGGGCGATTACAAAGGGCTGCTGCTTTCCGTTTTGTGCTTTGTGCTTTGCGTTGCCGCCTTTTATGTCCTTGTTTCAAGGCTTAAAAGCGATTATTACGAGGACGTGCTCAAGGCAACGGAGGTTTCCTTTTCGGCAATCACCGCAAGGAAAGAGGGCAAGGCCGCGGAGACGGCTCCGCGCAATGTTAAGGTTGGAAAAACCGGCTTTTCAAGGGGAGAGGGCGCTTCTGCGATTGCAGAAAAGCACAAGCTTGAAAACCGCCGCTCAAAGGTGCTCATTCTTGACGCGGTGAACCTTGTTTTTGCCGTTGTCACTATCGGCCTTGCGTTCTTTATCAAGGACAGCTTAAATGCGTTCATGATGAATGTGTATTTTTCAATCTTCACCGTCGGAACCGGCAGGTGGGCAAAGGAGCTTTTGCTGCCGTATGTCTATCTCATTCCCGAGCCGCCTTTTAAAAAGCTTATCAATATGCTCAGAGAGCAGCTTTGGTCCTCGGTTGCCGAGGCAACCTTGACCTTTTTGCCGTTTTACTTCATTCTAAACACCTCGCCGCTCATGGTTCTGGGCATGATATTTGCAAAGCTCAGCTTCAACTTCCTTTTTATCGGAGTGAATCTCATTTTGCAGCGCTTTTTCGGCAACGGGGGAAACAAGGCGCTTTTGGTGTTCTTGTATTTTCTGCTTGCCGCCCTATGTTCGCTGCCGGGCGTTGCGGCCGGTGTTGCAATGAGTGCGCTCATTCCTGTTTTTGAGGGCGTACTGTTCTTTGCAATGGCGCTTGTCAACATTCTTGCAGGCGTAATAATTATCTTTTGCAGCAGAAACATTCTTACCACGGCGGAGTACAACAACAAGTAACCGCACCCTTTGAGTGCGGCTGAAAAAAGGAGAACGCTATGAAAGGAATCATTCTTGCCGGGGGAAGCGGAACAAGGCTTTACCCAATAACCATGGTAACGTCAAAGCAGCTTCTGCCCGTTTATGACAAGCCGATGATTTATTATCCGCTTTCGGTGCTGATGATGGCAGGTATCCGTGAGATACTCATAATTTCAACACCGCAGGATATCGGAAATTTTGAGCGCCTGCTCGGCGACGGAGCGGATTTCGGGGTAAAGCTTGAATACGCCGTTCAGCCCTCGCCGGACGGACTTGCGCAGGCATTTCTAATCGGAGAAAAATTTATTGACGGCGACTGCTGCGCCATGATACTCGGCGACAATATCTTTTACGGCAACGGACTCGGCTCAATTCTCCGGCAGGCGAGGGAAAACGCTGAAAACGGCACCGCAACCGTTTTCGGCTACTATGTTGACGACCCGGAGCGCTTCGGCGTTGTTGAGTTTGATGAAAACGAACAAGTTATTTCAATTGAGGAGAAGCCGAAAAATCCCAAGTCCAATTACTGCGTTACGGGGCTTTATTTCTATGACGGCACTGTTTGCGAAAAGGCAAAAAAGGTCCGTCCGTCCGCGCGCGGAGAGCTTGAAATTACCGATTTGAACCTGCTTTTCCTTGCGGAACAGAAGCTTTCCGTAAAGCTGCTCGGCCGCGGCTTTGCGTGGCTCGATACCGGCACGGTTGAAAGTCTTAACGAAGCTTCAAACTTTGTTCGCATTGTTGAGGGCAGGCAGTCCGTGATGATTTCCGCACCGGAGGAGATAGCCTTCAAAAACGGCTGGATAAGCCGCGAAAAACTGCTGCTCTCTGCCGAAAAATACGGCAAATCACCCTACGGTGTGCATCTGCGCAAGGTTGCCGAGGGGAAGCTGAAGTATTGATTTTGGAAAATATAAGTTTACTTGATACTGCGGCGCAATGTTGCCGCAGTTTTTTT
>JAEDEQ010000098.1 GCA_016293225.1 Clostridiaceae bacterium
ATAATGGATAATATATAAGAGATAATAGATAACGAAGCTGTGTTCTGCCACAAACCCCGTTTTTCAACAATATTATACCCCTTGCAGGAAAATTTTGCAAGGGGTGCGGTTGTTCATTCGATTTTTTCAAAATCCTCCGCCCCGTGCTTACACAGCGGACAGATAAAGTCTTCGGGCAGCTGTTCGCCCTCATAGACATAGCCGCAGATTTTGCACCGCCAGCCCTTGGCTGCGGTCTGCTTCGGCTTCGGCTTGGTGTGCTTGTGGTAATAAGCATAGGTCAGCGACGGCTCGTCTGAAAGCACCTTTGCGTTCGTCACCTCGGCAACAAAGAGCGTGTGCGTGCCGTAATCATACGTTTCGCAAACGCGGCAGGCAAAGTAGGCGTTGGTACAGGAAGCAATATAAAGAACGCCGTTTTCATCGCGCGTTTCGTCCGGATTTTTGAAGAACTTCTGAGTATCGCGCCCGCTTTTGAAGCCGAAATGCTCAAACAGTCCGAACGGCGCCTGCTCGGTGAGCACCGAAACGCAGAAAACGCCCGAGCTCAGTATCATATCGTGGGTGAGGTTCTGCTTGTTGACCGCAATGCTTACGCGAAGCGGATTTGAGGAAAGTTGGGAGAAGGTATTGATAACGCAGCCGTTATCCTTTTCGCCCTCTCGCGCGGTGAGAATATACAGTCCGTAGCTGATTTTGTGAAATGCGGCAGTGTCCATTGGGGATTCCTCCTTTGCAGCGGTTGCTTTTATTTTTATATATTATACCCGTTTCGGACGTAAAAGTCAAACAATACCCGCTGTAAAGCTTTTTTCCTCCATACGCGCCGAACAAAAAAACGTAATAAAGTACACAAATATTTTTTACTTTTACTCTTGCACAATTGATGTAAATATAATATAATACCCTTGTGTTATATTGGGTAGCCGCCGAAAAGTGCGTCGGCTGCCCGAAAAATCGGCTCGTGCCGTTACAGAAAGGAAAAAGTTATGGCAAAAGACAAAACTCCGGGCGCAAAGAGCAGCTTTGATCCCGAAATTAAAAAAGGCTTGATTATTGTATTGGCAATTGTTATCCTGTTCTCGAGCGGAAACTTCCTCGGCTCTCTCATGTCTGCCGGCAAGGCGGCGGCCGGAGCCGATTCAACAACTGCTTCCCAGTCCTCAACCACCGCTCCGGCGTCGTCAAGCACCGCCCCGGCATCATCAACTCCCGCTCCGGCTCCTTCGGAGAGCACAACTGCCGCTCCGGCTCCCTCGGAAGGTACGACCGCCGCTCCTGCTGAGTCAAATGCGACTCCTGCCGCTTCCACAGGCGCACCCTCTGCTCCGGCGGAGATAATTAAGCTTTATAACGAAAGCGCAAACAAAATCAAAACAAGCGCTTCCAAGGTTACAAGAAACTATGAAGACCTTCAGCACAACTCCGAGTACACCGAAATGCCCGGTGCGCTTCAGTCCATCGGCTCGGGTCTTATCAGCACCTTCCTCAAAAAGGACGAGACTCCCGTTGATTACACGGGCGCCGATATCCAGGCAAACTTCCCCGTCAAAGGCGAAAGCTATGTCAGCAAAATCACCGAAGCCGACATTGCTCAGGCCACCTGCAACGACGACGGAACAAACTATAACATCACCCTCAAGTTTAAAGAATGCACCGACCCCGAGGGCACCGGCTGCGCCGCCGCTTTCAACGTTATTAAGCCCGATGAGGTCTATAACGCCGCAAAGGTTGTTAAAAACTTCAGCATAAGGTATTATGACGCCGTAATCGAATGCAAGATTGACAAGGCCACCGGTAATATCACATGGATCAAGTTCACGCTTCCCATGGTTATGAGCGTTACCGCTCAGGTTCTTATGACCCTTGACGCCAAGGTCGGCATGACGTTCATTGACGATTACACCATAACCTACTGAGCCGTTGACAACTTAAAACGGATATGATACAATATAGCGGTAAAAACGAATGGAGGTAACAGAGATGAAGCACATTAAGACTGTTGAAACCCGCAATCTTTGCGAAAGCGCAAAGAACGGCGGCTGCGGCGAATGCCAGACTTCCTGCCAGTCAGCCTGCAAAACCAGCTGCGGTATTGCAAACCAGACTTGCGAGAATAAGGACAATCACTGAGTAACTGAAACAAGTAGAACAACAAAATGCCGTCCTATGGGCGGCATTTTCAATATGGAGAGATAAAAATGGTTCATCAGTATAAACTTCTTGGCTATAACATTGTTCTTGACGTCTGCTCCGGCAGCGTTCATGTTGTTGACGATGTTGCCTATGACATCATTTCCCTTTTTGAGGATAACGGCAAAGAGGCCGTGCTTTCAAAAATAAGGGAAAAATACGCCGCAAACCCTGCTGTTTCCGAAAGCGAGGCAGAGGAGTGCTACAATCAGATTGAGGAGCTTAAAAACGCCGGAAAGCTTTTTTCAAAGGACGAGTTTGAGCCTATGGCAGGCGAGCTTAAGGCGCGCACCTCGGGCGTTGTCAAGGCGCTTTGCCTGCACGTTGCCCACACCTGTAACCTCAACTGCTCCTATTGCTTTGCCTCGCAGGGAAAGTATCACGGAGAAAGAGCCCTCATGAGCTTTGATGTCGGAAAGAGGGCGCTCGATTTCCTCATTGAAAACTCCGGAACAAGGCGCAATCTTGAGGTGGACTTTTTCGGCGGCGAACCGCTGATGAACTTTGACGTTGTGAAAAAGCTTGTGGAGTACGCAAGAAGCGTTGAAAAGGAAAAGGGCAAAAATTTCCGCTTTACCCTCACCACCAACGGAGTGCTTGTTGACGATGATGTGATAGACTTTGCAAACCGGGAGATGAGCAACGTTGTTCTGAGTCTTGACGGCCGCAAGGAGGTTCACGACCGCTACCGCGTTGATTATGCAGGAAACGGAAGCTGGGAAAGAATCGTTCCGAAGTTTCAGAAATTCGTCAAGGCGCGCGGCGGCAAAAATTACTATATGCGCGGAACCTTTACCCACGCAAACCCCGATTTTCTTGAGGATATCAAAACCATGCTCGACCTCGGCTTCAACGAGCTTTCAATGGAGCCCGTTGTTGCCGCGGCGGACGACCCTGCCGCCCTCACCGAGGAGGACAAGAACCTTGTCATGAAGCAGTATGAGGAGCTTGCAAAACTCATGATTGAACGCGAAAAAGAGGGAAAGCCGTTCACCTTTTATCACTATATGCTCGACCTCAAGGGCGGACCGTGCGTTTATAAGCGCATTTCCGGCTGCGGCTCGGGCACGGAATATATGGCCGTGACTCCGTGGGGCGACCTTTATCCCTGCCATCAGTTTGTCGGCGATGAAAAGTTCAGGCTCGGAGACATCTGGAACGGCGTTCAGAACAAGAGCGTTCAAAACGAATTTGCCGCCTGCAACGTCTATAAGCGCGAAGAATGCCGCTCCTGCTGGGCAAGGCTTTACTGCTCCGGCGGCTGCGCGGCGAATGCTTATCATTCCACAGGCTCCGTTACGGGAGTTTATAAATACGGCTGCGAGCTTTTCAAAAAGCGCATGGAGTGTGCAATAGCGGTTGCCGTTTTCCGCGAATTCGGTGATGAAGAATGAACACGCCTGTTTGCGACTTTGTTAAAGCCTACGCCGAAAAAAACGGCGCGCGTTTTCATATGCCGGGTCACAAGGGAAAAAACCTGCTCGGCTTTGAAGAATATGATATTACCGAAATTGACGGAGCGGACAACCTTTTTGCGCCGAACGGAATAATTGCCGAAAGCGAGAAAAACGCGGGCAGACTTTTCGGCTGTGATACGTTTTATTCAACCGCAGGCTCAACGCTCTGCATTCAGGCAATGCTGCACCTTGTTGCGCTTTACGCCCGTTCAAGGGGTGAAGAACCGCTTGTTCTTGCCGGCAGGAATGCACACAAGGCCTTTGTGAATGCGTGCGCGCTGCTCGGAATAAAAATCGGCTGGCTTTTTTCCGAAGAAGGAACGTACCATTCATGCGCCCTTACGCCGCAAATGATTGAAAAAGCTCTTACGGAAGGTAAAAAGCCGTCCGCCGTGTACGTCACAAGCCCGGACTACCTCGGAAATATGCTTGACATCAAGGGCATTTCCGCCGTCTGCAAAAAGCACGGTGTGCTCCTTTGTGTTGACAACGCCCACGGCGCATACCTGAAATTTCTGCCGCAGTCCTGTCACCCGATTGACCTCGGCGCGGACATCTGCTGCGATTCGGCGCACAAGACCCTGCCTGCGCTGACCGGAGGGGCGTATCTCCATATTGCAAAAACAGCGCCGCGAATGTTTTCAAAAAGGGCGGTTTCCTCGCTTGCGCTGTTTTCCTCAAGCAGTCCGTCATACCTCATTCTGCAATCGCTTGACATGGTAAACGAGCGCCTGCCCGGGTTCAGAAAGCAGCTTGAAAAATTCCTGCCGAAAGCCGAAAAGCTCAGGAAAGACCTTTTGAGTCACGGCTTCACCCTCGTAGGAGACGAGGCGCTGAAGCTTACTCTTGCGACCAAAAGAATCGGCTATACCGGAGCACAGCTTGCAGCGGTTCTTGAAAGCAAAAATATCTTTCCGGAGTTTTACGACCCGGATTTTCTTGTTCTGATGCTTTCGCCCCTGAACAATGATGATGAGCTTGAAAGGCTTTCAAGGGTTCTCCTTTCGCTTGAAAAAAAGCCTGAGATAAAAGCCTCATTTCCGCCGCTGCCGCGCCCAAAGCAGGTTTTTCCCGTGCGGGAGGCTATCTTTAAGGAAAGCGCGGTGCTGCCGGTTTCGCAGTGTCTCGGGCGCGTGTGCGCCTGCGCCGCAATAAGCTGTCCCCCGGCCGTTCCCCTTGTTGTCTGCGGCGAAAGGATTGACGAAAGCGTGCTGGAAAGCTTCGCCTATTACGGCGTTGAAAGCTGCGCCGTGATAAAAGAATGAGGACAAAGTTGCAATAAAGAATAAAAAGAATGAGACAAAGTTATAAAAAACCCTTGACAAACACTGCTCTTTGTGATAGTATACTTTGGCAAAAACAAATGCGCCAATAGCTCAGCCGGATAGAGTGTTTGGCTACGAACCAAAAGGTCGGGGGTTCGAGTCCCTCTTGGCGCGCCATGAAAGCTTCGGTTATTTCAGACCGGAGCTTTCATTTTTTTGATTGTAAATAAGTTTAGAACCGAGAGGGACTCGAACAAGGAGGGAGGAGCGAAGCGACGGAAGAAGGGGCTGTAAAAAAACAACCCAAAAAGACCGTTGTCTGACGGAAAGAATGGAAGATATATTCAAGCAAATTAATCAATACATATTTTCACAGGGAAATATAGACATCAGCCGGTGAATGTTTACGGGTCAAAAACCGTATCTGATGCGAATAAGTACCCCGTTTATTTTCACTTTA
>JAEDEQ010000018.1 GCA_016293225.1 Clostridiaceae bacterium
CTGATTGCGCTCAAGCAGCTTTTGGCGCCGCTTTTCAGGCGGTTTTCCGGGTCGGAAGGGAAAATATGAGTAGCGGCAAAACCTCCCAAAGCAAGCTGTAATTTAAGGGAAAAGTCTGCCCCAAGCCGTTAGATAAACCGGCTTGGGGCAGATTCTAAACAATTATCAATATCCGAAATACTGCTTGAAGAAATCCTCAAAGCTGCCCGAGCCGCCGCGGTAATAGCCGCCGTCGGTATTAGGCTCCGTGGTAGCCTCGGTGGTGTTGCCCTTGTCCTCAACAAGGGTGAGCGTAACATCAAATTCCGTAGTCTTGTAGGTTCTGCTTTCAATCCTGCAAAGGCTCAGCGTTATTGTATCGCCGACCGCTCCGGTATTGATAAGGTCAAGAAGAACGCTTGAATCGTCCATCTTTTTGCCGTTTACTCCGATGATGAGGTCTCCGACCTGAGCCTTGGTGTTGACAAGGGAGCTGTCGGTTGAAATGCCGGCAATGACAAGCGAGCCGGCCGGAAGTCCCTTGATTGCAACAACCATGCTGTAAAGCTGATAGGAGCTTACAGAGGCGTATTCAATGCCGAGCTTCGGTCTGTTGGGAACATAGCCGTACTCAATGAGGCTTTCCGCAACCGACTTTGCCGTTGCAATAGGCACCGCAAAGCCCATGCCCTCATAATCGGTAGCCGCAATTTTTGAGGAGTTGATGCCGATGACCTGACCGGCAGAATTGACAAGCGCGCCGCCGGAGTTTCCGGGGTTGATGGCCGCGTTATGCTGAATGCAGGTCATGGTATAGGTTGATGATACCGAACGGTCAATTGCGGAAATGATACCGTCGGTCATTGAGCCGAAATACTCCGAGCCGCCGGGATTGCCGATGGCGTAAACCGTCTCGCCGACCTTAAGGGTGGTTGAATCGCCGAGCTCGGCAAGGGGAATGTCCGTTGCCTCAACCTTCAGAACTCCGATGTCGGTTCTGGTGTCATAGGCCACAAGCGAGGCCTCATAGGTCTTGTTTTCAAGAGTCTGGATTCTGTAGGTAATATTCTTATCGCTGATAACATGGGCGCAGGTGAGAATATAGGTGTACTTTTTACTCTTGTCGTGCGCCATTGCAACGCCCGAGCCTTCGCCGGAAAGCTTGCCGTTTGAATAGGTCATTACGCCGACAACGCTTTTCCTTGCCTTTTCCGCAACCTCAACCGCGGAAAGCTGCTTAATGTCGGACGCAGCGTTGGTCGAATACTCAACGGGAGAGGAGGTGCTTGCGTTCGGCTGAGCCGAGGAGACCGTGCTTGCGGGATTCGTGGTGGAGGCAGTTGTGTTTTTGCCCCTTGCGCCGAAAAATGACGCTATGATTGCCGCGGCCGCAACAACAACTACAAGAATTACAACAAGGCCTACTATCCTTTTTCCGTTTCCCTTTTTGGGCTGCCCGGGAGCAGGAGCGCCTGCGGGAGCGTAGCCGTAGGGTCTGTACTGCGGATTCTGCGGCTGCTGATAGGGCGGACGGGGCTGAGCGGAGCCGAAGCCGTTTTGCGGATTCTGAGCGCTGTACGGATTGCGGTTCGGCTGCGGCTGAGAGCCGTAAGGCGTGTAAGGAGCGCCGCTCTGATTCTGCTGCGGACGGGTGTAAAAGTCGTTCTGAGCGGGCTGTGGCTGCTGTGCTTCTTCGGGTCTTGCAGACTCGGCCGTATCCTCAAGGGCGGCGGCTTCTTCGCCGTCGGTTTCGGGCTTTGGGGATACAGGGTCGCTTCCGCTTACGGAATAAACGTCATATTCATTATTCTTGTTTTCAAAGTCATCTGTCATAATCTATTTGCTCCTTTCCTTGCTAAACAGAAGCCTTTTTAAGCCATCTCCGATTGTTTTTTCTTTCGGATTACCGGTGATCGCTTTGATGAAAATAATATAATTACTCTCGCTAAAAGTTACCTAAAAGAAAAGCTTAAATCTTGTTTAAAAATGGAAAAAATTGTTTGCCAAACTTATTCTTTTGCCGGTATCGTAAACGAAAACTCGGTATACTCGCCGTCAACGCTTGAGGCGGTTATTTCTCCGTCGTGCATATTGATAATGGTTTTAACAATATAAAGACCGAGACCGACGCCCTTTACGTCAAAGCTTCGTGATTTATCAACTTTATAGAAGCGCTCAAAGATTCTTGATATCTCCTCGTTTGAAACGCTGACGCCGGTGTTGCGGATTGTTACGCGCGTTTTTCCGCCGCGGTTTTCGGCAAAAACGGTGATTGTTCCGTTTTCCGGAGTGAACTTTACGGCGTTGTCAAAAAGATTATATATGACCTGCTGGATAAGGTCCTTATCTGCGTGCGCGGTGACGGGCGTCATATCCTCAAAGCCTTTGATTTTGATGCGCTTTTCTTCAATACGCCTTTCAAAGCTCAGCAGCGTGTCAAAAACCTGCTTTGAAATATCGTAATCAGCCGGCGAGAGCGCAACCTCTCCGGCCTCAATTTTTGAAAGGTTCAGCATTGAGACAACTATCCTTGCAAGGCGCTTAACCTCGCTTGAAACAGTCTGAAGATAGCGCCGCTGCTCGCTTTCCGGAATTGTTCCGTCAAGGATTCCGTCAATGAAGCCGCCGATAGTTGTCATGGGCGTTTTAAGCTCATGGGAAACGTTCGCGATAAAGCTTTTTTGCGCCTCCTCGTTAACGGCAAGCTCATCCGCCATTTTGTTTAGCGCTTTTGCAAATGTTCTGAAAAAGCTGCGCTTGTAATTTTCGTTTGCTCTGTGCTCAAATTCGCCCTTTGCAAAGTGCCTTGTTACTTCCTCCATTTCCTCAAGAGGACCGGCAATGCCCTTGCAAAGCTGATAGATTAAAAGCGAGCTGATGCCCAAAAGGGCGATAGCCGTGAAAAAGAACACATTTAAGATTCCCAGAATATACGGCAATAATCCGTCAATGGCGTTTTCAACGGCAAAAACGGCGCCGATGGTTTCGCTGCCCGAGGCAGAGGAAACCGTTATCGGAACGGAAACCACAAACATTCCCCTGCCGAACGTTTTGTCGCTGACATAGTTTGAAAAGCCCTTGTCAAGCGCCGGGCTCATGTATTCTTTTCCGACTTTCATTTTTTTGTGCACGGGGCAGTCCCCGTTGGCGGAATTTTCGCAAACAAGGACGTTTCCGTCGGTATCGGTAATGAAATAATCGGACTTTGTTGCAATGGACATGATGTTCAGGGCATTGCTGAGAATTTCCCGGGTATGCTCTACGGATTCGCTGTCGGAAAAATGATATGCCTTGGCGTCGTCAATAATGGTTTTTGCATTGCTGACGAGCGTGTCGGTTTTTTCGTTCCACTGCTGGCTCGAAACAAAAACTATCATGATAAGACCGAGCGCGACCATGCAGACAAGAACGATTGCCGCCGTAAAAGCAAAGTAGCGGCGGAAAATTGAGCTTCTTTTATAAATGGGCTCCTTCTTTTTATTTAAGTGATCCCTCTTTTTCAACACTTTTCTCTCCTAACATGATAAACTTTCAGACACTGCTTTGCGGCAGTGTCTGAAAAAAGGTTCGTCTTTTATTCCTTGGTTTCAAACTTATAGCCAACGCCCCAAACGGTGCGAAGCTCCCACTTATCCGAAACGCCGTCAAGCTTTTCCCTCAGGCGCTTGATGTGAACGTCAACGGTTCTTGAATCGCCGTAGTAATCAAAGCCCCAGACCTCGTCCAGAAGCTGGTCACGCGTGAAAACCCTGTTGGGGTTCTTTGCAAGGTGGAAGATAAGCTCCATCTCCTTGGGCGGCGTGTCAACCTGAACGCCGTTGACGCGAAGCTCATAATTTGTGAGGTTGATGGAAAGCTTGTCGTAATGAACCTCCTTGACCTCGTCTGCCATATTTGAAGCAGAACGGCGGAGAACGGCTTTGATCCTTGCCAGAACCTCCTTTGCGTCAAAGGGCTTGACAACATAGTCGTCCGCACCGAGTTCAAGACCGAGAACACGGTCAAAAACCTCACCCTTTGCGGTGAGCATGATGATGGGAACCTCAGAGAACTTCCTGATTTCGCGGCAGACCTGCCAGCCGTCAAGCTTCGGCAGCATTATATCAAGCAGAACAAGCGCCGGATTTTCAGCATTAAAGGTTGAAACCGCAGAAGCACCGTCGTTGGCTATGACAACGGTATATTCTTCCTTTTCAAGATATAATCTAAGAAGCTCACAGATATTTAGGTCATCATCAACAACAAGAATTTTTTCAGCGCTCATTTAATCTCCTCCGTACTAAACATTGTTAACATTATATTATATACTTAACCTTAAATCAAGCTATATAATTTATTTTATTATAAAAAGCAAGGAAACATATTAATATTTTTTGAATTTTACCGCCTGATATTCGTATTTATCGCCGGATATTCATAAAGCGGCTCTACATTCTTTCCGGCGCGTCAATTTTTAACAGCCTGAGAACGTTTTTCATCGTATCGCGCACACAAACGCAAAGGAAAAGCCTTGCCTGCATAAGCTCGTTGTCGTCAACATTCACGCGGCAGGCGTTGTAATACTTATGAAAAAGCGTTGCAAGCTGGGTGGCATAATGCGTAACCTTTGCAGGGTCATAGTTCTTTGCGGCAAGAACAATTACCGAAGGAAGTGAAGCAAGGTGCGCAATCAGAGCGCGCTCCTCCGGCTCGGTGAGCCTTTCAAGCTGCTTTTTGCTGCATTCGCAGACCTTTTTTCCCTCAAGCGAGAGCTTTGCAAGGATACTGCAAATTCTTGCATGGGCATACTGACAGTAGTAAACGGGGTTCTGCGAGCTTTGCTTCACGGCAAGGTCAAGGTCAAAGTCCATGACCGAGCCCGGCTCCTGCATATTGAACATGAACCTGACCGCGTCAATCGGCACTTCCTCAAGCAAGTCAACAAGCGTTATGGCGTTGCCCGTCCGCTTGGACATTCTTACAACGTTTCCGTCGCTCACAAGGCGGACAAGCTGCATAAGAAGCACGTCGAGCCTGTTTTCGTCAATACCGACCGCCCTCATGGCGCCTTTCATTCTTGCAACATGGCCGTGGTGATCCGCACCCCAGACGTCAATTGCCTTATCAAAGCCGCGCTTTTCAAGCTTGTTTCTGTGGTACGCGATATCGGCGGCAAAATAAGTCGGGTTGCCGTTCTGGCGGACAAGAACGTCGTCCTTAAGCTCAAGCTTGTCAATATATTCCTGACTCTTGCCCTGCTCTTTAAGCATTGCGGTCTGAACCTCAATGTTTTTATACCAGAGCGCGCCGTCCTTTTCATAGGTATAGCCGCGGTTTTTGAGAAGCTCAATGGTATCCTTCAGCTCGCCGCCGTTGTGGAGCGTCAGCTCGCTGAACCAGGTGTCGTAATTTATACGGTATTTTTCCATTGCCTTTTTCATGTTTTCAATGTTCTTAGGCAAGGCAAAGTCAACAAGAGCTTTTCTGCGCTCCTTCTCGCTCTTTTGGAGATAGCTGTCGCCGTAAACGGCAGCAAACTCCTCGGCGCGCTGTCTGATGTCCGCGCCGTGATAGCTGTCCTCGGGAAGCTCCACGCTGTCTTCGCCTTTAAAAAGCTGCTGATATCTGATATCGAGAGAAAGGGCGAATTTGTCAATCTGGTTGCCGGCGTCGTTAACATAAAACTCGCGGCTGACCTCGTAGCCCGCATACTCAAGCACGGACGCAAGGCAGTCGCCCAGAGCGCCGCCCCTTGCGTTGCCCATATGCATGGGGCCGGTGGGGTTTGCGGAAACGAACTCAACGTTCAGCCGTTTTCCCTTGCCGTAATCGCTTTTTCCGTAGGAGTCGCCTGCTTTTCTGATGTCAAGCAGAACGTCTGCGTAATATGCGTCATTCAAAAAGAAGTTGATAAAGCCGGGGCCGGCAACCTCAATTTTTTCAAAGTAAGTGTCCTCGTTTGAAGCAAAGGAAACTATCGTTTCGGCAATCTTCCGCGGCGGAAGGCGGAAATTCTTTGCGTTTACCATTGCGGCGTTGGTTGAAAAATCGCCGTTGCGCTTGTCCGCCGGAATCTCAATGATGAACGGCGCGCTTTCTGCACCGGGTAACACGCCCGCAGAAAAAGCCTTTTCAACAGCCTTGGCAATTAAATTTTTAATCTGAGTCTGAGCCTTTTGCGTTGTTAATTCCATTTTTTATATCCTTTCCTCAAAGCGCCGTTATACACCGGAACGGCACTGTTCAAGTTTAATGTTGAATTGTATCTCCCCGAGCGGATGCATATCAATATCGGTGCAGTAGCTGAAATCAAGCGTTCCGCCGCTCCTTTTCATCTTTGAGCTGATATTCAGCGCGCTGACTCCGAGCGAAAACGAACCGTAGGGCGTTGTGTGGTGGGAGATGTGGCGGACGTTCTTTTCAACAATCATGTGCGAATTATAGCTTCCGTTGCGGCTGATGGTGATGCAGCTTCCGTTTTCAACGTGCAGCGTTGTAACGCAGCCCTCAAGATCTCCGTCCTCATCGGTATAGGTGATATAGTAGTCGTCCCCCTCGCCCCTGAGCGAGGCACGGGCGGTCATTTCGATAATGTCCTTGTCGCCGTCGGTTTCCTGAACGGTGTGGAGGGTTATCAGATAATCGTCTTTCAAAGCCGGCTTCCTCCTTTTGGAAAGCTTATATTGCACCGGCAGGGAACAGGAGCCGGACGCAATTACAATTAAATATTCAAGATATAATATCACACATTTATAAAAAAAGCAAACCCGTTTGCGCTGATTTTTAAAGGAAATTATGTTTGCCCTGTTTTTCAAAGAAATTATGGCGAATTTTCAAATCATTATGTTTGATTTTTAATGAAATATATGCTATACTTTCCATACTTTAATATTTTTGGCATTTGCCTGAGGTTTCGGCGAATGCCCGGAAGGAGAAAACATTAATGAGACTCAAAAAACTGACATGTATTTTTCTGGCGCTCATCCTTGCCCTCGGCGGACTGCTCGGTCTGACCGTTTCGGCGGCGGACGCAGAATATGAAAAAAACTGTCCTCTTATCTACGTTGAGGGATTCATGAGCGAAACGATTTACAAAAATCCCGGAACAGAGCAGCAGGAAGCGGTATGGCCGCCGTCAAGCGACGTAATCCTCGGTGCCGTCAAGGAGGTTCTTCCCACGCTTGTTACGGTCGCCGTTACAAAGGACTGGGATAAGCTCAGCGAAGCCCTCATTCCGGCCGTCAACAAGTTCTTTTCCCCCGTCTGGCTCAACAAGGACGGAGAGGTTGACAACAACACCGGCGTTATTTTCAACTATCCCTCAAGGGAAGCCGTCCTCTCGGGCAGAGAGTTTACGTTCCGCTATGACTGGAGACTCAGCCCCCTTGAGATTGCTTCTCAGCTCAACGACTTCATTGAATATGTCTGCAATGTGAGCGGAAGCGAAAAGGTTTGCCTTAAAGCCCATTCCTACGGCGGAGTTGTCACTCTTTCATACATAAAGCTGTTCGGCAGAGACAGGCTTCAGGGCGTTGTTTTTGATTCCACCGCAGTATTTGGCGAAACCTATACCGGCGAGCTGCTGACGGGAAAGATTATTCTGAGCGTTGACGCCATCAGATATTTCCTTTCGTATGTTCTTGACGGAACGGACTACAAGAGCCTTGTTTCCGCAGCAACAGAGCTGCTTTCAAGAGCAGGCGTACTTGATTTTGTGATGAACTTTGCCGATGAACTGCTTGAGGGAATCAAGCCCAAGGTTATCCCGGAGGTTGTAATGCCCCTGTTCTGCCGCTGGCCGACTATCTGGGCAATGTGTCCGGACGAATACGTTGACGAGGCCTACGGCTATGTTTTCGGCGAAGCTTGCGACAGCGACCCGGCGGATTACGCAAAGCTCATTGCAAAGCTCAAGGCATATGACAACACCGTAAGAGCCGACAGGCTCACCCTGCTCAAGGATACCGAAGAGCAGTGCCGCTTCGGCGTTTACTCGGCATACGGCTACAGCTCGGTACCCATTACTCCGTCATGGTATTCAAACGGCGACGGCGTTATTGACACAAAGTATACCTCCTTCGGCGCAACTGTTGCTCCGGTCGGCAAAACGCTCGGCAAGGAATACCTCAGTGATAAGGACCCGAAGTATATTTCCCCCGACAAGCAGGTTGACGCCTCCACCTGCCTTTTCCCGGAGAAAACATGGTTCATAAACTGCCTGAAGCACTCTTCATATCACGACTCGCTTGACGAGCTTTCGGATATTATTCTTTACAGCAGTGAGGAAGTCACCGTTGATACCCTCGAAAAGTATCCGCGCTTTTTGAAGTTTGATTACAAGAGCGAAAGCGTCAGCGAAAACAAGGCTGAAAACAACAACATTTTCATCCGCTTTTTCAAGGCTATTCTTGACTTTTTTGAAACGCTTAAAAAATTCTTTGCAAAAATATTCTGATTTTAGAACCGTATATCGCATTTAGCTAAGAGCTAAGAGTTAAAAGCAAAAACAGAAATTAAAAGCTATAATTTACATCAGAGCCAAAACGCTTTTTTGTAATTTATAGCTTTTTTATATTGTTTTATAAAAACATCTTGAAACATCTTGAAAAAGGGCGGCTTCAGGAATATAATAGCAATATAATTTGAGACATTTGTCCATCAGTTTTAAAGGAGAATTTGAAGATGAAAAAAGCTTTAGCACTGTTTCTTGCGCTGGTAATGATTTTTTCGTTACCGGCAGTCGCCTTTGCGTCAAGCGAAAATAACGCAGAAATTACCGACCACGACCCGGTTGTCCTTGTCCGCGGAATGGACTTTACTAACGTAAAGCTCAATCCGGGAACAGCCGACGAAAAACAGATTAACGATTTCAGCGCAGAGACCATCGCTCCGGCGGTGTTAAAGGCGCTCGGCCAGTTCTTTTTCATGCAGGACAAGGACGCGGCAATAGACACCGTTATTTCCTGCGCCTACGATATGCTCAAGTTCAACTCAATGGACGAAAACGGTCTTCCCGTATACAACAGCGGCATGACCAAATATCCCCTTTCCGCCGAGCATTACAAAAGGTTTCGTTCCGGTGAAGTCAACGAGGACGGGCTGATTCGCACTTTTGCGGAAAGCTTAGGCGAGGAGCACGCCTATCTTGTCAATTACGACTGGAGAATTGACCCGTTCACCGTTGCCGACGAGATTGACGCCGCCGTTCAAAGGGCCGTTCAAAAAACCGGCCACAAAAAGGTCAGCCTTGTCTGCGCAAGCATGGGCGGTATCATGGCTGTTGCATACCTTGAAAAATACGGCTATGAAAACATTTCGAGAGTAATTTTCATGTCCTCAACCTTCTGCGGAACGCAGATTGCCTGCGATGTTTTAACGGGAAAGCTTTCCATCACCGCTGACGGTCTTTACAGCTATCTTATGGACTTTGTTTCGGACAACAAGCTTGGAGAAATCGGACTGAAGCTGCTCAAAAAGCTCGGTGCGTTCTCTGCTGTTACCAAAATCACCGACTATGTTATTGAAAACCGCAAGGACGACATATACGACCGCGTTCTCAAGCCGATATTCTGCAATATGCTTCCGCTCTGGGGTCTTGTCTGCGCCGACCATTATGAAGAAGCTATCAATTATATTTACGGCTCGAGGGAAAACGTCAATCCCGAATTTCTTAAAAAAGCGGACGCGTTGCAGGCCATGATGAAAAACCGCAACAGCCTGCTTTACGCCATGATTCAGGACGGCGTTAAGGTCAACGTTCTTTCAAACTACGGCTTCCACCTGATTCCGGTTTATGAAAGCTCCGATTTTTCCGGCGACAAAACGCTTGAGGCTTACAACACCTCCGGCTTTGCAACGGTTGCAAAGTTCGGTCAGACACTCGGCGAAGATTACAAGGCCGCGAATCCTGCCCTGCTTTCACCGGACAGATGCGTTGACCTTTCAACCGCCATTCTGCCGGAGTATACCTATGCAATTAAAGAAGCGCCCCATGTTTCGGGCAACTACGGCTCGGACTACAACGCTTTTGTAATGTATCTGCTGAAAAACACCGGCGACTGCAAGGCAGGCTCAAATCCGCAGTACCCCCGTTTCATGGTTTCCGATTTCAACAATCAGTCGCTCAGAGCGTTTGATTGATTCTGCAATATAACAGGCAGCCGAAAGCTCAGTCTATGCGCTTTCGGCTGTTTTTTCACTTTTTCGGTTTCTTCTTCGGAACGGGAGTAACCCTCACAAGCTCTCTGATTACAGCAGAAACGAGAGGAGCGTTTTCAATATCGAGAACTCATATATTTTTTGAATAATAACTATAGTATTTGTTTCAATAATGTGGTAAAATAATTCGGAATGCTTCAATCGGGAGGAATCAAAATGAATGTTACCAAAATCTGCAAAGGCGTAAAGCTCGGATATCACCGGACAAACAAGTTCAAAACAACAACCATGTCTTTGAACATTGTTGCTCCCCTTGACTCAAAAACGAGCGAAAAGGCGCTTATTATACATCTTCTTGCGCGGACAACCAAGGCTCACCCGGCTGTTTTTGAAATGAACCGCGCACTTGCAAAGCTTTACGGCGCAATAATTTCCCCGTCCGTTACAAAATCCGGCGAAGCGCTTGTTCTGAGCCTTAACCTCGTCTGCCTTGACGACAGGTTCACGCTTGATTCAAGCCCCATTACAGAAGAATGCATCAGGCTTCTACTTTCCTGCCTTTTTGAACCGGACATTACGCCGGACGGCTTCAGAAAGGAAAACGTTGAACGAGAGAAAAGGCTGCTTTTGCAAAAGCTTGAAAGCGAAAAGGACGACAAGCGCATTTATGCACTGGGTCGTATGTTTGAGGAAATGTGCAAGGACGAGGCGTACTCGCTCAACAAGCTCGGAACAAAAGAGGGCATTGAAAAAGCGGACGGAAAAAGCCTTTTTGAGGAATGGAAAAAGCTGCTTTTCACCTGCCCGATTCAGATAAACTATATCGGCAGAAAAAGCGAACAGGAAATTACGGATATCGTTAAGCCGTATTTTGAAAAGCTTGAGCGCAAAAGCATCATTGACGTCACCACCGAGTTCCTCACCGAAAGCTACGGCGTGAACACCGTTACGGAAAAGCAGAGCGTAAAGCAGGGCAAGCTTGTCATAGGCTACCGCGCAGGTATGACCTACAGCATGGACAACTACGCCGCCCTCAAGGTCATGACAGCAATTTTCGGTTCGGGTACTTTTTCAAAGCTGTTCATGAACGTGCGCGAAAAAATGAGCCTTTGCTATTATTGCAGCGCGTCGCTCATCAACTCAAAGGGCGTCATCGCCGTCCAGAGCGGCGTTGAAACCGAAAACGCAAAAAAAGCCCTTGACGCAATAGATCACGAGCTTGACGAGGTTCGAAACGGCAACTTTACGGACGAAACGCTTGAACAGGCAAAGCTTGCGCTCTGCGACACTCTCCACTCGGTTGAGGACGCGGCGGACGAGGTTGACTCCTGGTTCAAGGCGTACTGCGCTTCGGGTGAATTCTTCACACCGGACGAAATTTCACTTCTTATTAAAAAGGTCAGCCGCGAGGAAATTGTTGTTGCGGCGTCAATGGTGACAAAGGACACCGTGTTTATCCTTGAAAGCAACGGGGAGGAAAGCAAAGATGAATAAGAAATATATCAAAAACGACCTGCTTTCGGACGGCTATTATGAGATTGACCACGACAGCGGACTTAAAATTTTCGTCATGGAAAAGCCCGAATACACCGGAGCTTTCGCAATGTTCGGAACAAAGTACGGCTCAATCGACACCTGCTTCAGACTTGAAAACGAAAAAGACTTTACCTGCGTTCCGGAGGGCATTGCACACTTCCTTGAACACAAGCTGTTTGAAAGCGAGGAGCTTGACGCCTTTGAGCTTTTTGCAAAAACGGGAGCAAACGCCAACGCTTTCACCTCCTTTGACCGCACCTGCTACCTCTTCTCCTGCAGCAGTAACTTTGAAAAATCGCTTGAAATCCTGCTTGACTTTGTCAAAAAGCCGTATTTCACCGAGCAGACCGTTCAAAAGGAGCAGGGAATCATCGGTCAGGAGATAAGAATGTATCAGGACGACCCGGACTGGCAGACGCTTTTCAATCTTCTGCGTGGGCTTTATAAAAACAACCCCGTCAGAATTGACATTGCAGGAACGATTGAGTCGATTGCAGAAATCAACGCAAAGCTCCTTTACGGCTGCTACAATACCTTCTACAACCTTTCAAACATGGCTCTTGCCGTTGCCGGCAACGTCAGCGCCGAAAAGGTACTCGAAATTGCCGACAGAGTTCTTCCGAAAGAAAAGAAGGTCAGCTTTGAGCAAATCATTCCGACAGAGGACGAAAGTGTTGTTACCGCATACACAGAGGAAAAACTCGGCGTTGATATTACAAAATTTGCGCTCGGCTTCAAGGAGAGTCACTCCACTCCCCTGCGCACGCCGAAAGAACTTGCCTGCATGAATCTTGCGCTCGGCATAATTGCCGGAAAGGTTTCGGGTCTTTATTGCAGACTGCTTGAAGAAGGTCTTATTAACCAGTCGTTCGGCACGGAGTATTTCACCGGACGCGGCTTTGCCGTTCCGATTTTCACCGGCGAAAGCAATGACCCGAAAAAGGTCAGAGACGAAATTATTCTTGAAATCAAAAGACTGCGCGAAAACGGCGTTACGGACGAGGACTTTGAAACGGTCAGAAAACGCCGCTATGGTCTTGAGGTTCTCGGCTTTAACGAAACGGAGAACCTTGCAAACGCACTGATTGATTCCTACTTTGGCAATTTCGGTCTTTTTGACACCGTTGAGGCATACAAAACCGTTACAAAAGAGGAGGTTGAAGAAACGCTCCGAACACATTTTGACGAAAATAACTGCTGCCTGTCGGTGGTGAAGTGAAAAGCGGTACAATAATTTACACCGATACCGGCTGCAATTTCAAGGAGGTGCTTTTGTGAATAATGAAGAATACATTAAAAATTCAAACGAGCTTGAGTTTGCCTTGTTCTGCATTGAAAGTATCGCCGAAAAAGCAGGAGTCGGCGCAAAAAAGGTTTATGACGCCCTTGCAAAAAAGAGCAATATTCTTCAAAGCTATATCGTTCCCTGCTATGACATTCTGCACACCCAGGGAAAAGAGTATATCGTTGAAGACATTCTCTGCGTTATGAAAGAGAAGGGAGTTTATATATGAAAGTATATCACGGCTCATATGCTGAAATTAAAGCTCCCGACCTTGCTCACTCAAGAAAGAACGTTGATTTCGGCCGTGGATTTTATGTCACGCCTATATATGAGCAAGCCGAAAAATGGTGCAGAAAATTTATGAAAAAAAATGAAAGCGGCGTTGTTTCGATCTATGATTTCGATGAACAGGCGCTTTCTGCGTTAAAAACGCTCCGCTTTGAGTCATACAGCGAAAGCTGGCTCAATTTCATTTTGTCCTGCCGCAGCGGCAGCGATAAAAGCGATTACGACCTTGTTATCGGCGGCGTTGCAAACGACAAGGTGTTCAACACGGTTGAGCTTTATTTTGACGGACTTATAGACAAAGCAGAAGCGCTCAAAAGGCTGAGATTTGAAAAGCCGAATTTGCAGCTTTGCTTTCGCAGCGAAAAAGCGCTTGAATTTTTGAAGTTTGAAAGGAGCGTAAAATTATGAACGCAAATCCTGTTCTTCTCCAGAAAAAGTACGCAAGAATAATTGAAGCTTTTTCAAAAAGGGAGGGCATAACGCTCGGTGAAGCGCTCGGTTTTTTTTATCATTCCGAAACCTACGACCTCATGAGCAAAGGTATTTCCGATATGCATTGCATGAGCGACGCCTATCTTGTTGAAGACCTTGAAAACGAATATGCAAAAAACAACTGTAAATAGATAAGGAGAAAAACTTATGTCTAAAGCACTTGTCCTTGCGGAAAAGCCGTCCGTTGCGCGCGATATTGCACGGGTTCTCGGCGCAAAAAGGAGCGCAGACGGCTTCATTGAGGGCGACAAATACGTTATAACCTGGGCGCTCGGTCACCTTGTTACCCTTGCAGACCCCGACGCCTACGACGAAAAATACAAAGCGTGGCGGCTTGAGGATCTGCCGATGCTGCCGGAAAAAATGAAGCTTGTTGTAATCAAGCAAACCTCAAAGCAGTACCGCACCGTTTCAAAGCTTATGGGCAGAGCGGATATCGACCGCCTTATCATTGCAACGGACGCCGGGCGCGAGGGAGAGCTTGTTGCCCGTTGGATAATGATGAAAGCTCACTTCAAAAAGCCTGCGTTCCGCCTGTGGATTTCCTCGCAGACCGACAGGGCGATTAAGGAGGGCTTTTCAAAGCTCAGACCGGCAAAGGAATACGACAACCTTTACTTTTCCGCGCAGGCAAGAGCCGAGGCGGACTGGCTTGTCGGGCTGAATGTTACAAGGGCGCTGACCTGCCGCTTCAACGCTCAGCTTTCCGCCGGAAGGGTTCAGACCCCCACCCTTGCGCTCATTGTTAAACGTGAGGAGGAGATACTCGCCTTTAAGCCGAAGGATTATTTTACGCTCCAGGCGTTGTTCAAGGGCTTTTCCGCAACCTTCCGTGATTCAAAAAACAACACCCGTTTTTCGGACAGAGCCTTTGTTGAGGGTATTCAGAAATCGCTTTCCGGAAAGAATGCTGTTGTTTCAAAGCTTGAAAAAGCGGCAAAAAAGCAGGCTCCGCCCGCCGCCTACGACCTGACGGAGCTTCAGCGCGATGCAAACAAAAAGTTCGGCTACTCCGCAAAGCAGACGCTTTCACTCATGCAAAGCCTTTATGAGCGCCACAAGGTTCTCACCTACCCGAGAACGGATTCAAGGTACATAACGGACGACATTGTTGCAACCATTCCGGAAAGACTGCGTTCCGTTGCTCAGGGACCTTACCAAAAAGCGGCAATGACGCTTTACCGCAAGCCGCTTTCAACAAAGTACATTGTCAACAACGCAAAGGTCACCGACCACCACGCCATTATTCCGACCGAACAGCCGGCAAACTTTTCAAAGCTCACTTTTGACGAAAGGAACATCTATGACCTTGTTGTCAAGCGCTTTCTTGCTGTTCTTTCCGACCCGTGCGAATATGACGAGGTCAAGGTTACGCTTGATATCTCCGGCAAAAGTTTTTATGCAAAAGGTAAGGTTATCAAAAAGGACGGCTGGAAGGAGATTTACGGCTCAGCAACGGACGAGGAGGACGAGGACGCGGAGATTAAAAGCCAGAAGCTTCCGGAACTGAAGCAGGGCATGACTCTCCCGGTGCTGAACACAAAAATCGTCACCGGGAAAACAAGACCGCCTGCGCGCTATACGGAGGCCACCCTCCTTTCCGCAATGGAGAATCCCTCAAAGCAGATTGCGGATAAAAAGCTAAAGGCTATCATTGAAACCACGAGCGGACTCGGTACACCGGCAACAAGAGCGGACATCATTGAAAAGCTTTTTGACAACTTTTCCATTGAGCGTGTCGGAAAGGAAATTCACCCGACGGCAAAGGGAAAACAGCTCATACGCATTGTTCCGCCCGACCTCAAAAGCGCCGAGCTTACCGCGCAATGGGAGCAGCAGCTGCAAAACATCAGCAAAGGCACGGGCAGCATGAAAAAATTCATCGGAGAAATGCGCGACTATTCAACAAAGCTTGTTTCAATGGTGATTGCAAGCAACGCGCAGTATACGCACGACAACGCAACAAAGGAAAAATGCCCCGTCTGCGGAAAATACCTGCTTGAGGTCAACGGCAAAAAGGGTAAAATGCTTGTTTGCCAGGACAGGGAGTGCGGCTACCGCAAGGGATTGACCCAGACCACGAACGCACGCTGTCCCGAATGCCACAAAAAGCTTGAGCTTCGCGGCGAGGGAGAAAAGCGCATCTTCGCCTGCGTTTGCGGCTACAGAGAAAAGCTTTCCGACTTCAACAAGCGCAAAGCCTCCGACGGCGCCGGAAAGTACGACGTAATAAATTACATGAAAAAGCAGGAACGGGAGAAAGAACCGCAAAACAATGCAATGGCCGACCTGCTCAAGGGCTGGTTTGATTAATTGCACAAATATTTGTTACATTTTTTGTGAAAATTTCTGCTTTAGGGCTTGAAAAAATTCCCCTCTTGTTATAAAATGTCTGTTGATTGGAAACAATTACTGATATTACTATCTATATTATAAAACGAAAGGAAAGAACCAAATGAACGTATTGAACAAAAAGTCAGTTGAAGATATCGACGTTAAAGGAAAAAGAGTCCTTGTCCGCTGCGACTTCAACGTAAAAATGGAAAACGGCGTAATCACCAGCGATAAGAGAATCGTTGCCTCGCTCCCGACCATTAAATACCTCCTTGACCACGGCGCAAAGGTTATCCTTTGCTCTCACCTCGGCAGACCCAAGGGCGAGTTCAAGCCCGAATTTTCGCTTGCTCCCGTTGCAAAAAGACTCGGCGAGCTTCTCGGTCAGGACGTAAAGATGGCAAAGGACGTTATCGGCGAAAGCGCAAAGGAACTTGCCGCTTCGCTCAAGGACGGCGAAGTTATGCTGCTTGAAAACGTCCGCTTCCACGCAGAGGAAACAAAGAACGATCCCGAATTTTCAAAAGCTCTTGCCTCCCTTGCGGAAATCTATGTCAATGACGCTTTCGGTTCCGCCCACAGAGCGCACAGCTCAACCACCGGCGTTGCCGATTATCTTCCCGCTGTTTGCGGCTTCCTCATTCAGAAGGAGCTTAAATACATCGGCGGCGCGCTTGAAGACCCGAAGAGACCCCTTGTTGCAATCCTCGGCGGCGCAAAGGTTTCCGATAAGATAGGCGTTATCACCAACCTCCTTTCCAAGGTTGACACCCTCATCGTCGGCGGCGGCATGGCATACACCTTCTTTGCCGCTCTCGGCCACACGGTAGGCACTTCAATCTGCGAAACAGATAAGATTGACCTTGCAAAGCAGATGATGGCGGACGCAAAGGAAAAGGGCGTTAACTTCCTTATCCCCGTTGACAACGTTGTCGGCAAGGAATATAAGGAGGATACCGAATATATGACCGTTAACTCCGACGATATCCCCGACGGCTGGATGGGTCTTGACATCGGACCGAGGACAACAGAGCTTTTCGCTTCTGCTGTTAAGGACGCAGGCACCGTTATCTGGAACGGACCGATGGGCGTTTCCGAATGGGAGCACTTTGCAGCCGGTACCGTTGGCGTTGCAACCGCAATCGCAAACAGCAACGCAATCTCAATCATCGGCGGCGGCGACAGTGCGGCGGCCATTGAAAAGCTCGGCTTTGCCGATAAGATGAGCCACATCTCCACCGGCGGCGGCGCTTCGCTTGAATTCCTTGAGGGCAAGGAGCTTCCCGGTGTTGCAGCACTCAACGATAAGTAATTTTCATAAACAATACTTTTTAAAACAAAGGAGTCTTTCAAAATGAAAAAAGAACTTCGCAAGGCAGTCATTGCCGGCAACTGGAAAATGAACAACACCCCCGCCCAGACCACCGCTCTCATCAACGAGATGAAGCCCCTTGTTGCAGACGCTGACTGCGAAGTTGTTCTCTGCGTACCTTATATTGACATTCCTGCCGCTGTTGAAGCAGCCAAGGGTTCAAACATCAAAATCGGCGCGGAAAACGTACACTTCAAAGCCTCGGGCGCATATACCGGCGAGGTTTCAACCGATATGCTCAAGGAAGCAGGCGTTGAATATGTTGTTATCGGTCACAGCGAAAGAAGAACCTACTTCGGCGAAACCGACCAGACCGTCAATCTGCGTTCCCTTGCAGCGCTCAACGCAGGTCTCAAGGCTATCATCTGCGTTGGCGAAACCCTTGAGCAGAGAGAGCTCGGTTACACCGAAACCCTCCTCAAGTTCCAGACCAAGATGGCGCTCACCAATGTTAAGCCCGAACAGCTTAAGAACGTTATCATCGCTTACGAGCCCGTCTGGGCAATCGGAACGGGCGTTACCGCAACAGCTGACCAGGCTGACGAGGGCAACGGCTTTGTCCGCGCGGCGATTGCCGAAGCCTACGGCGCCGACCTTGCGGAAACCGTTACCGTTCAGTACGGCGGCTCAATGAACGCAAAGAACGCCGAAGAGCTTGTTTCAAAGGTCAACGTTGACGGCGGTCTCATCGGCGGTGCCTCACTCAAGGCTCAGGACTTCTCGGTCATCGTCAAGGCCGCAAGTAAATAATCAAATATGCAAAAAAGGGTTGCTTTGCAGCCCTTTTTTAAAAGATTGACATTCTCTGAAAGGCAAGAATAAAATATGAAAAAAACTGTTTTACTTTGCATTATGGACGGCTTCGGAAAGAATCCGTCAACCGAAGGCAACGCCATTGCCGCGGCTAACAAGCCGAACCTTGACCGCCTGATGAGCGAAAGCCCGATGACCTATATAGGTGCATCAGGAATGGACGTCGGTCTTCCGGACGGACAAATGGGCAACAGCGAGGTTGGTCACACAAACATCGGCGCCGGCCGTGTTGTTTATCAGGAGCTCACAAGAATCACAAAGTCCATTCAGGACGGCGACTTTTTTGAGAATGAAGCCCTTGTCGGCGCAATGGAAAACTGCAAGAAGAACAGCTCCGCTCTTCACCTCATGGGTCTCATGAGTGACGGCGGCGTTCACAGCCACAATACGCACATGTATGCCATTGTTGAGCTTGCAAAAAGAATGGGACTTGAAAAGGTCTTTGTTCACTGCTTCCTTGACGGAAGAGATGTTCCCCCGGCCTCCGGCGCAGACTATGTTGCCGAAACGATTGCAAAACTCAATGAAATCGGCGTCGGCAAGGTTGCCTCTGTTATGGGACGCTACTACGCAATGGACAGAGACAACCGTTGGGAAAGGGTTTCAAAGGCTTACGCCGCAATGGTTTACGGCGAGGGCATCAAGGCTTGTGACCCCGTTGAAGCAATCAGAAAGTCATACGAAACAATTGACGGAGACGGAAAGTACCTCACGGACGAATTTGTTCTTCCGACCGTCTGCCTTGAAAACGCAACGGTCAAGGCGAACGATTCCGTTGTTTTCTTCAACTTCCGTCCGGACAGAGCAAGGGAAATCACAAGAACCTTTGTTGACGAGGAATTCACCGGTTTTGAAAGGAAGAACGGCTTTTTCCCGCTTTACTATGTCTGCATGACTCAATATGACGCAACAATGCCAAATGTTCATGTTGCTTTCAAGCCACAGAAGCTCACAAACACCTTCGGTGAATACATTTCAAATCTTGGGCTTACCCAGCTTCGTATTGCGGAGACCGAAAAGTATGCTCATGTCACCTTCTTCTTCAACGGTGGCGTTGAAAAGCAGTTCGAGGGCGAGGACAGAATCCTTGTTGCTTCGCCAAAGGTTGCCACCTACGATATGCAGCCGGAAATGAGCGCATACGAAGTTACGGACAAGGTTGTTGAAGCGGTCAGGTCAGGCAAATATGACGCAATCATCCTCAATTTTGCAAACTGCGACATGGTCGGTCACACCGGCGTTTTTGAGGCCGCAAAGCTTGCTGTTGAAGCGGTTGACAAGTGCGTCGGACGGGTTGCGGACGCAATAAAGGAAATGGGCGGAGTAATGCTCATCACCGCAGACCACGGCAATGCAGACAAAATGCTTGACGAGGACGGAACCGCTTTCACGGCGCACACCACTAACCCCGTTCCCTTTGTTGTTGTTAACCACAAGTGCTCAGTCCGCGAGGGCGGAAAGCTCTGCGACATTGCTCCGACAATGCTAAAAATTATGGGACTTCCTCAGCCGAAGGAAATGACCGGCGAAAGCATTGTAAAATAACAAGCACACCACTAAAAGTCGCACTCCCCGTTTTTGAGGAGTGCGGCTTTAATTTATGCTTTAAATCATGAAAACAGCTTTCTGAACCAATCAAGAATCTTTTGAAAGAAAGCTTTAATCTTTTCCGCAACCGTCAGCTCCCTGAGCTTTTTGCCGCAGTTGTTGCACTTTCCGTCGTTATCGGAATCCGTGTGACCCGTTGCCGGAATCGTTTCCTGAGCAGTCAGCGTTTCGCCGCAGACCGAACAGGTTGAGCCATCGGTAAGACCGGCTTCTTCGCAGGTTGCTGCCTTTCCGGAAACAACAGCTGGAGTATGTTCTTTTCTGTTAATGTCTGACCTTTCAAGGATTTCGTGGCAGTCAGTACATTCTTTATGCTTTTTGCCGGACGCAGTGCAGGTTGCAGCCGTGTCAACTATCCAATCAGAAAGTTCTCCGTTTGCATCCGGGTCAACAGGAAGTTCTTTTGTTTTAAGCGTTTTTCCGCAATCCAGACATTCCTTGTGTTTTGAGCCGCCAGTGATACAGGTTGGCTCTTTATCAATTATCCACTCGGATGACGGGTGATAGTTCTCATTCAGACTGATAGTACAAGTCCTATTACCCGACACGAGCATACCGATATAATATGTTTCACCGGCAAAGAGGATCTCATTCATGGATGACGATTCCCAACCGTTTGAAGCAAAGCTCTCCATATTTTGATCAAAAATTTCCGAAGACGTTCCATTATTATCACTATCGCTGACGTTGAACTGATATTCGGCGGTTACTTCCGGAACAAATCTGAAGTATACATAATAGTAGTCGTTTGTATTATTTGTCTCGGTTTTTGATTCTCCGATGTTGATATCGGTGTATTCAATGGGATTAACCGTGACATCTATTGCTGTTTCATATTTTCCGTAGCAAACAGGGAGAGTCGTTTTGCCGATTTTCCATGTGGAAAAGTCATCCTCCCGGGCATAGCAGGAGCTTCTGACCTCTGAGGTTCCGTCGGTGAAAAAGACGCGGACTGTGAGGCCGGTGAGGTCGGCACCGCCTGTTTCCCTGTATACATACACGGTTTTATCCGGCATTGTTTCAATTTCGATATGATCAATCTCTTTTTCTTCAATCATTTCCACATTGAATTGACGGAAGTAATCAAACTTATCGCAGAGCTTAGAGTCCGGTCTGCAATGAAGCGTTCCTTTAAATTCCAGCAAAATGTTCTTGTCAATTTCTGCCTCAGCCGAATCATGGAAATAAACATCGGCAAAGCAATGTTCAAACAAATAACTTCCAAAAGACTTTACAGTTTCAGGAATTGTTATTTTTTCAAGCCTTGAATAACTGAACGCTTCACTTGCAATGGCTGTAACATATTCAGGAACAGAAAATTCACCTGTTTTTTCATCTGAGCAGTAAATCAAGGTTATTCCGCTGTCAGTTTTTTCATAAACAACACCGTCATCATCAAAGTATACATCGTTTCCGTCATCAACGGTGACAGATGCAATATCTCCCAAGCATGAGCTGTCATTATGTCCTTTATTGATTCTTTTAACCGAAGCCGGAATAACAATGCTTTTCACACCATAAATGCTGCTTAGCGAACATTCACTTATCTCGGTTATCGTTGAGTTCTCAGCAAACCTGATATTATCAAAAAGAGCAAGAAGATTTGCATATTCCGGATAATCTTCGGGCATAGCCCCGGTTCCGTCAAAGGTCAGCGTGCGGGTATTGATATCCAACGACCATGTGATGTTTTCCCCGTATGTTCCCGTTGTCTGGAAGCAGTTGCAAACTTCGCCCGTTTCATAAATTTTGTGGGTTATACCGAGATTTTTGAACATTTCATGTTGAGCTGATTCCTTTTTGCAAACATAAGAAAGCCAATCCGGAACATGATAGACAAGATTTTTTTCTAAAAAGCTATCAAGTCTTTCTTCGTTTGCTTTTGAATATTCGAGCGGAAAAGATGTTTTGAACTTTTCGTTCAAATACTCTGACATTTTCAGATAAACAAACTCATCTGAATCTTCATAAGCGTATATATCTGCGTCAATCTGGCACTTGAAATAATAAGAATAGGCCTCAGCGTATGCATAATCATCAAAGCCTCCGCCGAAATATGAGTAAAACTGAGCTGAATCCGGCAAAAAGACAAATTCTTTTAAACCAAAGGAATATAACATTATACTGAAATTTTCATCCAGCTCCTTGACCGATTCGGGGACATACACCTTTTCAACCATAGGGCAGCTTGCAAAAGCCATGAATTCAACGGTTTCCAGCCCTTCAGGAAGAATAATCTCTTTAAGATCAGTGTTTGCCATGAAAGCCGCTGAACATATCTTCCTTAGCGAGGACGGAAAAACAATTTCCTTTGCTGTTGATCTGAAAAAACTATAGACGCCGATTTCGGTAATTCCTTCCTCAATGACAATTTTGTCTGCTTTGCGCAAAAACTTCCACCACGGAGGCGGATCAAAACCGCCGTCACCCGCAATGCCGTAATCCTTGATAGTTCCCTCGCCGCCAACGGTCAATGTTGCTGTTGCTTCGTCAAAGCTCCAGATAATGTTTCCCTGAGTATCCTGAGCAAAAGAAACAAACGGTAACGAACAAAGCAACATTATCACCGTAAGCATTACAGAGAGCAGCTTTTTTGTGTTTTTCTTTTTCATTATTCAATTTTCCTCCTTTTCTTTGGAACGCAGAATTATTTATCGTTCCTAATTTATTTTAATTATATCCTATTGTTAACAAAATGTAAACAAATAATTGCTTATTGTAAGTATAATTATATTGATAAAATTACATATTATTTGTAACTATGCGCATTTTTAATAAACATATGTATATTATTTTGTATATTATAACAAAAAAATAATTCCTATTTATGATTATTGCCCTGTGCAAAAATTTTACAGTCTTAAAAATTTGCTTATTCTGAACTCGGAACCGCAAACCTATTAACAAGTCGTTCATAAAAATCTTAATTTTAGTCGGTTAAAGCTTTCAGTGAACAGAAAAAATTCTTCGACAAAAAAATGGGTATAAAAATGAACAAATACAGAGACTTTGAAAACTATCTCAAGGAGTCTCCGTCAAATGACGGTTGCTTCGGAAAATACTGATGCGGTGAACAGTTCTTTAATAAGTAAAAAAGCAACCGGTGGGTATGGACTGTGCTGTACCCACCGGTTTTATGTTTTTGTTTGAAAGCTTTTTTCATTGCTTATCCTTGCTTTTTCCGAAGCCGAAAAAGATGAACAGCGTTGCAGGAACAATGCTCAGCGCAAACAAAGCAAACATCAGCGGCTTTGAACGGAAATATTCAAACATTTTTGAAAACGCTTCGGGCTGAAGAAGAATAAAAAGTCCGGCCATGACGGCGCCGATTGCGCAGACGAGAACCGCGCCCGAAGCGGCGTCCTTCGCCCTTTTTGCATATTCGTTATATTCCTTTGTTTCAAGGTCAACAGCGTTTTCAATCGCGGTGTTAACAAGCTCCGCGCCGATGACAAGGGAGCTCGCAACCGCAAGCACGGCCCAGTCGGTGCGGCTGAGAACAAACCAATCAGTAAGGCCAAGGATTGAAAACATATAAACAAGGCACGTCAGATGAACGCGCAAGTTGCGCTCGGTCTTTATTGCGCAGAAAATTCCGCGGAAAGCATAAAAAAAGCTTTTGAAAAGATTTTTATAGTGACTCATATTAAAACGCCGAAGAAAGCCGTTTTTGCGCGGCTTCTTCGGCTTCCTTTCGTTTTTATTCTTCCATTGTGTAATAGCTTCCGCTCCTGACAAGACCGAGCTGAGTGAGAACGGCCTCCTCCTTTTCCCTCATGCGGACAAGCTCAAGTCCGCCCGGCTCATGGTCGTAGCCGAGGAGATGGAGCATTGAATGGACGGTGAGGAAAGCAATCTCACGGTCAAAGGAGTGACCGTAAAGCTTAGCCTGCTTCACGGCGTGCTCAATGGAAATGACGATATCGCCGAGCATCTGCGCGCCGGTGTCCTGATTGATGTCATACACGCCGTCAACGCCGAGCGGAAACGAAAGTACGTCCGTTGAGCGGTCAATATTGCGGTATTGGAGATTAAGCCTATGTATCTCCTCGTCGTCAACGATGGAAACGCTGATTTCCGCGGAGCCTTTGAAGTTCTCGTTGACCAGAACGGCATTGCAGCAGCGCCTGATGAGCATGCGCACGCCCGTCGGAATTTTTACAACGTGCTGATTGTTGCTTATGATGACTTTAACTTTGTCTTTCATTTTCTTTTGCGCGCCTCCTCATATTTTTCGTATGCCTTGATGATATCCTGCACCAGTCTGTGGCGGACAACGTCCTTTTCGGAAAAGCGGACGGTCTGAATATCGTCAATGTTCTTCAGAATTTTGATTATGTCAACAAGACCGGAGCGCTTTCCGTCCGGCAGGTCAATCTGCGTAATATCTCCGGTAACAACAATTTTTGAGTTGAAGCCGAGACGGGTCAAAAACATTTTCATCTGCTCGGTGGTTGTGTTCTGCGCCTCGTCAAGGATTATGAAGCTGTCGTCCAGCGTGCGTCCGCGCATATACGCAAGCGGCGCAACCTCAATATTTCCGCGTTCCTGATAGCGCTGAAAGCTTTCCGGCCCGAGCATATCAAACAGCGCGTCATACAGCGGCCGGAGATAGGGGTCAACCTTCTGCTGGAGATCGCCGGGGAGAAAGCCGAGCTTTTCGCCCGCTTCAACGGCGGGGCGGGTCAGAATGATGCGGTTAACCTCCTTGGCTCTGAAAGCGCTGACAGCCATTGCAACGGCAAGATAGGTCTTGCCTGTTCCCGCAGGGCCGACGCCGATGACGATGGTGTTGTTTTTGATAGCTTCGATATATTTTTTTTGCCCGAGTGTTTTGGCCTTGACCGGCTTTCCCTTTGCGGTGATGCAAACGCAGTCGCCGCCCACCTGCGAAAGCTTGTCGTCGTTGCCCTCCTTAACAAGGGAAATAACATAGCGGACGTTTTGCTCGCCCAATGTCTCCCCCTTTGAAACAAGGGTAAGCAGCCCGTTAACGGCGCGCTGAGCAAGGGCGCAGTGCTCCTCGTCTCCCTGAATTTTCAGCTCGCTTCCGCGGCTGACAACAGAGACGGAAAACTCGCTTTCAATAAGTCTGATATTTTCGTCAAACGAACCGAACAGGCTGACCGCGTGTTCAATTCTTTCAATATTGACAATGCGCTCCAACCGGGCAACACTCCTTAACATCCGTCTGTTTCATATGTTATATCGGATATATTATACCACAATTTTTCAGTTTGTGAACAGAAAACCGAAGATTTTTGTCGCCGTTTTTGCTGAAAAATCAGCCCGTTTCAAACAAAAGTTTTTGCTTTTCGCCAATGAAGTCAATGCATTCGTTTTCCGAGCTTATCAGAACGCCTTTCTGCGTTTTTGAAAGCGATATTTCCGTATTCAAAACAAGGGTGTTTCCGTACTCTTCAAAAGCCTTTGCCGTATAACCGTCAAGCGCCCGTTCAAGAACGCAGTCCGGCGCTTTTTCCTCCTCCTTGTAATAAAGGCGGGTGCATTTAACGAGCGTGAACGGCAACGGAACACCCCTCAGGCAAAGCTGCTTTTCGCTTTCGTGCTCTTCAAAAAGTCCGCCTTTTTTGAAAAAGCCGAGCGGTATTTTCAGGGAAAAAATGCGAAGATAATTAACGCTGTCCTCTTTCAGGTACACACGCTGTTTTTCCTGCGCAGGAGAAAAAAAGGAAAGGCTGTCCTCATGATACGCCGTAATTTTTCCGCGCGCTTCGCGAAATACCGAGGACAAATCGCGGTTTTCAACAATGCCGCTGATGAGCAGGTCGCCCTTTTTAACGCCGTTGCCCTCCCGGTTCGCCTTTGTTCCGTTATAAACCTGCAAAGACAAAAGCAGACCGTCAAAATCGGCAACAATGTTGCACGGCTCGCCGTAGGTTTTGCTTTCCGGCTTCTGAATGTAATCGCGCACCTCAATGACCGCGCGGCAGCCGGAGATGTTGACGGCCGCCCAGAGCAGCTTTCCGTTCATCTCGGTAATCATTGAATCGGACAGCTCATGAACGTCAATTTTCGGAATGAACGCGCCCTCGCGCAAGCCGAAGCTTTTTGCAACCGAAAGAATTTCCTCGCGGCTGAGCCTTTCGCTGCCGACAGTGTCAACGCTCCAGAGAAAAAGCGACATTATGCACATGAAAACGGCAAAGAACGCCGCCCCGATTGCAAGACCAACCCTGTTCCTGTTTCTGAACAGAAAAAAAGGCAGACCGTGCTTTGAAAGGCAGGAAAGCCGCATTCCGCTCCTTTTTGCAACGGGGCGAAGCTTTTTGTAATCGCGCGCGGTGACAAAGCCCTCCAGCCTTTCCTCATTGAAAGAGAGCGAGCGAACCTTGATTTTTTGAAGATCGCACAAATTTACAAAGCGCTCGGCAAAGCCGCCGTATGCGCAGAACCTTACATAGCCGAAAAGCAGCCTGAAAAGCTCAAACAATGCCCTCTCCCCTTTCTCATGTTCCGAATTCAAGCGCCAGAATGTCTCCCGTAACGCTCACACGGTCGCCCGAGAGATTGCTGATGCACAGGCAGTCTCCGCTGAACTTCACCGTTACGCCGCGGCAGTTGAGCCGCACAACGCTTTTGTCATACTCGATTATTCCGCACGAGCCTTCAACGGTTGCCTCGCGGTTTGAGGAAAGCTCAATATGCGGCAGGAGCAGCTCGTTTTCCGCTCCGAGCGCCGACAGCTCCTCAATTCTTCCTCTGATATTTTTCGGCATAGCTTACCCGTTCCTTTCATCAATGCTGTATTATTAAAATATGCTTTTAAAAGCGATGATATCACCCTCTCGTCAGGCATAGTATCTACTGAAAGAGGGTGATTGTTATTAATAAAGTGATAC
>JAEDEQ010000099.1 GCA_016293225.1 Clostridiaceae bacterium
AGCGACGCCCCTACGGATTCTGCCCGAAAAAGTAACCCCAGCGGAGCGGACGGACAAAAACCATTTGCACCGTTTACCCACAAAGCAACAGCATAAAAGCAAAATCCGCTTACCCACAAAAGAACAACCTGCAAGTTGATTTTCAAACAGCTGCGTCGGCTCAAACGGCCTTTTCCGCCTTTTTCCCAATGGGAAGCTGCGCCGCAATAATTGCGGCGAACATGATTATGCAGCCTGCCGCCTCCCTTGCGCTCGGCATTTCGTGGAGGATTATCATTCCCGAAATCAGCGCAAAGACCGACTCAAGGCTCATCAGCATTGAGGCAACGGTGGGTTCCGTGCGCTTCTGACCGAGAATCTGAAGCGTGTAGGCTACACCGCTTGACATAATGCCCGAATACGCAATAGACGGCGCGGCGGCTTTGATAAGCTCGAAAGAAACGTCCTCAAATATGAACATCGGAGCAAGGCAGAGTACACCGGTAACAAAAAACTGACAGCACGAAAGCTTTATGCCGTCAACCTTTGGTGAAACGCTGTCAACAATGAGTATCTGCACCGTGAAGCAGAACGCGCAGGCAAGGACATAAGCGTCCGAGCTCTGAATACTGCTTTCGTTAATGCAAAGAAGATACAGTCCGCCGAGGGCGGCCGCCGCACACGGCCAGATTATCGGACGGATCTTTTTTTTGAGCACAACGCTGAAGATGGGAACAAGAAGAATATAAAACGCCGTTATGAAGCCGGCCTTTCCGGAGGAGGTACCCTTGTCAATGCCAATCTGCTGCAGGCAGGAGGCAACGCAGAGCGAAACGCCGCAGGCTATCGCGCCCTTGATGAAAAAAAGGCGCTCTTGCTTTGTTTTGAGCCCTATATATTTCCCCCTCTTTTTCTGCACCGCGTCTTTTATCAGAATCACGGGCAGCAAAGTCGCGCTGCCGAGCAGCGACCGCAGTCCCATGAACGTGAACGGTCCGACATATTCGGCGCCGGTACTCTGCGAAACAAACGAGCTGCCCCAGATTATGGCGCAGACCGTGAGAAGAAGGCTGCCGATAAGATTATTCTTTCTGTTTTCTTTCATCTTTAAAACTTCCCGGTAAATATCATTTGAATTTTCCGCTCCGGCCTTATTTAATGAGCAAGGCCAAGCATAAAAAGTATAGCAAATAGCGCCGGGTACATCAATATGCAAAAGCATTGATTTTATTGTTAAGAGACAGCGCGTTTTTGTTAATTTCAGTCAGCCCGTCAAAAAAAGTCAGACCACTCAGGTTCGCGGTGTAAAAAGCATAAAAGTAAATATTTTTCCGATTAGGAACCGTTTGTCTTGCTTTTTGTGGGATAATACACTTGGAAAAAATTTACCGGGGAGATATGATTATGAAGAAGAAAAAACTGCTTTCGTTTGCCCTTGCCGTTGTAATGCTTTTTTCGCTGACGGCAACGCCTGCGTTTGCTGCCGACCGCGGCGAGCAGGTCAAAGCTTTTTTCAAGGACGTGCTGACAAGAGCAATCGGCTTTGTTATGGAGAACGTGACGGGCGTTATCAATAACTCCGTTTCCGCCGACGGCAAGGCTGTTGACGAAGCCGACTTTACCCTCACCGATTTTTATTCCGGCACCGGGACGCTGCTTTCAAAACCGGCCGAAAATGCCCGTTGGTCGCTCGGCTATGACTCGCAGAGCCTTGTTCCGGAAAACCGCGAGGACTACAACCTCTATCTCGGCGGCTTCATAGCGATTGAAAACGGCTTTTCAAACAAGGTGAGCGGTGTTTATGACGATATGAAGGTCAGAACCGTTGCCGTTTCCGATAACAGCGGCAGGGGAACCGCCGTTTTTGCAACAATCGACTGCATCGGAATGACGAATACCGATATCAGAGCAATCAGGGAAAAGCTGCGCGATTTTGCAAAGGAAAACGGCATAAACTCAATCAATATTTTTTCAACCCACTGCCATTCCTGCATTGACACTCAGGGACTCTGGACGGATAACGTGAAAACGATTTTCAAAAATCTTTTTTCCGCCTATACCGATATCGGCGAGGCTCAAAAGGGAACCGACCCGAAGTATATGCAGTTTTTGTTTGAAAAGGTCTCGCTTTCGGTCAAAAATGCCGTTACCGGAATGAAAAGCGGCGAGCTGACCTTCTCCAAAAAGGATATCGGCGCGCAGTATTTCAACAACAAAAACAGAACGAGCGCAACCGCCGTTCTCAGCGAGCTTGCAAAGTTTACCTTTACTCCGGACGACGGTTCAACACCGACGATAATCGCCAATATGGCGGCTCATCCGGACATTGTGGGTCTTCCCGTAAAGGGCGACGAGGCAAACGGTCGGATTCTTTCCGGCGACTATGTCTATTACATAGGCGAAACGCTGAACAAGGCCGGCTATAACTTCATGTTCTTCAACGGAGCCATCTGCGGAATATATATCGGCAGAGGTCCCACCTCGGACAATGTTGAGCTTGCGCGCAGGGTTGACATTTCGGCGCGCTACGGTCGCGAGATTGGACGTATGCTGCTTGCAATGAACATGACCGAGGAGGAAATAAGGCGCGATGAGTTCCTTTCCGTAACGGGAGACAGCGAGGAGGATATGAACCGCGAGGGCTATACCCTCTGGTATCAGGACTGGGAACCGGTTTCCTCCGAAAAGGTTGAACCGCTGCTCAATGTCCGCCTGAAGTCCGTCATGGTTCCCGTGACGAACAACATTATTCAATTTGCGGGAAAGCTCAGGCTTGTTAACCACATCATGATAAAGACCGAAAACGGTCTTTCAATCGCAACTGAGATAGGCTTTGCGCAGCTCGGCTCACACAAAATTGTCATGATGCCCGGCGAGATCAGCCAGGATCTTGTTGCAGGCGGCGCCTCGCTGACAAAGGAAGGCTCAATCGAAAAAAAGGACTTCACCGGAAAGACCGTTTATGACCTTTTCGGAAAGGACACTCTTGTGTTCGGACTTGCAAACGATGCAATAGGCTATGTTGTTCCCGATAACGACTATTGCATGGGTCTTGTTTTCAATCACTATCAGGAAACTCTTTCCCTCGGCAAAAACACGGCTTCTTTCCTTATGAAAAACTACGCTCAGCTTGCAGACGAGGTTCTTTGTAAAAATTTTGAGGCAGGCTTTAAGCACAGGTTTGCGGTTTTTACAAAAAATGACGAAAATGTTAAAATTGTTACATAAGCTTAAAAAATGATACACGGTGTAGCAATATTTCAGGACGCATATTATTGACTTGATTTTCGCTTTGTGATATCATATTCAATAAAGAAAACATATTTCGGAAAGAAGTTGAATAAATGAAAAGCAAAAAGGAGCCAATAACACAAAAGCTTTATAGTCTCATCCCTTCTCAGCAGACTATGTACCTTATGGTCAAGTACAGCCTTCATAAGCAGCTTGTTCAGATTCCGATTTCCTTTTCCGTTGAAAAGGATCTGGACTTCGGCGTGCTCAAGCAGGCCTGGAACATTGAAATTGAACGCAACGACAGTCTGCGTCTGCGCTATGTTATGGTCAATAAGGAGGTCAAGCAGTATTTCCTTGACCGCTATACGATGAACTATATTCAGGTCAAGCGCTTCAAGAGTCTTGAGGAGCAGGAGGCGTTCTTTTCAAAGGACGCTCAGAAGCCTATCGGATTTTTGAAGGATGAATGCTACAGAATAATGTTCTTCAAAACCGAGGGCGTCGGCAGCGGAATCTATTTCAATGTCAGCCACCTGAGCCTTGACGGAATGGGTGTTGTTGTTACCCTTGCAGACCTGTTCAGAGTATACAGAGCTCTCATCACCGGTTCTGAGCTGCCCGCTCCGCTTGAAAAATACGAGGACTATATCAAGGAAGAATTTGTCCGCCTTTCCGATAAGAAAAAGATGGCAAAGCACGAGGAGTTCTATAAGAGATACTTCCTCAAGGGCGGCGAGCCGTTCCACGCAAATATCCACGGTCCGGAGGAGCTTGAAAAATACAGAGCCAAGAAAAAAAATCCGGATTTGCGTGTTCCCCCGGTATACAATCCGATCTGGGACAAGTGCGATATGATTGTCAGGGATATTTCACCCGAGGATTCAAAGAAGATTTTTGATTACTGCCTTGAAAAAAAGATTGCTCCGGAAAGTATCCTTCAGCTCGGACTGAGGACATACTGTTCCGCCGTCAACTACAGAACGCCGGATGTTTTCATGCAGTCGCTTTGCAGCAAGCGCGCAAAGAACAGCGAAAAGAACATGGGCGGCTGCCTTGCTCAGCCACTTCAGCTTCGCACGATAATCCCCGAGGATTACACCTTTGACCAGGCCTTGGGTGAGATAACAAGGGTAAGAACAAGCCTTTTCATGCACACAAACTACCCCTACGGTCTTGCGCTTAACCTTTCCCGTGAGATTTATAACTACAATGCAATCCAGGGCCCTGCCTGCATGATGTTCTCGTGGATACCTGTTCCGATAGGTCCGCTTGTTCCGTTCAAGTTTGATTTCCGCGGATACAATCTCGGAAGATATTTCACACCGCTTTATGTCATCACCCATCCCGATCCGGAAACTCAGGGCATAAAGTGCGAATATATGTACAGAGTTAAGTATGCAAACAGCGAGGATATCAACAACCTCCACGACAATATGGTCAGAACGGTGCTTGCCGGTATTGAAAACCCGAATATTACCGTAGGCGAGCTGCTTGATCAGGTCAGAAGATGAATCATTACACAAAGGAGATAAAAACAATGCTTGAAAGACTCAGAAAAGTAATTTGTGAATACGCGGAGATTCCTGCCGAAAATATCACCGAGGAAACCAACATCAGGACGGAGCTTGGGCTCAACTCACTTGAGCTTATCAATATGGCGGTTGCCATTGAGGATGAGTTTGGCGTTGAGATTCCCGACCGTGAGGCTCTCGGAATCGAAACCGTCGGCGACACCATCAAGCTTATCGAAAAATACATGAACGCATAAACAGATTACAAGCAAAGAGGAAAGGGCAGAACGAAAACCTTTCCTCTTTTTTGCGCAAAAAAACACCGCCTGCCGTAAAAGACAAGCGGTGCGTTTTCTTGTTTTGATAGAATTTTACCCACGGGAGATAGCAGCCTTATCAGCCGCCGACCGAGCCGTCCCAGGTGTCAACGTGAGTAGCCTTCTTTTCCTCCTCGTCAAACCAGCGGGTAGTTACCGCCTTGGTCTCCGTGAAGAAGCGGAAAGCGTCCTTGCCGAGGCAGTGAAGATCGCCGAAGAAGGACTTCTTGTGGCCGGTGAACGGGAAAACGCCGACCGGAACGGGAATGCCGACGTTGACGCCGACCATGCCGCCGTCGGTGCGCTTTGCAAATTC
>JAEDEQ010000100.1 GCA_016293225.1 Clostridiaceae bacterium
TCCGGTCCTATCATTGAAAACATCTTTTATCCGAAATCGCCGCTGCATGCCGGCGCAATGATAATACGCGACAACAGAATCTGCGCCGCAGGATGCATTCTTCCGCTGACGCAGAACAGACTCAGCCGCGAGCTGGGAACAAGGCACAGAGCCGCAGTCGGCATGAGCGAGAATTCGGACGCGCTCGTAATCGTTGTGTCCGAGGAAACGGGCGCAGTGTCTGCCGCGCGCTCGGGTGTTCTCCGGCGCGGACTCACCAACGGCGAGCTGCTTGAAATTCTCTCGGACTTCGCCGTCGGCAGCGAGGAGGAAAAGGCAGGCAAGCTCAGGGGCAGACGGAGGAAAAACGATGAAAAGGATTAAGACGGATTTTTTTGAAAAAATCTTTTATAACAACAAGTTCCTGTTTGTTCTTTCGCTCATTCTTTCAATTGCTCTCTGGGCAACCGTGAAGATAAATTACAGCGAAAACACAACAAGAACCATCACCGAAGTCAAGGCAACGATTGACAGCACCCTTGCCTCGGAAAACGACTTTGTTCCCTTTGTTGAAAAAGGCGGACTGAATGTTGACGTTGAGGTCAGCGGTAAAAGCTACAACATAAACTCGCTGAAAAAGGACGACATCATTGTTGAAGCCACAAGCGGATATATCGACTCTGCAGGCTATAAGGTTCTCACGTTCAGCGCACGCTCAAGCGAGACGGGCGTTGACATAACCTCCGTTAATCCGTCGTCAGTCACCGTTTTTTTTGACAGGAAGGCGAACGACGCTTTCAATGTTGAAGCAAAAATCAAAAACACCGAAGCGCTTGAAAGTACCGACGGCTACTTTGTCGGAAAGCCCGTTCCGTCGCTCAACACCGTGAATGTCAGCGGTCCTGCCTCGGTTATCGAAAACCTAAAAAAGGTCAGCTTTGTTGCAAAGGTGGACAATGAACTTCTTCCTTTGACGCAGACTATTGATGTTCCGGCAACTATTTCATACGAAACCGACAGCAAACGCGGAAAGGAATTTCTCGTCTGCTCCGATGTTGGGGACAAGTCCAATCCGGCAACGATAACAATACCGGTTTCAAAGCTCAAAACGGTCAAAACCACTGTGAAGTTTGTAGGTCAGCCGAAGTATTACGACGAAAATCCGCCGCGCGTTGTTGTTGATCCGGCGCAGGTGGAAATATCATACAATCCGGCTGATGAGGAGTATGACAGCTACAACGTTGCAACAATAGATTTCAGTAAGCTCCAGAGCGGAAAGAACACCTTTGAATTCGACGTTGACGAAAAGAACGCCGCTTCCCTTGTTGACAAGAGCATCAAGACGTTCAAAGTAACGGTGGATCTCGGCTCGGTCAGCGAGACTACGATTGACGCTTCCGCGGCAAACATTGTTTTCCTCAATCAGTCAAAGGATCACAAGTACACCGCGTCGCTGAAAAACATGGGGCTTGACAGCGTGACGATAATCGGCCCGAAAAAGAGCCTTGAAAAGATAACGGCGGACATGCTCCAGATTGAAATCAACGTATCCTCGCTGGACACCTCGCTTTCGGGCTATCAGCGCGTTTCAATTTCGAATATCTCTATCCGTTCGGAGGAGATAAACGATTGCTGGGTATACGGCTCGTACCGCGCCAAGGTTGCGGTCAGCGAAAAGAAATAAAAAATTGAAAGAACCGAAGCTTTCTTCAGCGGACGGCTTCGGTTCTTGTTTGAAAGGAAGATAAAAATTGCTGATTAAAATTCTTGTCTGCTTTTTTGCCGGAATGGGAGCCGGACTCGGAACGGGCTTTGCCGGCCTGAGCGCCGCCGCCGTTATAAGTCCAATGCTCATTTCGTTTCTTGATATGCCTGCTTATCAGGCTGTCGGCATAGCGCTTGCAAGCGATGTTCTTGCAAGTGCAGTCAGCGCGTATACATACGGAAAGCACAAGAATCTCGATGTAAAGAACGGCACGATAATGATGGCGTGCGTGCTGCTTTTCACCGCTGTGGGCAGCTATGTTTCCTCGCTTGTTGAGACAAAAACAATGGGCACAATGTCAACTGTCATGACAATGTTCCTCGGTCTGCGCTTCCTCATAAGGCCGGTAATGACCACAAAGGAGGGCATGGAAAGCGCCCTCAGCAAAAAGCAGCGTATTGTCCGCTCGGTTATAGGCGGCTGCGGCATAGGCTTTATCTGCGGCTTTGTCGGCGCGGGCGGAGGAATGATGATGCTGCTTGTCCTCACAAGCGTGCTCGGCTATGAGCTGAAAACCGCCGTCGGAACAAGCGTGTTCATAATGACGTTCACCGCCCTCACCGGCTCGGTAAGCCATTTTGCCATTGACAGGGGCGTGAGCGATATTTTTACGCTTGTTTTCTGCGTTGTTTTCACTTTCATTTGGGCGCAGATTGCCGCAAGGATTGCAAACAGGGCAAGCGCAAAAACGCTCAACCGCATCACCGGAGTCATTCTGATTCTTACCGGCGCAGTAACAATAGCGTTCAAGCTTCTTTCAAAGTAAAAGGATACAAAAAGGATAAAAAAAATCACCGCACGAAAGCCTTTCACGGCAATCGTGCGGTTTGCTTTGCGGCTGTAAAATCAGAAGGTGCCCTCGCTTATATAGACCCTTAAAAGCTCCGGCAGCATACGCAAAAACGTCGGAAGCCAGGTAAAGAACGTATATTCTGCAAGCGAGAGGAAGGACGGAACAACGCCGATAGCGTAGTCAAGAGCGTCCGTTTTGTTTGCCTTTTCACAGGAAGGAACGTTTTTGCCCGTGTCCTTTTTCAGAGTGAGAGAGTCAATCTTCGTCACAACATCTTTTCCGTTTTCGTCCTTTTCGTCTGCAAGAATATAGGCGTCAAGGTTCAGCGTTCCGTTTTCAATAGTGATGTTTGAAAAGCAGCCGCCGATGTTTGTTTCCTTTGTGCTGTTCCAGTCGGCGCCGTTCCAGTAGTTCGCCCAGCCCTCTTTTTGAACGGTGAGCGCACCGATGAACGAGGTGTCAAGAAAATAATCGGCAAGGAACGTGCGGATCTGATAGCGTTTTGAGCCTGCCGTTCCGGAAAGCACATAGGTTGTGCCGCTTTCGTCAGGCTTGTTGTCCCTGAGCTTTTTTGTGCGCAGATACAAATGATCGTGTCCGGAAAAAACGATGTCCGCGTTTCCCTCGTCAAGCACCTTTGCAAGAGCTTGTTGAAGATAGAGAGCGTCGGGCCACTTTCCGTCCTTTCCGAGCGTATAGGGCGATTTGTGCATAAAGACAATTTTCCAGTCTCTGTCCGTGGAGGCAAGGTCATTTTTGAGCCAGGAAAGCTGCGCGTTTGAAACACAGAGCAAGTCGTTTGTGTTGAGCACGGAAAAGTGAGCGTTGCCGTAGTCGAACGAGTAGTTGACGCCGTTCAGGGTCTGAACGCTTTCGCTCGTGTCAAGGTTAAACATATTGTTAAACCAATTCCATTTTCCGAGTCCGTCGTGGTTTCCGGCAACGGGAACAAGGGTAACGCTTCTGTTAATGCTGCCGAATGCGCGGTCATAAAGGTTCCATTCCTCGTTGGTGCAGTCGTTTGTAAAGTCTCCGAGGTTTGCAACAAAGTCTGCGTCCGGGTTTTGTTCAAGAGCTTTTTTCAGCACCGCCGCGCCTTTTGCAAAGCCGTCTTCCGATGAGGCCTGAACGTCAGAAACGGTAATAAAGCTCAGGCGGCTGTCGGCGTCGTCGGTCCTGAACGAGCCCTCCTCGCTCCAAACGCTGCCGTTGCCGGCAATGTAGGTGTATTCCGTGCCCTTTTCAAGGCCGGAAACCGTCAGCTTATGCATGAAAAGGCCGTTTTGGTTTTTGCAGACGGGAGCGGAAAAACTCAGCGAGGAGGAGACGTCCTCGCCGTTTTTGAAGATTTTCAGGGCGGTGTCCGTTTTGCTTTTTGTGTACCAGCAAAAGCCCCTTGAAGCTGCTGTGTCACCGTTGACGCACACGCTGAGCCTTGAAACGGCGCAGTCCTCGTCTTGAGCAAAGGAGAATGTAGGAACCGAAAGGACAAGCGCAAGACAAAGCAGAAGAGACAGGAAAGCATTGTGCAGGCTTTTCATTTTCACAACCTCTTTCTGATTCCGGAGCCGCCGGAAAGCAGGCGGTTATCCGGAGATTATTTTACTAAATTATAAATCTGTAAGGTTTATAAGTCAACCTTAAAAAGTAAAAATAAAAAACATTTGCCAATTTGCCGTTTATATTGTATAATAATAAGCTGATAATTATAATGAGCTATTATTGCTGTTTACGAGGTTGCTTTCTTTCATGAAAAAGAATAATTTTGAGTGGTTCAAGCTTGACAACGCCGCAAAGATTTTTCCCGGTCAAAACTCAAAAACATGGTCAAATGTTTTTCGGATAGGCGTTGAGCTGAAGGAGAGGGTTGATCCGCTGCTGCTTAAAAAAGCGCTTTGCAGAACGCTGCAAAGGATGCCGTGCTTTAACGTGCGGATAAAGGCGGGCTTCTTCTGGTATTATTTTGAAAAGAATCCCAACGATCCCCTTGTTCTTGAGGACGTCAGAAATATCTGCTACCGCGTTAAGTTCAAGGAAAACGGCGGCTATCTTTTCCGCGTTTTCTATCACGGAAACCGTATATCCGCCGACGTTTTCCACGCCATTTCCGACGGCTACGGCAACACCGTTTTTGTTTCCACCCTTGTTGCCGAATATCTTCGTCTCAAGGGATACGATATACCTGCCGGAGGAATGGTGCTCGATACCGGTGCTCAGCCCACCGAGGACGAAATGCTGGACGCATACACGCGCTTTGCTTCCTCAAAAGCGTCCTATAACCGCCGAGACAAGGCTGCTTATCACGCAGTCGGCACCAAAACGGGCAGGCATATGTGCAATTACACGGTCGGAATAATGTCCTTTGAGCAGGTTCATGCCGTTTCAAAGGGCTACGGCGTGACGGTTACCGAGTTTTTCGCTGCCATACTTATGGACATCCTATACAGAAAGCAGCTTGAGGAAAGGAAAAAGCAGCGCGAGGTCTCCGTTCAGATACCCGTGAATCTGCGGAAGTTTTTTCCGACAAACACGCTGCGCAACTTTGTTCTTTGCCTGCGCGTCAAAATGAATCCGGATATGGGCGAATATACCTTTGAGGAGATACTGAAGCTTGTCTCGCTCCAGCTTCGGCTTGTCAACGATGAAAAGACAGTCAATTCCATGATGACGCAGAACCTTAAAATTGAGCA
>JAEDEQ010000101.1 GCA_016293225.1 Clostridiaceae bacterium
CGGACGGTGTAAAAAACGCCGCCTGCGGTTTAATGCAAGCGGCGGAAAACAGCTTTTTTTGTGTTATTATTCGCCTTTCATCTCAAGAAGCTTGACCGTACCGTTGTAGGAAGCTTCCGAAACTCTGATTGAGTCAAAGATAGCGTCAACAATATCGTCCTCGGTTGCGCCGAGCTCCTTGGCATAAGCATTGTTGATGAAAAGGTTGAGATCCATGATGTCCGGAAGATTGAAAACATCCATGCCGGAATCAATTTTTCTCTTTTTGTAATCGAGAGCCGGCTTGATCATGCCAAGCTTCATCATCCACGGAGCAACGCCGAGGATCTTCCTGTCCTTACCCATTCCTCTTGCATCGTAAACGATTGAAAGGAATTCGGTCCAGGTGAGGTTGTACATGCTGATGGGAATAGCCTCAAAGCCTGCCTTCTTCCTTTCGGCAGCGCCGCAGATAACCTCGCCGACCTGGCGGCAGGTGAGCATTGCGGTGCCTCCCTTCGGATACATGGTGAACGGCCATTTATCCATGAAAGCAATCTGCTCAATGAGAACAGTCCATACGGGCTTTCTTCCGGGCTGGGTGCCGAAGATGTACGGAAGCTCAAGCACTGCACAGCTGAAGCTGTCGTCGCAGGCGGCCTCGCAAACCTCCTCCTGCATAATTCTTGACTTAAAGTACGGATTCCTGTCAAGAAGCCTCATGTCCGGGCGAAGCTTTGAAAGGTATGCAAAGTATGAGCCGAGGACAACCGCCCGCTTCACTCCTGCTTTTTTGCAAAGGGGGAAAATCCTTTCAAGCGGAGCAATGTTGTATTTGTAGTAATAGTCCATTACCGGAGCGGGGAATTCAACTCTTTCGTCAACGCCTGCGGCATAGATAAAAACGTCGTTGCCCTTGAGCATATCAAGGATTTCGTCATCGCTCTTTTTGTTGATATCGCCGAACACGATGTCCATTTCCTTGGGAATCGGAGCTCCCTCGGGGAGGGGCGGCAAAGCAACGGATGTGACCTTGTGGCCGTGTTTGATGAGCTGGATTGCTCCTTCGCAGCCGAGCAGTCCGGTTCCGCCGATCATAAATACGTTCATTTTAATTCCTCCAATGCACTGAATAGTAAAAGAAAGTTTTGCACGCATATATTATAGCAGTGTTTGCACGTTGCTGTCAATATCTGCAACATCTTTAACATTTTGTTAACTACTTATGAATTTTAGCGTATAAAACACACAAAAAAAGCAAAGAAAAAGTCTGAGAAAATGTGTTATTATAATGAAAAAGATGTTTCCTGAGGCAAAAAATCTGCATAGACCCGTCCTGCGGCGGCGCTTGAAACGATGAGAAGCTGCCGGATGAGCGCTGATTTACACGCAATAAAGCAAAAAGCGGCTGTAAAGGTGAAAGCTTTACAGATCGGATAACTTTGCAAAGCTAAGCCGAATATGTGTAAAGCAATATACTTTACATGGCTTTTCCGACAAAAAACAGCCGTCAATTTTCAATTTTCAGTGCATTTTCCCGGTTGATTTTTTTCTCTTGCCCGGCTGATTTTGAAATTCCGAATAAGGTTATGGAATTCGGCATTTTTCACGCTTTTCAACAATCGCAGCAAAAAAAATGAATAAACGCGGTGCAAAAATGTATATGCAAAGCTAACCTGAATAATGAATAATTATCACTCAAAATGTTGAAAAGTGTGTTAGGAAAGTTAAAAAGCTTACATTTTTCAAACAGTTTATTTGCAAAATAAAAAAATGCTGTTGAAAACTCATTGTTTTCAACATTTTTAACGAGGTTTTCAACATTGTAAGCTTTTCGCTTTACAAAAAAATTAACGTCCGTAAAGTTTGTTTCTTTACGGACGTTTTTGACTTAAAAGCAGATATTAAGGCGAAGCGGACGGAAACCGGAATGAAAAATGTATATCATTTCTTTTTCCTGTTTTTTGCTTTTTGTATCAATTTATAGACCAGAGTGTTTGTAAGGAGGGTTTTATGGAGATAATGGCGCTTGATGCAGCAGACGGCGGCAAGCATGAACATGACAAAGATTGCGCTGCAAATCTCTGCTCTCAGCTTAAAATATTCGGGCTCAATGGTAAGCCATGAGGTGTTGAGGTGTGGATTCAAAATCAGATACACCGAATCCTCAATCAGGTAGAACATTGAACCGGCTATCAGCAGGTGTACCGAAACGTGCAGAATGTTCGGAAGCTTATCGGCCAGTGCATACTTCGGCGCGCCCTTGTATTCGCGTCTGCCGGAAAGGTGCAGCAGCAAAAAGACCAAAATCAGTCCGATTGCGGCAAGAGAGACCCCAAGGGTCATATGCCTTGCAACGAGCGAAAAGACGCTTTCATACTTGCTTTCAATGCCGCGGCACGCATCGTTGAAAACAAGACCGCCCGAAAACGAAATATAGATGTCAAAGCTTTGCGTGTAATTGTCGCCAAGCTCCTCAACAACGGTAAAAAGATTCTGAAGCGGGCCGGGAACATAGTACGGGTTTTTTGAGTCAAAGACCATCAGGCAGTTTTCAAGCGAGGAAAAGTATTTTTGCGCCTGCCCTTTGGTTGAAACGGGCGCATTTGAAACAAGGCAGTCCTTCTCGGCGTCAAACACCGCGTAAACGACCCCGTCAAGATTTTCTATATAGGTTACCGCTTCGTTGTACCCCTCATCAATACGCTTGTATGACTCAATAAGATCGTCGTACTGTTTTTTATAATGAGCGGTAATTTTGTCCTCATGAATGCTGTAGGAGCCGTCGTCTTTTTTTGTAACAAAGCCGTTTTTGAAGTATTCGTCTTTAACCTCATTGTGCTTTGTTTCATAGTCAAGGATATCCAGCACGGTTCTAATCTGCTTTTCGCAGTTGCCGGTTTCCTCCTCAATGTAAAAGCGGATAGTGTCCGGATTTTCAAAACCGCTCGGGTCCTGATACCTGAGCGCATAATCAAGAATATGAGTCAGGGCGTTTCTGACCTCCTCCTTGAACGGCTCGCTTTCCCTGTAGTTAAAGCGCGGACCCTGGACAAACGCATTCACAACATACGGCTTTTCCTCGGTATAAAGGCAGAGAACATCAAGAAACTGCGAGGCGGAAAAGAGGGTCAGCACGGCAATCATAAATGCAATGAATGCCTTTGATGAGGTGAGGTAAAGAGCGTTTCTGATTGTTATGAAAAGCTCCCTGCTTTTTCTTTCACCCTTTTCGCCGGTTTTATTGTTTTTTGTTTCCATTGCTCGCTCCTCCTTTCGTTCTTTTGGGTGCTGTTTGGTTAATTGTGCCGTCTGCAAAGTCTGCAGCTTCCAGACGGCTGCAAAGAGCCGCAAAGTTTTCAAGGCTCATCTGCTCCGCTCTCACGGTTTTTGCAAGCCCCGCACTTTCAAGAGCGGCAGACACAGTCTCCTTTGAAATTTTGAGCGAGGAGCTTACTGAGTTGAGCACGGTTTTCCTCCTTTGGGCAAAGGCGGCTTTAACAATGCGGAAAAACTTCCTTTCGTCCTCAACCGCAACCGGCGGCTCTTTCCGCAGATCAAGCCGTATCACACAGCTGTCAACCTTTGGCGCAGGCAGGAAAGAACCCTTTGAAACATCAAAAAGCTTTTTTGCTCGTGCATAGTAATCCACGCAGGCGGTTACTGCGCCGGCGTCCCGCGAGCCGCAGCCGCAGCAAAGGCGGTCGGCAACCTCCTTTTGTATCATAACCGTTATGCTCTCAATGGGCAGCCTGCTTTCAAGCAGGAGCGTTATCACGGGCGTTGTGATATAGTATGGAAGATTTGCGCAGACAACAACCCTCATTCCGGGGAACTTTTCTGCAATAAGCTCATGCAGGTCAACCTTCATTATGTCCGCGTTGATAACCTCTGTGTTGAGACAGTCACTGAGTGTTTCGGATAGGACGGGAATCAGACGGGTATCAAGCTCAACGGAAACAACCTTTTTCGCCTTTGCGGAAAGTTCCTTTGTCAGCACGCCGATTCCGGCACCTATTTCGATAACTCCCGTGTTTTCTTCAATGCCGCAGTTTTCGGCCATTCTCGGGCAGACCGAGGGATTGACAAGAAAGTTCTGACCCAGCGCTTTTGAAAAGGTGAAGCCGTGGCGGTTGAGCACGCTTTTGATAACGGAAATATCCGATAAGTTTTGCATAATACAAAATGCTCCTTGCATTTTTATGATTTAGTTGTATAATAAGTATATCTATTATACAACGAGGTGAAGCATAATGTCAATTCTTGTTACCGGAGGCGCCGGCTTTATCGGCTCCCATACCTGCATTGAGCTTTTGAAGGCCGGCTATGACGTTGTGGTTGTGGATAACTTTTACAACAGCAAACGCGAAGCGCTCAGAAGAACAGCAGAACTTGCAAAAAAGGAATTTGCGTTCTATGAATGCGATATCCGCGACGAAGAGGGTCTTGACAAGGTTTTCAAAAACGAAAAGATTGATGCGGTCATTCACTTTGCCGGACTCAAATCCGTTCCCGAATCCTGCAAAAAGCCGCTTGAATACTATGACAACAATATCGGCGGAACGCTGACCCTTTGCCGTGTTATGAAAAAGAACGGCTGCCGGAGGATTGTTTTCAGCTCCTCCGCAACGGTTTACGGAATGAACAATCCCTCGCCGCTCAAGGAGACCATGCCCACTGGCGGAACAACAAATCCTTACGGAACAACAAAATATATGATCGAGCTTATCCTTAAGGATCTTTATACTGCGGATAATCAGTGGTCAATCAGCCTTTTGCGCTATTTCAATCCTATCGGAGCGCATGAAAGCGGCATTATCGGCGAAGATCCCAACGGTATTCCGAACAACCTTATGCCGTATATCACTCAGGTGGCAATCGGCAAGCGCGAATATCTCAATGTATTCGGCGATGATTACGACACACCGGACGGAACCGGCGTGCGCGATTACATTCATGTTGTTGACCTTGCTCTCGGCCATGTCAAGGCGGTTGACCGCGTCCTTTCGCAAAGGGGCTGCGAGGCATTCAATCTCGGAACAGGCGTTGGCTACAGCGTTCTTGACGTTGTTCACGCATTTGAAAAGGCGAGCGGCGTAACTGTCAATTATAAGATTGGGCCGCGCCGTCCGGGCGATATTGCAACCTGCTATTCCGATCCGAGCAAGGCGCAGGAGGTTCTCGGCTGGAAAGCGGAGAG
>JAEDEQ010000019.1 GCA_016293225.1 Clostridiaceae bacterium
CGTTCTCGTAAGAGGGCGGGATTTTACTTCTTCACTCTTCACTCTTCTCTGACTTCGGTCGGGATTTTTTGGAAAGTAAGAAGTAAGAGGGAATAGTGAAGAAGTGCAGTGATAAATTAAAACATATTTTATAAACTACAACGTTAATAAATTCAACAATTAAAGTTCGTGTCCGCAGCTGTTTTCTGCGTTTTGGGCTATGCATGAGTAGGTTTAGAAAACAGTAAATTTATATTAATTGCCTTTGAATTCTTTTTATTTTCAGCATATTTAACAATTTTTCAAATATTTACCATTTTCATTTGACAAATTAACATTACAAGTGTATTATGTTATTATAATTAACATGATATAAGGGTGTGTCAATCATGATTTTTTATAAAGAAACCGAAGTTTTTCATCCGCTCTATCTTGCAAAGCTTGAAAACGGTGTAACTCTTGCAATTTTCGGAGACAGCGCCAAAGGCAGCGACGGAAAAACATATTACCATGTCGGAAAAGAGGATCGGCAGGGAGATATGCATACTGTCGGCTGGACCTGCGACGCCGACAAGGCGACCATCCTCAAATCATAACAACCGTCTTTTCAAATTGAATTGCCGCACGAAGGATTATGGCGTCCTTCGTGCGTTTTTTTGCATTGTTTCCGCCAAGCTTCGCTCCCGATTCCGCAACAAACGCTCACGAAGAAGCAACCGGAATACTGATTTCCGTAACAAACTTTTCGGTATCGCTTGTAATGCCGTAATCTATCATTGTAATTTCCCTTGAAAAGCCGTTAATTTCAAGGCCGTGGCTTTCAATATATTCATTAAGTCTGCGGTACTGCTGAGAGGCTTCATTATGGCTGCCTCGGAAACGGACGCTGACGCAGAGAGTCTGCGGGAAAGATATTACTCTGCCCACAAAGTCCTCCTCATCGTCAAGAAGAAGAAAATATTTGTCATATACCTCATATCTGCCCTTGCGCAAATGCTCTTCGGATATGCCGACCCCGACTTTTCCGAGGAAAACAACGCCCTGTGCCTGCGACTGCTCCAGCTTTCTTATCGGCGTTTCCATGTCGAACATACTTTCAAGCTTGAGCGGACCTTCCATAAGCACCATGCGGCCCGCATGACTTTGAACAAGCTTGATAACGTCAAAATCAGAATTTTGTGCGTCTTTAATCTGGCGCAGGCGGTTATTGATCTTGCGCTCAATAAGCTTCAGCTTTTGCTGCTTTTCAATTACAGCCTGCTTTTGCTTTTGAAGCTTTTCTTCAATAATATCAATATCGCGGTTTTTCAAAAAATCCGCAATCTCCGGAAGCGGCATATCAAGCGCGCGCAGATACCGTATCGTATTGAGCGGCTCAAACTGACGAGTGCTGTAATAGCGGTAGCCTGTCTGAGGATCAATATATTCCGGCTCAACCAGCCCGGTTTTTTCATAATGGCGCAGCGTGCTGACGCTGAGATTAAACAGCTCTGCAATATCACCTATCCGAAAAAGCTTTGACAAGGCTCTTTTCCTCCTTTTTGTCCGCCGTTCGCTTTTCAAGAATATAAAACGCAATAACGCAGATTAAGCTTGAAACGAGCGAGCCTGCCGCCGAAGCAAGTCCCATCGGCAGCAGAGTTGACGGAAAATGCTTAGACATGAGATATGCGCCGGGAATACGCACGGTTATAATTGAGATAAAGTTATGCAAAAACGAAAGCTGAGATTTTCCGCGCGCACAGAAATATCCGCTGAAGCTGAACTGTATTCCGGCAAAAAATACGTCCCAGACATAGCCTGTGAGATATTTGCCGCCTGAGACGGCAACGGCAGCGTCGTGCACAAACAGTCCGACAAGCGGTTCGGCAACAAACTGAATAAGAAGTACAACCAACGCGCCGTAGCACACCGAGATAATGCAGGAATATTTGAGAGTAAGCTTTGCGCGCTCTTTTTTTCCTGCGCCGATATTCTGCGCACCGATTGCGGAAACGGCAGAAAGCAGCGAGGACGGAACAAGGAACAAAAAGCATATAATCTTTTCAACAATTCCCACTGCCGCCGAATCGGTAAGTCCGCGCCTGTTTGCAATAACAGTGACGAAAATGAACGCAACCTGAATGAAACCGTCCTGCAAAGCTATCGGAACTCCGATTTTCAGAATCTCGCTCATGACACTGCGCACCGGTCTGAAATCGCTCTTTACTACTTCGACAGACCTGCGTTTAAGGATAACAACAAGGGAGATTATAACGCTGATAGCCTGCGAAAGAGTTGTTCCGAGCGCCGCGCCGGCAGGTCCCATACGGAACGCTCCGATAAACAGATAGTCAAGCGCAATATTTGCAACGCAGGCAACGGAAACAAAATACATCGGGCTTTTGCTGTCGCCCATTCCGCGGAAAATTGAGCTGAGAACGTTATATGCCGTGATGAACGGTATTCCGGCAAAGCAGATTGTGAGGTATTTGACCGTATCCGCCACAGCCTCCTGCGGCGCCGACATGAGCCTTGTTACGGGCTTTACAAGAAAAAGCAGCAAAACCGTCAGCAAAGCCGAAATCAGCATAAAAATCGTTACGGTGTTTCCTATGGCGGCCGCCGCCTTGCGCTTGTTGTTTGCACCGACAGCCTGACCGATGCTCACGGTTGTACCCATTGCAAGGCCGACTATCATTACCGTCAGCATATGCATAACCTGGCTTCCGATGGAAACGGCCGTTGTTTCGGCAACGGTTTCCTCAAACCTGCCGATTATATAGAGATCCGCCATTCCGTAAAGAGTCTGCAAAAAGTATGACAAAAGATATGGCAGAGAAAAACAGACAATATTTTTAAATACGCTTCCTTTGGTAAGATTTTTTTCCATTTTGCTTTAACTCCCGAAACGGCCGCTTTTGCTTTTTTATGCGCCGCTTGTTATGACGCAATTATATTAAACTCTACAATTATTGTAGAGTCAAGAGGTTTTTAATAAAAAAATCACTTTTTGGCAAAACTTATGCTGAGGTGATCTTATGCTTCCTATTCTTATCCGCGGAGTTATCATATATATTATTGTAATAGTCAGCGTACGTCTTATGGGAAAAAGGCAGATTGGTGAATTGCAGCCGGCCGAGCTTGTTATCACCATTCTGCTTTCCGACATTGCGTCCATGCCGCTGCAAAACGGAAACACGCCGCTTTTGCAATCGGTTGCGGCAATTTTTCTGCTCATAGCCCTTGAGATTATTACTTCATGCTTAGCGCTGAAATTCCGTCCGTTCCGTACCCTTTTGCAGGGACACTCCGTGATGATAGTCAAAAACGGCAGGATTAATCAGGAAGAGATGAAAAAAATAAGATACAGCGTTGACGATGTTGTTGAAGCGCTGAGGCTCAAAGATGTTTTTGACATTGAAACCGTAAGCTTTGCCTATGTTGAAACAAACGGCTCTTTGAGCGTGCTTTTGAAGGAGGAGGAAAACGAACCGAAGCAGCTGCCCTGCCTTGTTGTCAGCGACGGAAAACTTGTTGAACGCGAATTTTCCGTCTGTGGGCTTACAAGGGAAAAACTGCTGCTTTTTCTGCGAAACAAGCACATTGAGCCGAAAGACGTTTTGCTGATGACGTATTCAAAGGACGGCAAAGCAAATATTGTGCTGAAAAAGGAGCGAAAAAAATGAATCGTTTGTTTCTGGCTCTTATTCTTTTGCTTTTGTGCTTTTCAACAGCCGTTTTCGGCTTTTACAGCCTTGAAAAAAGCTGTCTTGACCTTGAAGCCACACTCAAAAGCGCCGCCTCTCTTATCGAAAACAACAAGCGGGAAAATGCGCTCAAAACGCTTGAAAGCGTTGACGCAAAATGGAAAAAGCAGCGTATAATTTTCAATATTTTTCTCGATCATACCACGCTCGATACCCTTGATTCCTCGCTTCCCTCGCTTTCAAAGATATTCAAAAGCGGTGATGACGAGATGACCTTTGAGGAGATACAAAAAAATATTGCAGTTCTTGAGGATATTGTTGAAGAACAGCGAATAAGCATCGGAAATATATTGTAATCATAATAAAAAAATGCTATAATGATTGAAAGGAGGTAGATAAATGGATAATTTACTGATTATGTGGATCGCTCTCGCAATAGTCTTTGCCGTTATTGAGGCGCTGACGCTACAGGTTGTAACAATCTGGTTTGCCGTGGGTTCGCTCGGAGCAATAATTGCAAACGTTGTCAATGCTTCGCCGCTTGTTCAGCTCATTGTTTTTGTTGCTCTTTCCATTCTCACTCTTGTTATTGCCCGGCCGTATCTTAAAAAATTCACCAAAACAAAGGTTCAGCCGACAAACGCAGATGTCTGTATCGGAAAGCAGGCCATTGTTACCGAGGAAATCAACAACGCCCTTTCAACAGGTCAGGCAAAGATACGAGGCGTTATCTGGACTGCTCGAAGTTCCGAGGACAACACTGTTATTCCGGAAGGCACAATGGTCACTGTCAAAGCGATTGAGGGCGTCAAGCTCATTGTCGCTGTTGACTGAAATCTCTTTTTAATTCTTTTTTCAACGGAGGTATTACTATGGAAGACTTAATTTATGCTGTAATTGCGATAGTTCTTATTGCAGTGTTTATTCTTGCTTTCAACATCAAGATTGTTCCCCAGTCCAAGGCTTATGTTATTGAAAGGCTCGGCGCTTTCAACGCAACATGGCAAACCGGACTCCACGTTAAAATTCCGATTTTTGAGCGTGTTACAAAAATTGTTTCGCTCAAGGAGCAGGTTGTTGACTTCAAGCCGCAGCCCGTTATTACAAAGGACAACGTTACAATGCAGATTGACACCGTTGTTTTCTATCAGATAACTGACCCCAAGCTTTATACTTACGGCGTTGAAAGTCCTCTTTCGGCAATTGAAAACCTCACTGCAACAACGCTCAGAAATATCATAGGCGAGCTTGAGCTTGACCACACGCTGACCTCGCGTGACACAATCAATGCAAAAATCAGAGGTATTCTTGACGAGGCGACCGACCCGTGGGGCATCAAGGTCAACCGCGTTGAGCTTAAAAACATTCTTCCGCCGCGTGAGATTCAGGACGCGATGGAAAAGCAGATGAAAGCGGAACGCGAACGCCGCGAAGCAATCCTGCGCGCAGAGGGCGACAAGGAAAGCAAAATTCTTGTTGCGCAAGGTCAGAAAGAGGCTAAAATTCTTGCCGCTCAGGCAGAAAAGGAAGCCGCCATTCTTCAGGCAGACGCAGTCCGTGAGGCAAAAATCCGTGAGGCGGACGGTGAAGCGCAGGCTATCATTGCAATACAGAAAGCTGAGGCTCAGGGTATCTCACTCATCAACGAGGCGGCTCCTACTCAGGCCGTTATCGCTCTGAGGTCGCTGGAAGCCCTCCAAAAGGTTGCGGACGGTCAGGCAACAAAAATCATCATTCCCTCGGAAATTCAGTCTGTTGCAGGACTTGCTACGGGCATAAAAGAGCTTGTTAAGGAATAAGATAACGAGGAAAAATCTCCATAAGCAAAAAATCAGCCGGCATTTGCAAAAGCAGCAGATGCCGGCTGTAAATTTTTAATTTTAAACCGCTTTCATGCTCAGACGAAGCTTATCGCTTATCATTGCTATGAATTCAGAGTTTGTAGGCTTTCCACGGCTGTTCTGAATGGTATAGCCGAAATACGAGCTGAGGACGTCAACGTCGCCCCTGTCCCAGGCAACCTCTATCGCGTGACGGATTGCACGTTCAACGCGGGACGAGGTTGTGTTGTTTTGTTTTGCAACAGTCGGATATAATATCTTTGTGACGGCGTGCATAAGCTCAGGGTCTTTTACCGTGAGCATGATTGCCATTCTCAGATACTGGTATCCTTTGATATGAGCCGGTACTCCGATCTGCCGCATAATGTCCGAAATAACTATCTCCAGTTCCTTTGAGTCACTGACGGATATCTTTGAAGTTTCCTCGCCCTTGTTGTTCCATTTTGCCATTTTTGCCACCCTGTCCGCAACGAACGAGTAATCAAAGGGCTTTAAAAAATAATAATCGGCGCCGGCGGCAAGCACTTCCTCCTCAAAAATCGGATTTTCAACCGACGACATGACAAAGGTCAGCGTTTTGTTTTTCCTGAATTCGCTGCCTGCCTCCTCAAGAACACCGAGCGCGTCAAGGTTTGCCATAAAAGCGTCCATCACCACTGCGTCCGGCTTTTCAGTAAGAGCGGCATTGATAAGTTTTCTCCCGTCCTTTTCAATGATTTTCACTTCGCAGCCGTTTGATCTCAGACATTCAGCGCACCGCTCAATATTCTGGGCTCCCTCCCCGGCAAGGATTACGTTTGTTTTCTTCGACATTACTACCATCCTTCTAAATTGTTTTGTGATTTTTTTTCACATTGAAATGTTATCACAAACATTATTATTTTGCAAGATGAATTTTGTCGAATATATTAATTAGTTAATAAAAAAATACTATCATTGTAACAATAGAAGTATTTTTGCCGTCAGAATACGGCAAAATTGCTCACGCCGCCTGTTTCTGCCTTTCATCAATCACGGCGTCTTCTGTTTCCAGCATCTTTTCGGCAAATATAGCATATCCCCTGCTCGGCTCGTTTACAAACACATGAGTGACAGCGCCGACCAGCTTTTTGTTCTGAATGATAGGACTGCCGCTCATACCCTGAACAATGCCGCCCGTTTTTTCCAAAAGCTTTTTGTCGGTAATTTTAATCACCATGTTTCTGTTTTCACTGCTGTCCGGTGAGATTCTTTCAATCTCAATATCGTAATAGGCCGGGCCGTTTTCATCAACAGTTGAAATAATTTTCGCCTTGCCTGTTCTGACCTCGCTTTTAACCGCCACGGGAAGCTCGCTTTTTTCAAGGTCAACATTTTTCAGCACACCGAACACACCCGAGGCCGTGTTTGCATAAAGCTCTCCGAACGCATTGCCCGAAAAGCTGCCGCAAAGCTCTCCTGCTTCGCCTGCTTTTCCCCTGGTACAGCCGTTTATCTTTGCTTCAACCACGTCTCCCTCGGAAAGCGGAAGTATTTTGCCCGTATCAACATCGCAGATAGCATGGCCGAGTCCGCCGTAAGCGCCGGTTGATTTTTCATAAAATGTCAGTGTGCCGATTCCTGCGGCACTGTCTCTGATCCAGAGTCCGCCGATATATTTGCCCTGCGCCGCAGAGTATGCCGGAGTAAAGAGCGTTTCATACGACTGACCGTCTCTTTCAAAAACAATGCGCAGCGGTGCTCCCGAGCTGCCCGAAATAAGCCTTGCCACCTGCGTGTGATCCGTGACCGGAACGGAATCAATGCTGACTATAATATCTCCCTTGACAATTCCGGCGTCCTGCGCAGGATAACGTGTTCCCGAAGAAGTGTCCACCTTTTCTGTTGAAACAACAACAACTCCTCTGGTATACAGCCGCAGACCGAAAATTTCTCCCGACGGCACAACATACCGTCTCCTGCGAACCTTTACCCGTGAGTTTTTGACGGGAATAGCTTTAAAAAGCTTGACTTTTACGTTCATTGTTTCTTCTGCGCTGTTTCTTGTTGCAACATCATGTTCGAGCGGATCGAGCGAATAGATTACATTGATTGAAAGACCGCCCGAATCAAGCGTGCTGAACTCATCGGGAATTGAAAAAAAGCCGAAAACCAAAAGTCCGAGTGAAATTACAACCGCAGAAATTATTAAAAGACGCAAAATTTTTATTGCTTTGACCATCTTTTCACCTCCGTGCGGAAATTAAACCGCAATAATAATTTGCACTGAAAAAGCAAACAATATAATCGGAAAATCAAGCCGAAAAAAAGAAAAAAGCCGCAAACCGCAAAGCTGTGCTGTTTGTGACTTTTTGTAAAATCCGTTATAAAACTCCGGTTTATTCAGACGCAGTCAGCAAGGCAACCGCGTCAAGGAACTGGCTGTCAGAGCCTATGTCCGCCGCCGCTGATTTAAGGACTGATTCCTTGTCCGGCGTAAGGCCGGAGGAATTAAAGGTTTCACTTTTATAAGGCTTGACAATTCCGACCGAAAGCAAAACAGCATTGCCGTCCGTAAGCTTAAACGCTTTCGGAACGAGCGCAACGCCCTTTGTTTTGGTTCCGACAAGAGCGCCCTTTGAAAAATCACGGATATTGCAGGCAAAAAGCTCCGCGGCAGCTTCGGTTTTTTCGTTAATAAGAACAGCAGTAGGCAAGCCAACCTCTCCGGCTGTTGTAACAAATTTTTCAACAACATTTCCTTTGCTGTCCAGAACACTCGCCGCCGGAACTGCGGAATCATTGACGGGAACAAAAATATCAAGCGCGTCCATTGCGTTTTCATAATTGGTGCTTGAATTGTTCCTGACGTCTATGACCAGCGCACCGATTTTTGAAGAAGTCAGGGACTCAACCGCAGCCTCAACCTGATTTGCCGTTGTTGAATAAAACTCATTTATTCTGATATATCCGACGTTGCCGTACGTCTTTGAAAGCACGGACTGCGCCTCATAGCCTTTGATTATGTTGACCGTTGTCTCTGTATTATTGCGCTTATATGTAATATTAACGGCAGTGAGCTTATCTCCCTCAAGCTTTGCGGAAAGCTCCTCGTAATTATTCGCGTCAAGCATTATTCCGTCAAAAGCAATTATGACGTCGCCCACACGAAGTCCGCTGCTTTTGGCCGGAGAACCGCTGTATACCGCAGTAATCCTTATACGGTTATCGGAGGTTTTTTCGCTTTTTATTCCAATTCCGTACATATTGCCCTGAATCCCGGAAACATATTCGGCATACTCATCGGCGGTCATGAATTTTGAAAAAGGGTCCTTAAGCCCTGCAACATAGCCTCCGGCAAGCGCCGCTTTGAGACTTGCTTCGTCACTGCCCGAATAATAGTTGTTCTTAATTACGCCGTCAAGCTCATCAAGAATCTCATACCGCTCAAGCTTTTCGGGCAGTCCTTTTAAGATATTATTGTATTCCTTGTTGACAATGCCCATTGTTACCGCGCTTGAAACCGCAACGGCAAGAATAAGTATACCGACAGCAAGCCCCAATGATATTTTTTTGTTCATAGCCCTCTCCCCTCTTAAAAACCAAAGGAACAGCGACGAGCGCCGTCCCTTTGGAAATTTCTGAATTATCACGGTTTTGAAACATAGTTCGCGGGATTCTGCTTTTCACCGTTATAACGCACCTCAAAATGAAGATGCGGACCGGTGGAATTGCCAGTGCTTCCGACATTTGCAATCTGTTGACCCTTTGCAACCTGCTGACCGGTTTCAACACAAAGGCTTGAGCAGTGTCCGTATACGGTTGAAAAACCGTCTCCGTGGTCAATAACAACATACCGTCCGTAGCCGGTTGTTCCCCAGACGGCCGCAATTACCGTTCCGGCACGGGAGGCATAGATGGGCTTTCCGTATACGCCGCTTGCAGAGATATCCATTCCTCCGTGGAAGCTCCAGCCGGAGATGGACGCGCTTCTGTTGCCGTACGGACTGCTGATATAGCAGTCTATTTTTCCGAGCGGCCATGCCCAGCTGTCGTTGCACTGATACACCTTTCCACCGGAAACAGTCTGATTGTTTGAACCGGAGGACGGAGAACCGGCTGAAACAGTGGTTGAGGCAGGGTCATTGTTTGAAGCATAAAGCGTTGTTCCCTGAGTTGTCGGTACCTCGGATGCCTGATAGTTGAGGATAATCGACTCAATTTCCTTATCGGCAGCCAGACGTTCAGCTTCAAGATTCCTGATGTAGTTTTCATAAACCGCACTGTTTTTGTCAAGCTGAGCTATATAGCTTTCAACATCGGCATAATCTTTTTCAAGCTCCTTGACCGCTTTTTCATACTCGGTCTTCTTAACATTGAGCTGCGCCTTGCTTTCAATGCACTCTTTTTTGTTCAGTGTGACTTCGTTTTGCTTGTCGTTGAGCTTTGTCTGCTTTTTTTCAAGCGTGGCCTTGGTCTTTTTGAGAACAGCAACCTCGCTTTTAAATCGGTCAATAACCTTTTTATCGTTCTCGCTCATGCGCTTCATCATCTCAAGCCTTGTCAGGAACGAAGCGAGGCTGTCAGCGCCCATGAGAATCTTTAAGGCGGAATCATTGCCGGTAACATATGCGGCGCGCATTTTTTGCGAAAGCTGAGTTTTTGAGCTTTTGATGCTGTTAACGGTTTTGTCAATCTGTTCGGCGGCAATGGTTATCTCGTCATTTATTACGTCAATTTCGGTGTTGAGCTGCTTGAGCTGCTTTTCAAGTGTATCAATCTCAGCGTCAAGCTCTTCAACCTGAGCTTTCAGGTTTGTTGCCTTTTTTTCATTGGCGTCAATCTGGCTTTTAAGTGTATCAAGATATTCCTGCTGAGACTCCTTCTTGCCTTTCAGCTCGGAAAGCCTGCTCTTGTTATTTTCTATCTCGCCGTCTATCCTTTCGAGCTCGGCCTCAAGCTCCTGCCTTGTTGCGGCACGGGCAATGGGCAACGGCACGGCGCAGAACGCCGCGCTGAAAAGAAGAGCTATGCACAGCAGTGCCGCAATTTTTCTTTTCATCACCAAAAACCTCCTTTTGACGGTCGCAGAACAACATAAACTGTGTAAGGAAAGGGCCTGGAAAGCAAACCTCAGATATCGTTTGCCTCGCTGCCTTCCTTTTTAAGATATTTCCTGATGGAAACAACGCTTCCGAAAGAACCGAGAAGCATACCGGAAACAAAATATCCGATAACGAGAACATACCAGAAATCGGAAATTTGAACAACCGAGCTTCCGAAAAGGGAGAACAACGAATTGAGCGCGTCGCCCTCGGTAATTTCAACAACATAGGTCAGCACCATTGCAATCAGGCCGGATATAAGACCTATTGCTATACCCTCAATCATGAACGGCCAGCAAATGAAAACATTCGTTGCTCCGACCGATTTCATGACCTGAATATCAACCTTCCTCGAAACCATTGTAATTTTGATTGTATTTGCAATAATGAACAGCGAAACAACAATCAATATGGCAACAATAATGAGACAGATGAAGGTCACGGATTTTTGCAGCGTTGATATCTGCTTAATTATCTCCTGGCTTTCGCGGACGGATTCAACGTTTGCAACCGCTTTAATGGCGGCAAGTGTGGTTGAAAACTCCCCAATATTGCTGACTGTTATGCGGTATGAGTCGGGAAGCGGATTTTCGATAACGCCGTCAATCATATTGCGTTCAACGCCGAAATCCTCAAGCTGCTCGTTAAAGCCCTCCTCCTTTGAAACGTACTGAACCTCGGTAACATTCGGGATTGCTTTGAGGTCGGCTTGAACCTGCTTTTTCGCCGTTTCGTCAATGCCGTCCTTGACAAAGGCAACAACAACATTCTGCTTTTCAACATCGGAAACAAGGGTTCTCATATTGAAAAGCAGCAAAAACGAAACGCCGATGAGAAGCAGGCAGGCGGTAAGAACACTGATTGAGGAAAGCGACATGCTCCTGTTTGCAACAAGGTTGCGAAAGCCCATTTTTGTAAGGTACGAAGTGTTAAGTCCGCCGGAAGAACCGGAGCGGCCCTTTTTCTTTTTTGCTTTAGTCTTTGCCGTATTATTCGCCATCGTTTTCACCCTCCTTTTTGAGCTGCGCCTGAACCTGTGCGTGAGCGGCCGCAATTTCTGCGCCTGCATTGGCGGCGGCGCTTTCAACGCTGCTTACGGCAACAGGTTTTGCCGGCTGAGCAGGAGCGGATTTAAGCTTTGAGCGCGGAGGGACATCCGAAACAATTTTTCCGTTTTCAATGGTTACAATCCTGTGGTCAAACTGGTGAACCAATTCAAGGTCGTGGGTAACAACAACAACCGTTGCTCCGAGCGCATTAATTTTGTCAAACAGCGTCATGATATCGCCGGAAAGGACGGGGTCGAGGTTTCCGGTGGGCTCGTCCGCGATAATTACCGCGGGATTGTTAACCAGAGCACGCGCGATTGCAACTCTCTGCCGTTCGCCGGTGGAGAGCTGATTGGGGAAGTTCCTTGCTTTTCCGGAAAGGTCAACAAGCTTGAGCACATAGCGCACGCGCTTTGTAATTTTCCTTTCGCCCATTCCGATAACGCGAAGCGCAAACGCAACGTTATCATAAACGGTCATTTTTGGAATTAGCCTGAAATCCTGGAAAACAATGCCGAGCATTCTGCGAAGATACGGAAGCTCGCGGCGCTTCATTTCGGTAAGATTATACGGACCGACGGTAACAACACCGGTATCAACCTTTTCCTGACCCATAATTACGCTCAGAAAGGAGCTTTTGCCGGCGCCGGAAGCACCGACAACAAAAACGAACTCGCCGTCGTCAATCCTGACATTGACGTTATCAAGAGCAACGGCTCCGTTTGTTTTATACTTCATTGTTACGTTTTTAAATTCAATCATTTTAAACCACTTTCGCAAAAATATTTATGCCGCGTCTGCTGCCTGTCCGCGCGGCGGAAACGCAAAAAAATCAATACTTGACCGGTTTTGCGTCAAGATACTTTTTGACCATGAGAGCAACCTTGAAAACGATTGCGTCGTCAAATTCCCTCAAATCAAGTCCGGTGAGCTTTTTAATCTTTTCAAGTCTGTAAACCAAAGTGTTCCTGTGGACAAAAAGCTTTCTTGATGTTTCGGAAACATTGAGGTTGTTTTCAAAAAACTTCTGAATGGTGAAGAGAGTTTCATGATCAAGGCCGACGATTGAGCCTTTTTTAAAGATCTCCTTGAGGAACATTTCGCAAAGCGTTGTCGGAAGCTGATAAATAAGTCTTGCAATACCGAGATTTTCATAGGTTACAATCGTTTTTTCGGTGTCAAAAACCTTTCCGACTTCAAGGGCTATCTGCGCCTCCTTGAACGAGCGCGGAAGATCCTTGATACCCACAACGATTGAGCCGATACCGATAATGGAATTGACATAATACTCGGTATGAAGCGAATCAACTATTGAGCGCGCAAGCTTTTCAAGATCCTTGATATCGTTTCCACTGCGCACTTCCTTAACAAGTACAATGTCATTTTCATTAATATTGATGACAAGGTCCTTTGCCTTGTCCGGGAAGAGCTTTGAAACGGCCTCATTAACGGAGACATCGCTTCTTTCCACAGTCCTTATCAGAAGAACGCAGCGGGAGACCTCATTATTGAGTCCGAGCTCACGGGTCTTGAGATAGATATCGCCGGGAAGAATATTATCGAGAATAACGTTCTTGATAAAGTTGCTTCTGTCATATTTTTCATCGTAATACTGCTTGATATTATTGAGAGAAACCGCAATCAGGCGCGCATAATTAGCGGCGGCCTCATCGTCGCCGTCAACAAAAACGGCGGCGTCGGGATGAAGCTGCATACCGATGGCTATAAACGTCCTTGAACCGATAACCTTAGGTTCAAAAGAAGAAATCTCGTCCTTAAACTCGGCAAAGCCCGTCTCACCGATACGGCCGAGATCGCTGCAGCAAATCACGGTGCCGGTATTATCGACAACTCCGATTGTTCTGTCGATAGCGTCCTTCATCTGATGAATAATGCCTTGGAACAACCTATTTGACATTTAATATCCCTCCAACCATTCAAAAAATGGATTTATACAATTTGACTATCGTCACTTTTACCATTTTACACAATCTATCGGCATTTTGCAATATAAAACAGTAAATTTTTTAGATATTTTTTCATAAAAAATCTGTAAACAAGATTTTTTTTGTAAAAAACATCATTTTTTTTTTTTAAACTGCTGTTTTTTCGTCAACTTTAACATTGTATAAATTCACTATAGAAAAAGATAAAACAGGTGTTTTAATTACAAATAGGATTCATTTCCAAAACAGATGTGCATTTTGACTAATGAAAGATTAGCATTATCACCTAAAAGATAACTAAAACAAAGCTTAATGCGAGCGCAAGCGAGTACAATAAAAGAGACAGACAAAAAACTGCCTGCCTCTTTCGCTGAATTATTAAGTAATAATACAATTATTCACCATATTTTGCTGCGGGTTCGCCGAACAGAATTGCGAAAATTGATTCAAAAAACTCACGGATTTTTGCGATGATTAAATCGATTCCCATTAAAACACACCTCCTTCTGTTTATCGTAACTGTATCTTAACACACCTTTAACAGAAAGTCAATACTTAATTCAAAAAAAATTCATTTTTTTGGGGGCAAGTATCAAACACGGTATCAATTTTTTTAGTATAAATTTCTCCGACTGAAACGAAACAGCGATTTTTATATAAGACCAGCCTCATTATAAAATCAGTTCATAACGTTTGAGAACAAAATCAACTATCACCTGTGACCGTACCTTCATGTTGAGTTTATTCAGTACATTCCGAATAAGCTCTTCGGTCACAACCGGAAGCAGTTCCCGATACTCCGGATGATTAGCAAGCAGTTCATTGAAAAGCCTTATCAGCAGATCATTTTTCGTCGGCATTTTCGGGTATCCGCGGGAAATCAACGCCATGTTGTTGTCAAAATTCGGGGCAAAGCCTGTCAATTCTCCGGTGTGAGGGTCACGCAAAACACCGTAATTGTTCGTGTGACGATCCGGGTTTGCAAGAATCGTATCCAAAAAGATCATACGGACATAATCCGGAACGGCGGTAGGACAAAGCCTATGAAGCATTTGAACATTAGCTTCATAGTCTTCATCATCTCCCATATAAGAGGACGCCGGCTCAAAGTTGACACTCGCACCGTTTGTAAAGTCAAGAGACATAATACAGCCATCACCGCGTTGGTAGTCGGCCATTAGAAAGCCAAGGGCTTTTCCCAATTCACAGGCAAACAGCTCGGAAAACATTTCGTTGTGATTTGCTTTTTTATAAAGCCACCACTTTCCGTCCTTCAATTTCCAGCACTTTTCAAAAGAGCCGATGTTAGTAAGCTCCGGTGTGCGGGAACGCTTGCTGTTTGCAGCCTTGTTGAAGCTGTCATAAGTACCGCGAAGGGCAAGGTTTGAAAAGTAATCATCGCTGAAGCGGATTTCTTCATATTGTAAATCGGAGCCAATCGGACGCACCCAATAAGTGTCTGTGACGGTTGCGGCATTGACATAAATGACAGTCGAAGCATCGTCTTTTTCCGTCAATCTCAACGCTTTCTTTAATAGCCTGCTGTTTGCCCGGTGACTGTCAATCGCGCGGCTTTCCAGCCACATTTCAGCGTTACGGATTCTTTTCAGAAACAGCGGAAGCAGGTCTTCTCTGACAACAGAAAGCTCCCCGTTCTGCCACAAAGCCACAACGGTATTGGTGCTGAGAATTTCAAAATCTCCTGTTGCCATAATACTGCCTCCTTTTGTGTGTTATTAAAAATCATCTTACACGGTTAAGCAATCAAAAGACCGTTGATTTTTCGGATAACAAATTTGAACATTTCAATAATGTTGCCTATTATGCGTAAAAGGCTGTTAACCCCCTTATCAATTAAACTATCTGCTTCATTTGTAACGGTAACAGGTACACTGTCTATAACCTCGCCGTTAACAACATAGTTGAGGTTTACTGTGCCTTCTTTTTCTTTTGCAAAGAAGATTGAACCCTTAAGTGTGCCGTAGGACTCATCCTCAACAACAAGCCGACCTTTGGGAAGGTTGGCTTTAAAGCCGTTTTCGTCACAGCCCACATAATTAATGGCTATAGCGTCAAGAGGGTAAACAGTGTATTCTGTTTCGCTAAAGGCGATGTGGTCAAATTCATTTGTGGGCTTTGCACTTGTGCAAACCATTAAAGAGGTTGCTATGGGACGGGCAAAGCCGTAACAAGGGTTGTTTCTTATTACAGTGCCGGAGAGAGCTTCACGCTGAGTCATAAAGGTTGAAGAACCGCCGCCATCAAGTGAGAGAACGTCTACACAGCCTAAAGCCATCATTGTGTAAGCCTGTTCCTGAAGCGTCATGCCGCATGAGTCAGGTGACTGTCTGCCGTCGGAAACCATGAATACAACAGTACCGTCTTCCTTAATGCCTACGGCTGTTCTCGGATGAACGGCATTGTCTGAAATATTAAGATAAACTCCGTTTTCAACAAGGCGATACATACCGGAAATCGCTTCCTTAACATCGTCGGTTCTTTCGCCGTGTCTTCTTATAACGGCTGTGCCGTCATTGAGAATTGCAAAAAAGCCGTTCTGAAGATCTCTTCCGGAATTATGCAGCACTTTTCCGTCCATAATAAGCAGGCCCGCCGGCTCACCCGTCCTTGTGTTATAGCCGTCGCCGTTAACAGCCGCAACAACATTTACACCTCGGTTCGCTTCGGCAAAATTTACCTGCTCAGGCAAGGTTAACATTCCGTAATCAGAGGGATTGCCGTCACATTTATTGTATCCGGCAATAATGGAAAGATCTTTGTTTTTCAAGTCAACTTCATAAATGTAATTTTTAATCTGGTTGTCTTCTGATGTGTTGTTGAGAACAACATACTTTTCGGTAACACCTTTTGTAACGGTGTAGTATTTTTCCTCTGTTACAATTCCATCAGGATAAAGGAGGGCTTCATCAATCAGGTTAGCCGCAAAAGCACCCGAAAGCATGAATGGGAGAAGCAATAAAACAGAAAGTATTACTGCTATTGATTTTTTCATGGGTTTTGAAAATTTTGACATTTAATACACTTCTTTCTTCTCGATAGTTAAGTACAATTAATGGCATTTAAAACTACATGAGTTATTATACATGCTAAAAAAGCAAAGTGCAATATATTGGAATCAAAATTTGTATGTACTGTTAAAAAAATATACGATTTTTGTCATGACTGTTTCGGCATTGCATTTGCATAGGTAGAAATATCAAAATAACAAATCCCTTTGGCTTTCAGTATCAATTTCAGTATCAACGGCAAATAAAAGACCCCGGAAGCCTGGTAAACAGGGCATTCCGGGGATAGGGTTATTATTCCCACTCGCTCCCAAAAACTGTAACTTAAACAATTTTGTATGGGTATTTTTACTCATATTATCGGGAGTGTTCAGATTATCCATAAAATATGGACTGTCAAGATTTTTGTTGTCATCGTGTTGTCACGCTGACAAGGATATTATAAGCGATATGCCGTATAATTACAATGCTTTTATTATTCAGTAGGAGGAATAGGTGGCATAACAGTAAACATTGATTTTAACTCATCAACAGTTCCTGCTTTTACCCACGCAGGCATTCCATTTTTCCACACCAAACTATCAAGGGTTAATTGGCCTGTGGTAGCCATCTTTTGCAACACATTTAGATCATAAGGCCCTGTTGCTTGTCCGTTCACTGCAATATGATATGTGACAGTAGGAATGGGTGGAGGTGTTGCCCCACTCGGTGAGACTTGGTTAGCACCAGCCATAGAGTTGTTCATAATTCCTGCTATATTCTGCCCTACAGCTCCGCCGACTGCCATACTCGCCATCATAGCGGCAGGATTAAAGCCTGCGCTGCCATTACCTAAATCAACTCCACCGGCACCGTTTTCACCCATATGTCCCAGAGCCTCAGCACCTGCAACGCCAACTTCTGCCTGCTTTTCAACTTGGAAAGCGCCGATATTAGCAGACTGTGTCTGTTTATGCATCGCATATTGACCTTCTTCACGCTGAATACGTAGCCTTTCAACATAATCCGCTGTTTCGGCTTGTACTTTGGCAGCAGTAATGTCTTTGGTTACAGCCATTAACTGTCTGTAGCCTTCGCTTGATTTGTCAATTTCTATTGCGCCTATGTCCACGCCGGAAACATCTACGCCAAAAGTTTCTTTTAATCTTTCGCTTATGTCATATTCAGCCACATCGTTGATTTGTGCAGTCTTGGTCTCAATTTGAACCAAAGGAATGTCATTTACAGCGGGAGCGTTAGCAACCACATCTTTAACATATCTTGTTACAGCGTCACGAATCTGTTTCTGAAAATCCTCAAGATTAAATGTGTTGAGTCTGTGCAGCTTTATGAACTGACGGTAATCGCTGATTTTAAAGCTGATAGTTCCTCTTACGGCTACCGGAACGCCGAAATCAGAAAACCTCGGATCACAAACATCAAAGAACGGAACTCCAAACTTCACCTGTATAATCTGTGCAAGATTAATGAAGTAAACTTCGGCTTGGAACGGAGTTCCGCCCTCATATGCCAAGCCTACAATACTTGCAAGAACAGGGAAGTTATCAGTTTTGATAATTTGATCGAATGGGCCTACAATGAAGTCCTGCATGGTTCCATTCTTCTGCTTATAAACAAAAACGGCAACTTCACCATCTTTTACTCGCAGAGAAGAACCCCAGCGAATTGCATTTTCTCTGTTGTTGTTTCCTTGTTGCGTTCCGGCAGGATGCCACTTCCATATTAAATATGACGGCTCGTCACAGCGTATTTCATCCATAAAGCCGCCTTTGCGATTATTTCTATCAAATAATCCCATAACAACAACTCCTTTTTTTAGTCCTCGGAGGGTATTTCAACATGTATTTCCATTACATTAAAAACCTTTAAATGAATAGTAAGTTCATATCCATCTTTATTAAAAGCTTTAAAAAAGTCATCTTCTCTTGCATAGTCTACAGTAAAGCCTTTTTTCATACAAGCATCTACATATGCAGAAAATGCCGATTGATTAACATTATCTATATTTACACCAAAAGAATCGGATGTATCACTCCATATTCGACCTACCAATGTTTCTGGAACCGGCACTTGTTTGGCAACAGTGCTTGACGGCCAATAAAATTCCGCCATTTTTTCGGGCACATCCAAAAATAGACTTAATTCTTGTTCATCTTTATCGTAAATAATATCTAAAGAATACTTATCTGCATTATAAGAATAAAAAACACTATCCGTTTTAGTGGTATGGAGAGTAAACCCCTTAGCTTTGCATTGTTTTACATAGTTCTCAAAATGTTCCTGTGTAACTTTATATAAATCAATGCTAAATCTATCTTCATTATCCATTACAATTTTTCCATACTCTGTCTCTGGCAAGGGAAGATATGTGCTTAATCCCGAATTCGGCCATTCATAGGTGCTGTTGTAATCGGCATCGTCATAACTGCCAGATACGGATGAATGGCTACTATCAAAAATATAACCTATACCTTTAAATAAAGAACCGTTTATTAAAACAAAGGCAAGAAATACAACAATTATTGTTGCACCGATAATTGCACGCACCTTGACGCTTCTATCAACCTTACTTTTGCTTGCAGTAATATCAGCGTAAGTTGACTCAACTATCTTATCACCTTTAAGTATGATACTTGCCCTTTGGTTAAGTTGTTCTGCTTTCGTATTCCAAAGGTTAGACCAAAACAAAGTTTTCTTATTGAATTTTTCGGAAGCAAGGAATGCCATTTTAGATTTAGTAAACATCATTGCTTCAATGGTTGCTTCACGCTCATTAGGAAAAATGTAATTTTCGATTAAAGCTGCTTTTCTCTTTTCATTCGCAGACAACACCGGAACACTCTTAGGAAACAAGAAAGGCTTAATCAATGGAAATGTCAAATATATTACTAATGGAATAAATGCTGTAAATATATTCAATATAACCCACAAAATCTTTTTTCTTTCACTCCAAACTTTCCACCCCGTTTTAGGTGGCTCTGGATCATTGGCGATTGCGTTATCATATTCATTTATTGCATCAATAAATCCTTTAAGTGAAGAAGATACATTTTGTGAATTTATTTCGTGTCCGCAGGCAGGACAAATTGCTGTAAAACTGGGAATTACCTCACCACAATTAGGGCATTTATGTATTTCACCCGCAAAAGTTGTTTTGCGTTGATTTAGGTTTTCGTTTTCCGGTGAATTTGTAGCAGAGCCACAGCTATGACAAAATTTAGCGTCATCGTCCAATTTTTGGCCGCACTTAATGCAAAATGACATTTTCCTTATCTCCTCTCATATAAAAGTTATATATTGGATTATGTAAAAATAACCGCATCAAAACGCGGACTTATTCATTGTTAGTTCTCACAGCATCGCAAATATCACCGATATTACAATCTAGATATTCACAAATTCGCAAAAGAACAGATAACGCCACTTCTTCATTTCGCCTTAGTTTCGTCATTGTTCCGGTAGCAATATTAAGATCTTTTCGCAGCGTAGCAGGGGAGATTTCTTTTTCAACAAGAATTATCCATAGCTTTTTATAACTTATCCGCAAACTACGCACCTCCCGAAATCAACACTTATTAATTTTTATTATATAAGTATAACGCTATTTTGTCAATGATTATAATGTGTTTTATCGCTAAAATTCGCAAGAAGTTGAGAACAGTATAATAGCGGCAAGGATTTCTCCCTGCCGCCGTTGTGCTTATACCGTGTAAATCAATTCTGCATTTACAATTTCCGTTGCACAATTGCAGATGTTGTTTTATAACAACAACGGTACTATGACAAAGCAAAAACGCCCGAAAACCAAGTATAATCAAGGCTTTCGGGCTTGGATTTTATCATTCCCACTCAACAGTTGCGGGGGGTTTGCTCGTTATGTCATAGGTAACGCGGTTGATTCCCCTGACCTCATTAGTAATACGGTTTGAAGCCTTTGCAAGAAGCTCATACGGGATATGCGCCCAGTCGGCAGTCATAAAGTTATCGGTGGTTACGGCGCGAAGAACAACCATTCTTTCATAGGTTCTGTGGTCGCCCATTACGCCGACGCTTCTCAGATCGGTAATGACTGCAAAAAATTGGGAAAGCTTATCCGCGTAACCGCCCTTTTCCATCTCCTCGCGGAAAATTGCGTCCGCGTGCTGAAGTATGCCGATCTTTTCTTCAGTGATCTCGCCGATAATGCGGATTCCGAGGCCGGGACCCGGGAACGGTTGACGCCAGACAAGCTCTTTCGGAATGCCGAGCTTTTCGCCTACCCTGCGGACTTCGTCCTTGAAAAGACTCTTGAGCGGTTCAATAACGCCCTCAAATTTAATGTCTTCCGGCATCTTGACTTTGTTGTGATGCGTCTTGATTGTGTCCGCGTCACCTTTTCCGGATTCAATGCAGTCGGGATAAATGGTTCCCTGCGCAAAAAAGCCTTCGCTTGAGTTCTTCTTGATCTCGTCCCAGAATACTTTATAAAATTCGGTTCCGATGATTTTCCTCTTCTCCTCCGGGTCGGTAATGCCCTTGAGCTTTTCAAGGAAAACGTCACCGCAGTTGACTCTCACAAAGTTCATATCAAAAAGCTTTACAAAGGTGCTTTCAACCTCATCGCCCTCATTGAGTCTCATGAGCCCGTGATCGACAAAAACGCAGGTCAGCTGCTTTCCGACAGCCTTTGAAATGAGTGCGGCGGTAACGGCTGAGTCAACGCCGCCCGAAAGACCGAGAATGACCTTTTTGTTTCCAATCTGCTCACGAAGCTCGGCAACGGTTGTGTCAATAAAGCTGTCCATTACCCAATCGCCCTTGCAGCCGCAAACCTCATAAAGGAAGTTGTGAAGAATCTGTCGGCCGAATTCACAATGGGTAACTTCCGGGTGAAACTGAACCGCATAGATATTCTTTTCGGTGTTCTGCATTGCGGCGCAGGGACAGTCGGACGTTCTTCCGATAACGCTGTAGCCTGCGGGCGGCTTTGAAATATAGTCCGTATGGCTCATCCACACAGTGCTTTTTTTGTTTATGCCCTTGAACAGCAGATTGCCGGTATCCGCGGTAAGCTCAATCTTTCCGTATTCGCTGACCGGAGCCGTTGCAACCTCGCCTTTTTCCATGTATGCGATAAGCTGACAGCCATAGCAGATGCCGAGAACCGGTACACCGATACCCAGAATTTCTTCGGTGTAATGCGGTGATTCGGGGTCGTACACACTGTTCGGACCGCCCGTGAAGATGATTCCCTTATAGCCGCCGTCTTTGATTTTTTCAAGCGGTACGGTGTACGGAAGAATTTCCGCGTAGACCTTTTCGTCTCTGACTCTTCGGGCGATAAGCTGATTATACTGACCGCCGAAATCAAGAACAAGAATTTTTTCCTTTGACATCAGTTGACCTCCATCGGTTATCTCTTAATAATTTCTTCCCTCTTGGGACCGTTTGAAACGTAGGAGATTCTTACGCCGAGCTCTTCTTCGATGAAGTTGACATACTCCTGAGCCTGCTTCGGAAGCTTGGAAAACTCACGGATTCCCCTGATATCGCACTTCCAACCGTCAAGGGTTACAAGCACCGGCTTTGCACGCTTGAGCAGCGGTGTTACGGGAAAGTCCTTGGTAACCTTGCCGTCAATCTCATAGCCGACGCAAAGGCTGATTTTATCAAGATATGAAAGGCAGTCCAGAGCCGTCAGAACAACCTCCGTTGCGCCCTGAACAGCGCAGCCGTAACGGGTTGCAACGCAGTCAAACCAACCCATTCTGCGCGGTCTTCCGGTTGTTGCGCCGAATTCGCCCGCGTCACCGCCGTGAATACGCATTTCCTGAGCCTCTTCACCGAAAATTTCGCTGACAAATTCCCCTGCGCCCACTGCGCTTGAGTACGCCTTTGTGATTACGGTAACGTCCTTGATTTCATAAGGCGGAATGCCTGCGCCGACTGCGCCGTAGCCCGCAAGAGTTGAGGAGGAGGTGACCATCGGATAAATTCCGAAGTCGGGATCCTTGAGCGAGCCGAGCTGACCTTCAAGAAGAATCTTCTTTCCGTCCTTAACAGCTTCTCTTATCAGCTTTCCGGTATCGCAGACATAAGGCGCGATCATTTCGCGGTACTCCTCAAGCTGACTGAGAACCTCGTCAACGGAAAGCTCCGGCTTGTGATAGATGTCTTTAATTATGAGGTTTTTTACGGAAAGAATCTGAGTCAGCTTTTCCCTGAGCTGTTCCTCATCAAAAAGCTCGCAGATCTGGAAGCCGATTTTTGCATACTTGTCCGAAAAGAACGGAGCAATGCCGCTCTTTGTTGAACCGAATGCCCTTTCGGCAAGTCTTTCCTCTTCATAGGTGTCAAGCAAAACGTGATACGGCATCATGATCTGGCACCTTTCGCTTACCTTGAGATTAATCTTGGGTACTCCGCCGTCAAGAACATGCTGAATCTCTTTCATAAGCTTCGGGATATCAAGCGCAACTCCGTTTGCAATTACATTTGTAATGTGCGGAAAGCAGACTCCGCTCGGAAGCTGATGAAGCGCAAATTTTCCGTAATCGTTGATGATAGTATGTCCGGCGTTGGCTCCGCCCTGAAAGCGAATGACCATATCCGACTGAGCGGCAAACATATCGGTAATTTTTCCCTTTCCCTCATCGCCCCAGTTTGCGCCGACGATTGCTCTGACCATAGTTATTTACCTCCGTAAATATTCGTATTTCGACTTTTCGGAATTTCGTCCAAAAAGCTTTTTGCAATCTATTATAATACGGTCTTTTTGATTAGTCAACTTAAAAACTGACGATTAACACTGCGGTGCTCAAAATAAATATGGTAATAAATACCACATTTCCGGCGCCGGACTTTTTTTGCAGCGTTTTTCCTTTTTAATTGATTATTCTTTGCACTTGTGGTATTATTCATTCGGCAGATCAATAAAAGGCGGTGATTTTACGGAAAAGCTCCTTGAGCTCGGGCAGATTAAACATAGCGGAAGAATTGCGGAGCTTGATTTTCTGAAAGGGATCGCTCTCATATTGATGATACTGAACCACATTTTCTTTGATCTTTCTCAGTTTTTTTCCGCCGATGTTTCGCGCTTTGACCTCTTTGCTTCAATCGTCGGAAAATTATCCGCCGTCATGTTTATGACTCTCTGCGGCGTTTCGGCAACGCTCGGAAAAAGGAACGTTCAAAACGGCCTGAGGCTGCTTTTTCTTGCAACCGCGCTTTCGCTCGCGACCGCTGTTTTTGACCGCGTTGCCGGAACCGAAGTCTGCATCAAATTCGGTATTCTGCATTTCCTTTCCTTTGCAATGATGCTTTCCTGCGCGGTTAAAAAGCTTCCGGTTTGGGCAACGGGTATTCTGGCTTTGGCGTCGTATGCGCTCGGAAAATACTTCTCGGCGGTTTTTGTTGACGCTTGGTTCCTTTTTCCGCTCGGACTGCGGACAAGGCAGTTTTCTTCGGGAGATTACTACCCCCTTTTTCCGAATCTTTGCTTTGTTTTTCTCGGAATAATTATCGGGAAAACCTTATATAAAAACCGGAAAAGTCTTTTTAAAAGGCAGCCCGGTTTAATAAAGCCTCTTTGCTTTTTGGGCAGACATACTTTAATTCTGTATTTTGTTCATCAGCCGATAATTTTAGCTGTTCTTTATGTTGTCATGAAAATTTGCGGACAATAAAACAAAATGGATCTTAAAAGGAGCAAGCCTATGTATACACTTGAAAAAGCAACAGAGCAGGAGCTTGAAATCTGCTGGGATATTCTCAACGACGGAAGGAGCTTTCAGCGTGAGCAGGGCTTTGTTCAGTGGTCGGATGAATACCCTACCTACGAAATGATTTGCGAAGATATCCGCACCGAAAAAGGTTATGTTCTGAAAGTTGACGGCGATATTGCGGCATATATGCTCATTGACTTTGACGGCGAGCCTGCATACGACAAAATTAAAGGCAAATGGAATTCCGATGAGAAATATGCTGTTATCCACAGAATGGCAATTTCAAAAAAATACCGCAATCGCGGACTTTCGGGCATTGCTTTTGCTCTTGTTGAAGAGCTCTGCCGCAAAAACGGCTTGCGTTATCTTCGCTGCGATACCGACGAGCAAAACAAACGAATGCAGCACGTTTTTAAAAAGAACGGATTCTCCTACTGCGAAATCATAGACTATTTCGGCGACGGAAAGCTTGCCTTTGACAAGCTGCTTGACCGATAAATAAAAAATCGTCCGTCCGCCGTTTTTTCCTTTCGGCGGACGATTTTTTGTGCTTAATTGCCAAACTTTTTACTTCATACACACCAAAAAAATAAATAAATTGTTAAAAAGCGTTGACTTTTTATTGCGTTGTTTGTATAATCATTGTGATAGAGGCGCAGGGTTTATCAGTATTTCGTTTCAGCCTCCCGAAGGGCGTTAAAGGCGCAAAGAAAGGAAACCTTGCCGAAGCCGGAATTTTTCGGGGAATTCTGTTATAAGTTCTGCTCGGCAGTTCTTATTTTGCTGGGCGGCAGGAAAATATCCTGCCGACTGTCGCTTCGGCGGAGAGCTGTCACAAAACTACTTTTCTGTTTGTTTTTTGTGGGACCGCTCTTTTGCGGTCTCTGTTTTTTGTCCCTGAAAAACAAAGAGAAAAGGGAAAGCAACGTAAATTAGGAGGATATCAAATGAAACAGAAAACAAGATCGAGAGCAAGGCTTCTTCTTGCTTTCATGATGCTCGCCGTTATACTTATTACGGCTTCAACAGTTGCCTTTGCTCAAAGCTCGGCTGACGCTGCCGCGCCTGAAGAAACATTAGCTGTCGCAGCCGACAGCGGAAAATTCACCCTCGGCGAGGGCGAGGACGCAATCGACTACGACCTTTCGGACAGCGATTCGGCTCATGCATATGTTGACGCTTATGCGGACAACCTTGACGCCGACCCCGACTTCAAAACCCACATTGAAGCTGCCATTGCAAAGGTCAGAGAATCCATTAAAAGCTATGCTACGATTCTTTCGCTGCTTCCGCCCGTTATCGCAATCGTTCTTGCGCTCATCACAAAGGAGGTTTATTCCTCGCTCATTATCGGTATAGTTGTCGGCGGCGTAATTTATGCCGGCGGAAACTTTGAGGGCGTTATCAAGCACGTTATTTCAGACGGTTTTGTTAATAGTCTTGCCGATTCCTACAACATGGGTATTCTGATTTTCCTTGTTCTTCTCGGAACACTGGTCTCAATGATGAACAAGGCCGGCGGTTCCGCCGCATTCGGTCGCTGGGC
>JAEDEQ010000102.1 GCA_016293225.1 Clostridiaceae bacterium
CAGATATGCCGTCCTGTCATTAAAAATCTCCTGTAAGCTATTGACGATTGCCGCTGCAATAAAGTATAATCAGTTTTAAAGTATAAAAGCAGGAGGATTTTTGAAATGACCGCTGTTACAAATGATATAAGATATGTCGGCGTGAATGATCATAAAATTGATCTTTTTGAAGGTCAGTACATCGTGCCGAACGGAATGGCATATAATTCCTATGTGATTCTTGACGAAAAAATTGCCGTTGCGGACGGCGTTGACGGCGCTTTCGGCGATGAATGGATTGAGAACATCAAGGTCGCAACGGGAGGAAAAGCTCCCGACTATCTTATCGTTCACCATATGGAGCCGGATCATTCGGCAAGCATTGAAAAATTTGTTGAAGCTTTTCCGAACGCAAAAATCGTTTCCAACGCAAAGTCCTTTGCAATGATGGAAAATTATTTTTCGTTCCCTCTTGAGCAAAAAAAGATTACCGTTCAAAACGGAGAAACGCTCTCCCTCGGCGCCCATTCGCTGACCTTCATCTTTGCTCCGATGGTTCATTGGCCGGAGGTTATGACAAGCTATGACAGCAAGGACAAGGTGCTTTTTTCCGCAGACGCTTTCGGCAAATTCGGCGCGCTTGACGCCGAGGAGGACTGGGACTGCGAGGCAAGGAGATACTACATCGGCATAGTCGGCAAATTCGGCGCGCAGGCTCAGGCGCTGCTCAAAAAAGCGGCGGAGCTTGACATTGAAATCATCTGTCCGCTCCACGGCCCGATTCTCAAGGAGAACCTTTCGCACTACATTGAAAAATACAATATCTGGTCGTCATACGAGGTTGAAACAAAGGGCGTAATGATAGCCTACACCTCGGTTTACGGCAACACAAAAAAGGCCGCCGGTCTGCTTTGCGAAATGCTTAAAAAGCGCGGCTGCCCCAAAGCGTTCACCGTTGACCTTGCAAGGGAGGACATGGCGGAGGCCGTTGAGGACGCTTTCCGGCACGAAAAGCTTGTTCTTGCAACAACAACCTACAACGGTCAGTATTTTCCGTTCATGAAGCACTTTATTGATCACCTTACCGAACACAACTTCCAGAAGCGCACCGTGGCTTTCATTGAAAACGGCTCATGGGCGCCCACGGCGGCAAAGCTTATGAAAGCCGACCTTGAAAAATGCAAAAACCTCACTTTCTGCGAAAACACGGTCACGGTCCGCTCCGCAGTCAAGGAGGAAACCGTTGCCGCGCTTGAAAAGCTTGCAGAGGAACTCTGGGCGTAACACTGCGCCGACAAATAAATTATATGGAGGACATACACATGAAAAAAATACTTTCGCTTTTTTGCGCATTTGCTCTCATTCTTTCCGTTTTCTGCGCCTGCGCAAAAAAAGACCCGGACGAAACGGTTCAAGGCAGTACGTCTCAGCAAAGCACAGCCCCGGAAAAGAACACGGATACGGATAAAAACGAAGCCCCGTCAACCTCAGAAAAGGACGAAAGCAAAAATGACAGCACAACCCAAAGCACAACCTCAAAAGAAGAGAGAACCGCTTTTACGTCCTTTGACGCCGAGGATATCTTTGGCGCAAAGGTTTCAAGCAAGGTCTTTGAGGAAAACAAGCTGACCGTGGTCAATCTTTTCACAACCTGGTGCGCCCCCTGCGTAAGCGAGCTTCCGGATCTTGCAAAGCTTGATAAGGAGCTTGAGGACATCGGCTTTATCGGAATTGTTCTCGACATCAACGAGGGCGACGGAGTCAGCGAATCCGCCCTCAGATACGCCAAGGAGCTTTGCAACGATTCCGGCGCGGAATATCCGTATCTTGTTCCGGACGAGTCGCTCGTAGCGTTCTCCCGCAGCATCTACAACGTTCCGACAACATACTTTGTTGACAGGGACGGCAAAATTGTCGGCGATCCGATTGCCGGCTCAAACACCGCCTCAGAGTGGAAAGAGATCATTGAACAGAAGCTTGAAATGCTGTAAAAAAGCAAAAGCAAAAGCATTTAAAAACCGCCCGTTTAAAAGACAGGCGGTTTTTTTCACTTGGAGTACTCAATCTCAGGCTCGCCGAGAACAAGCAGGCGCTTAATCAATATATAGTTGAGAGAAACAAAGCGTTCAACCGGTATCGGGTCTTCGGAAAGCAGCCATTCGCGCATCATTCCGTAAAAGCCGGTTGAAATAAACATATAGAAAAGGTCATAGGTTGAACGGTTATCGGTATGATGGAACGCTTTGTAATACTCAAAATTGAAGTCGCTGAAAATTTTGCTCAGGCGCGGAATAAGGGTTGAGGGAAACGAGGTGTCCAGCAGCATGAGAGCCGTATTCTTGCGCTCGCCGAACAAAACCACTATGCGTTTGATAGTTGCAAGAACATTTTTCGGGAAGCCCATCTCGCGGAAATCGTCAAGATAGCCGCAGACCTCGTCAATGAAGTCGTTTTCAATCTCCTCAACAAGGTCATATATATCCTTATAATGGAAGTAAAACGCATTGCGGGAAAGCTGCGCCTTTTCGCAAAGGGACTTGACGGTTATTTTGTTGAGCGGATATTCGCGCGCAAGGGAGGCAAGGCTTTCCTCAAAGGTCTTTTTTGTTTTTTTAACGCAGCTGTATCTTTTTTGTTCGGACATATCTGTCACCTCATTAAAATTTATAAAAAACATCGGAAAAAAATTACAAACCGAACCGTTTATGTATTAATTGTTCCAACGTCTTTTAAATTGTAAATTGACTAATATAATGCTTCTAATTATAATAAGCTTGCTTTTATATATACACTTTATCACATTTGTTACAAATTGTCAATTTTTATTTTAATTTAAGGAGAAGTATTATGGCGTCTTACAGTGAGTATCCCGTACCTGCAAATCATTATCTGCATATGCCGAACGACGAGTCCTGCTATGAATACCTGCATATGTGCTATGACAGAATTTCAAAGGACATCGGCGAGTATACCGCTTTCGTCACTCCGATAGCGGATCAGCTTGCTTTCACCTCCATGCCCAAGTTCCTTTCGGACATTGAAAAGCTTTCCGCTTTCTTTGCGCACAAAGGCCTTAAAAAGGGCGACGTTGTTGCAATTTTTCTTCCGACCTGCGGCCACGCGCTGACGGTTTTCTTTGCGCTTAACAAGCTCGGCGTTATTGCAAACTTCATTCACCCTCTGCTTCCGCCCGACGCTCTTGCGGCAATTCTTAAGCACACAAAGTCAAAAATGCTTGTTGTTCTTGATGTAATGTGCGCTCCGTTTGCCGGTGTAATGGCAACTCTTCCCACCATTGTCTGCTCGCTTTCCGATTACTGCGACGGAGTTGCCCTCCGGTATGCGCTTTACAACGAAAAGCAGAACGCTCACGTTCCGGAGCTTGACACGGTAGTTCGCTTCAAGGACGCAATCAACAACGATTATCCGAATCCGGAGGTTGACAAGAATCCCGGAAGAGATGACGCCGTTTATATGCACGGCGGCGGAACAACGGGAAAGAGCAAAACAATCATTCTTTCCTCTCAGGCGTTTAACAATGTTACATATAAATATTATCTCATTGACCAGACTCACACTTATAAGGAGGACTATGCGCTTTGCACCCTGCCCTGCTTCCATGCCTACGGACTCGGCGGAGCAATGATATACACAGTCTGCAACGCATATCAGCCCGTTTTAATCACAAAGTTCGATCCCCTTCAGGTCAATGAGATTATCCGGAAAATTAAGGTTACGGAGATTCTCGGCGTTCCTAAGATGTATGAAAGCCTTGCAAGTCAGCCGAATTTTGAAAACGAGGGTCTCAAAAATCTTGTTTATACCTTTGCCGGCGGCGATCTTGTCAGCCTTGAATTTGTTGAAAGATTCAATTCAACCCTCGAAAGTCACGGTGCAGCTGCCCGGTTGGGCAGGGGCTACGGTCTTACTGAAATGTGCGCCGCCGTCTCCTCAAACTCTCCCGGCTTCTACAAAGAAAGTACCTGCGGCTATCCCCTTGCCGGAGTTGATGTTGAAATCTGGGACGACAACTGCAACAAGCTTCCTCAGGGTACTGTCGGCGAAATTGTTGTTTCCGGCAACAACATGATGAACCGCTATCTTCCCGATGAAGATGTTACTGAAACGGGAATTTATACCGATGCAAACGGAAAGAACTGGATTCGCACCGGCGACATGGGCTACCTTGACGAGGACGGCCACCTGATATTCTCCGGACGCAAAAAGAGAATTATCATCATTGCCGGCTACAATATCTATCCCGCAACTATTGAAGAAAAGGTCTCGCGCCTTGATTACATTAAGGAAGTCTGCGCCGTTCAGGGCTATGACGACGAAACCGGCAAGCCGCTTGTTAAGCTTTGCGTTTCCCTCACTGATCCCGAAGCGGACAAGGACGAGGTTATTGAGAAGCTCAAAAAGTTCTGCCATGACAAAATTGAGGGCTATGCCTGCCCGAGGAAGTTTGTCATTCTTGACCTGCTTCCGAGAACCAAGATGGAAAAGATTGACTTCCTCAAGCTTTGCGACAAGGCTCCCGCTTAACAAATTCTTTTTCCGGGTTTATCGCATTCAGCGTTTATCAAAAGACAAAAATAAAAGCTATAATTTACAAGGAGCAAATAACGTTTTTTGTAATTTATAGCTTTTTGTTTTCTTGATTTGTATTCATTATAAATAAAATCCGTACGGGCGGCGCTCGTAGCCGCCCGGGAACCTTGCCCAATGCAGTCGTGTAAATTTTAACTTGTACGTTGTTCCTTTGTGGGTAAACAGTGCAATGGGTAACGTACTCCGGGCGCCTCAAGCGACGCCCCTACGGATTTAGCTTTTATGTTGTTCCTTTATGGGTAAACGGTGCAAATGGTTTTTGTCCGTCCGCTCCGCTTGGGGTTACTTTTGTCGGTTGTGACAAAAGTAACCAAAAACACGCTTTTAAGTACG
>JAEDEQ010000103.1 GCA_016293225.1 Clostridiaceae bacterium
GGCCCGGAGTGTCAATGATGTTGATTCTGTGTTCCTTCCAGAAACAGGTGGTTGCGGCGGAAGTGATGGTAATACCTCTCTCCTGCTCCTGAGCCATCCAGTCCATGGTTGCGGAACCGTCATGAGTCTCACCGATTTTGTGGTTAACGCCGGTGTAATAGAGAATTCTCTCGGTAGTGGTCGTTTTGCCTGCGTCGATGTGAGCCATGATGCCTATATTTCTTGTTTTTTCAAGAGAAACTTTTCTCGGCATTTTGACCTCCAAATTTGTTTCAACATTTAATTCGGCAGTCAAGCACTGCCATAAACAAACACAATTTAAGCCGCACTGCGGCTTTTTCCGTTATAAAGCACGGAAAAAGATCACCATCTGAAGTGAGCAAAAGCCTTGTTGGCTTCAGCCATCTTATGAGTGTCTTCACGCTTTTTGAACGCTGAACCGGTTTCGTTAACAGCGTCCATAATTTCGTTGGCGAGTCTTTCCTTCATCGTTCTTTCCGAACGCTGACGAGCGTAAAGAGTGATCCAACGAAGACCGAGAGTCTGGCGTCTTTCGGCGCGGACTTCGATCGGAACCTGATAGGTTGAACCGCCGACGCGGCGGGCCTTAACCTCCAGAACAGGCATAACATTTTCCATCGCGGCTTCAAAAACCTCAAGGGGTTCCTTGCCTGTTTTTTCTTTGATGATATCGAAAGCGTCGTAAACGATCTTCTGAGCAACGCCCTTTTTACCATCATACATAACACTGTTGATAAGACGTGTTACAAGCTTTGAATTGTAAAGCGGATCGGGCAAAACATCACGTTTTGCAATCTGGCCTCTTCTTGGCACTGCGCTTCCCTCCTTCATAGTAATGATATCATAGGTACTCGAGTGACAAATTCCCGTCGGCACCAATGCAGAGGCATATACAATAATAAAAGCATTATATATACACTCTCGCACCGTGAGCATACGCTCAGCCCGCAAGAAGATTTGTCAATTCAATTTTTCCTCCGTTATTGCGGAAGCTTTCTGATTTAAAGCTCAGAATCACTTTTTGGCAGCCTTCGGGCGCTTTGCGCCGTACTTGGAACGGGCCTGCATTCTTCCGTTAACACCCTGGGTATCAAGAGTACCGCGGACGATATGGTAACGAACACCGGGCAGATCCTTAACACGGCCGCCGCGGATGAGAACAACGCTGTGCTCCTGAAGGTTATGACCAACGCCGGGAATGTATGCGGAAACTTCGATTCCGTTGGTAAGGCGAACTCTTGCAATCTTACGAAGAGCGGAGTTCGGCTTTTTCGGCGTAGCGGTCTTAACAGCGGTGCAAACGCCGCGCTTCTGCGGTGAGTCATGATCGGTCATGACGTTCTTCTTGGAGTTGAGACCCTTGAGAAGAGCAGGAGCCTTCGGCTTTTTGACGAGTGTTTCTCTGCCGTTGCGAACTAACTGGTTAAAGGTAGGCAAACTACAGCATCTCCTTTCTTAAAAATATTGTTTACCGCAGCCGGGCATGAACCCAGCTATACAGCATACCTGTTTATTTTACACCAAAGCACTGCGTTTGTCAACAACTGTTTATTCAAAAGACCGCCCGTCCGGGTGATTTTGTAAACTTGCTCATTTTGCGAGGCGGGAACTTCCCGTTTTGTAGGTATTTTTACCCAAAAAAGCCTTTGTTAAACGCCGCAGAGAGCCGAAAACGCACGGGTGGAAATTTTTTGCAAGCTGTGCTATACTGTAGCGAGAAAGTATTACAGAGGTACTATAACATGAAAAAACGAGCATTTGCTTTGGCCGCCGCGCTGCTTTGCCTTTTTCTGCTGTCCTCCTGCGGCGCCCAAAAAAGCGGCGCCGCCGTGCTTGAAAAGGCCGCAGACCCTGTCACGGTATCCGCCGCAGGAAAAAACAAAGCCCTCAACGCTTCAGATACCCCGCGCGAAAAGCTTAAAAGCATTGCGCGCAAGGGGCTTACCACACTTTACTTTGACGAAAGCAGCTTTTCCGTCTGCGTTTTTGACGGCGCGGCTGGAAAGCTCTGGCGCTCGCTGCCGGAAAGCGCATCAAAGGAAAACGCCTGCCTGCTTTCGGTGAGCGTTCTTTCCGGCTCAGAGGAGTATATCCTTGACTCGCAGAATGACAGCGTAGCTCTCAAAAACGCTCAGTACAAAACGGAAAACGGCGTGCTGACGATAGCCTACCGTTTCCGCAGGCAGCTTAGCAAAACCGCAGAAGCGGACTTCACCGTACCCGTCCGCTTTGAGCTTTCGGACGGACTTTTAAAGGTCTTTGTCGATTGCAAAAGCATAGTCTGCGGCGAAAAGAACAGGAACGCACGGATTAAAAGTCTTTCTCTTTTAAGCTACTTCGGCGCGGACGCGGACGGAGCAAAGGGCGATTTTATCCTTGTTCCGGACGGCTGCGGAGCAGTAATCAGCACGGAGCAAAGGGCGGAAAAGTTCACCCCCTTAAGCATTCCGGTCTACGGCGCAGACCCGGCGGCAAAGGAAAGCTCCTCCCTTTTTGCGTGCATTCCGGCTTTCGGCAAAAGGAGCGGCAACGCCGCGTTCGTTTCCCTGATTGAAAGCGGAGAGGCAACGGCCGAAATCTGCGCGGAAAAAGCCCTCAAAAAAAGCGGCTTCAACCGCATTTATGCAAGCTTTGACCTTTGCAAGACCTATACCGGGGAAAAGAACACCTATGTTTCCCAAACCGGCTTTGACGGCACTCTTGCCCTCAGCTACCGCTTCCTTTCCGGCGAAAGCACCGGCTACGTTTCAATGGCCGGCGCCTGCCGCGAGCTGCTCATACGCTCGGGCGCCCTGAGAATGGACGAAAGAACCGCGCCGCAAAGCGAGGGACTGCCGTTTGAGCTGACTCTGACAGGCTCCGCCCGGCTTGAAGAGCAAGGCTCCTCCCGTCCGCAGCAAAGGGTTCTCACCTCCTTGAGCGAGGCTTCGGACATCATCTCCTTCCTGCGCTCAAAGGGTATCAAAAGCATCAATATCCGGTACAGGGGACTTTTTGAGGGCGGTCTTGTTCAAAACGGCTTTTCCCGCGTCAGGCTGTTTTCACCCGTCGGAACGGGCAGGGAGCTTGAGGACTTTACGGAATTAGTCCGCAGCCAGAACGTCTCCGTCTTTGCCGAAGCAGGACTTTTTACCGCCGCAAGCGAAAAAAACGGTGCGGTTTCAATAGACGGCGGCAGAGCGGAAAAAGGGGAGCTGCTTTTAGACAGCGGCTTTGCGCGTTCAAACGCCGTTTTCCGCTTTTCCCCGGCCGCAAGAGCGGAAAAAAACGCCGACAGTCTGATTTCCTCCCTGCGCGGTTTTTCCTTTGACGGCGTTTGCGTTTCGGACGCGGGAAGACTGCTGTATTCCGATTTTTCATCAAAGTCAACTGCCGGCAGGAGCGATATGCAGGCGCTTTTTTCCTCTTTCTGCGGCGCGCTCTCCTCAAGCAAAAAGCTGATGGTGAACGGCGCAAACCTCTATGCCGTAAAGTATGCCGCGTTCCTCACGGACATACCCTCAACCGCAAACTGCGCAAAGCAGAAGCTTTGCACGGCCGTTCCGTTTTTGCAGGCGGTGTTCCACGGCTATGTTGACTATTCCCACACTGCGTTCAACAGGGAGAAGAACAGCGAAACGGCGTTTTTGAAAGCCGCTGAATACGGCGCTGTTCCAAGCTTTGAATGGTACGGCGCCGACCTCGGCACCGAGGAAAAAAAGGACGCGTTTTACTACATGAACGGCGCAAACGAGGCGCAGCGCTGCTATGAGCGGCTGAACGCGGTTTTTGCCGACCTGAGAGACAAAAAAATCACCGCCCACAGTAAGGTTGCAGGCGGTGTTTACTGCACGGAGTACGGCTCGTCAGACAGGGTGTACGTCAATTACAACAAAAAGGACGTTACCGTAAGCGGCGTTACCGTTGAAGCGCGCAGCTTTCTGAAGGTCAGCTTTTAATTCGTCAGCTTATCCAGTAACCGGTATAAGTAATTTTCCATTCGCCGTTTTTCATTTTCGCCTTAAAGGTGCTGCCCTCCGCGCCGAGCGGTCCCGTATAGGCGCGAAAGTCATAGGTTGAGTCCCCGTTTTCCTTAAGCGAAAGTATAACGCCGTTTTCAAAAATTCCGTCTTTGAGTTTTCCTTCCTTTTCAAGCTCCTCACGGGTGCTTCTGATTACATCTGCATTTGTTTTTGTTCTCAGATAGTTTGTGAAAACATATTCAAGCGCATTCTTTTGCGGCTCGGAAACGGAAAGCTTTGTGAAATCGAGAGCAACGGTTTTATACCAGGAATAATCCTCTCTTTGGTTGAAAAATTCTTCAAGCACCTTTTCAAAAAGGGAAATTTTGTCCTGCGTTTCGCCGGTAACCTTAATGACATCTGCCGAAATCTGCATAGGATATGACTCAAGCACGGCTCCGTCAAAGCCTATCTGAACGCTCATTCCGGCTTTGAGCTCCTCTTTTCCGATTTCCTTTGAATTTTCATATACCTTTGAATCCGAAAGAGAAACAAAGTACAAGCCGTCCTCTGCGGTAACAAGGAGATCCTTTCCGCTGTTACTTACAACATAGGCCGAAAGGACGTTTTCATTCTGCGGCGTTTTGTCGGTTGATTCGTCTGTGGCCGAGCCTTTTGCGCAGGCGGCGAAAAGCACCGCAAAAAGCAAAAGGGCAGAAATTATTACTGCTGATTTTTTCATGGTTTATTACCTCCGTATTTTTTCATGCTCTGCGGTTCGCGGCGTCAGGCCTTGAACCGCTTTCTGTTTTATAAGAGAGTTTTTTCCTTTCGGGTGTTGCAGGGAGGTTGAAAAAATTTACGCGGTTGTTTTGGGAGAGGTTACCTTTTATCGGGCGGAATCTGTACGG
>JAEDEQ010000104.1 GCA_016293225.1 Clostridiaceae bacterium
AAGGCGGTGAAAGAATGAAGATCTCAACCAAGGGCCGCTACGGGCTGCGGATAATGACCGACATTGCCCTCAACGAAAAGGAGGGCTGCGTTTCAATCAAGGATATTGCAAACCGCGAGGAGCTTTCCGAAAAATATCTTGAGCAGATTATCAACCTGCTTTCAAAGCAGGGGCTTGTGAAGTCCGTCAGGGGCGCAAAGGGCGGCTATCACCTGACAAGGGACGCAAAGGAGATTACCGTTGAGGAGATTCTCATTGCAACCGAGGGCAGTCTTGCTCCCGTTGCCTGCGCCGCGGACAGCGATTGCTGCGAAAACTACTGCGATTGCGTCACCTCGTTCATCTGGACAAAAATCTATGACGCAATAATCGATGTGGTTCACAATATCACGCTTGAAGACCTTGCAGAACGCAGCCTTAAAGGCGGAAAATGCGCCGGCTGCTGAAAACGGCGCAGGCTCTTCAAACGCGGATACTATAATATACACAACACCGAAAAGGGGTAAAAATATGAGATTTGTTTATGCAGACAATTCGGCAACGACTCCGATGACCGAACACGTCATTGAAGCAATGCTCCCGTATATGAAAGAGCATTACGGCAATCCGTCAAGCCTTTATGCCATAGGTCAGACGGCTCACCGCGCCATTACAAAGGCACGCGGACAGGTTGCCGCGGCGCTCGGCGCAGACGAAAGGGAAATCTTTTTCACCTCGGGCGGCTCCGAAGCGGACAACTGGGCAATCAAGGGTGCTGCGGCGCTCGGCGCAAAAAAGGGCAAAAAGCACCTCATCACCTCAAAGATTGAACACCACGCCGTTCTCCATACAATGGCCGCGCTCGAAAAGCAGGGCTTCACCGTCACCTACCTTGATGTTTACGATAACGGTATTGTCCGTGTTGAGGATGTTGAAAAGGCAATTACGGACGATACCTGCCTTGTTACTATAATGTATGCAAACAACGAAATCGGAACAATTCAGCCGATTGCGGAAATCGGAAAACTCTGCCGGGAAAGGGGAGTGCTTTTCCATACTGACGCAGTTCAGGCTGTCGGTCATGTTCCCATTGATGTCAAGGAGCAGAACATTGATATGCTCTCGCTTTCCGGGCATAAGTTCCACGCCTCAAAGGGTGTGGGCGCTCTCTATTGCAGAAAGGGCATTAACCTCCCGAACCTCATTGAGGGTGGAGCTCAGGAGAGCGGAAAAAGGGCCGGAACGGAAAATGTTCCCGGAATAGTCGGAATGGGCGTTGCAATCACGGATATGGTCAGCAACATGGAGGAAAACATGAAAAAGGTCAGCGCCCTGCGCGACAGACTTTTTGAGGGCGCTTCAAAAATATACCATTCAAGAATCAACGGCGACAGGGAGCACCGTCTCCCCGGCAACTTCAGCATGTGCTTTGAGGGCGTTGAGGGCGAAAGCCTGCTGCTCATGCTCGATATGAAAGGCATCTGCGCTTCAAGCGGTTCGGCCTGCACCTCGGGCTCGCTTGACCCGAGCCATGTTCTTCTTGCAATCGGACTCAAGCATGAGGTTGCCCACGGCTCGCTGCGCCTTTCGCTCAGCGAGAACACCACCGAGGAGGACGTTGATTATATTCTTGAGGTTCTGCCGCCGATTATTGACAGACTTCGCGATATGTCTCCGCTCTGGGAACGACTCATGAAAGAGGAAAAAGCGGCAAAGCAGCCGGAAGCGGTATGATTTTATAATATAACAAGGGAGCTGTATATATGGAATACTCAGAAAAAGTTATGGAACATTTTGCCAATCCCCACAACGTCGGAAAGCTTGACGACGCAAACGGAATCGGCGAAGTCGGCAACGCAAAGTGCGGCGACATTATGAAGATGTATCTCAAAATTGAGGACGATATCATCAAAGACGTTAAGTTCAACACCTACGGCTGCGCGTCGGCCATTGCAACATCATCAATGGCTACCGACCTTATTAAAGGCAAGCCCGTTTCCGAGGCGCTGAAGCTTACAAACAAGGCTGTTGTTGAAGCTCTTGACGGACTTCCCGCGGTCAAGATTCACTGTTCGGTGCTTGCCGAGCAGGCAATCAAAGCCGCCCTTGCCGATTACTATAAGCGTCAGGGCATTGATCCCGAACCCATTGTCGGAAAACTTTCCGAATGTGAACACGATGACGCCTGCGCACTGAAATGATTGCACAAAAAAACGGCTGCTTGACAAACAGGCGGCGGTTGAGTATAATATAAATACAAATGGGTGCCGCGATAAGCGGTCTATCCCAAAGATTTGGTTAAAAAACTGTAACCGTCACTTTTGGAGTTGGGGCGGTTACTGTTTTTTTATTTGCAAGTCCACCCGAAGCCCAATATCTTGGGGGTTTTCTGACCTTAACCTCCCTATGTTGAAAGGAGAGAAGAGGGTGAAGAAAATCTATGTTTTCACCAAACTTTTTGCGGAAAAATCGTTGACATTTAACAATGATTGTGTTAAGATATTCAAGCGTGTGCAGGCGTAGTATGGGTATAACTATGTCCTTTCACAACCAAACGATATGCGATGATGCGGGAGGTGGCTGCCCTTTTGAGGCAGGAAATTTCCGCGGAGTATGTCCGATTTTAAACCGGGCGATCTATATTCACTTTCAGTATGCCGTCTCTTGCGTGGGCTTTGCTCAACGGCATATTCGTGAAATGCGCTTTGTCGGCGTATTTCGCTTTAGGGCGAAGTATGTCTGCGCCTTGCCGGAAATATTTTTGGTTTCCGGTTTTTAAATGGGAAACCCGAAAACACCCGGAAAGGTTGACAAAAAGCGCGGCCCGCCAATTTTATTAGGAGGCGTAATCAATGGCAGTAAAGGAAAAAATCCGTATCAGACTCAAGGGATACGATCACAACCTTGTTGACAAGGCGGCGGAAATGATCGTTGAAGCAGCTAAGCGTACCAACGCTACCGTTTCCGGTCCTATTCCCCTTCCCACCGAAAAGGAGATCGTTACCATCCTTCGCGCTGTTCATAAGTATAAGGACAGCCGCGAACAGTTTGAACAGAGAACCCACAAAAGACTCATTGACATCATCAGACCTACACCCAAGACCGTGGAGGCTCTGACAAATCTTGAAATTCCGGCAAGCGTTGAAATCGAAATCAAAAGATAACAGCTTAACATAATCTTTTCTTTTCTATTTTAATATACCCACGCTTAACCGAAAGGTCACGTTGGCGAAAGGTCCAACCAATAACCAAAGGAGGATAATCAAAATGAAAAAAGGTCTTATCGGCAGAAAACTCGGAATGACCCAGGTTTTCGATGAAAAGGGAAACGTTGTTCCCGTAACGGTCGTTGAGCTCGGCCCGTGCGCAGTTGTTCAGAAGAAAACTGTTGAAAACGACGGCTATGATGCTGTTCAGCTCGGCTTTGACGACAAGAAGGTCACAAGGACCAACAAGCCTATGAAGGGTCACTTCGACAAGGCTAACGTTGCTCCCAAAAAAGTTCTCCGCGAGTTCAGACTCGACGATTGCTCCGCCCTCAATGTCGGCGATATCGTTAAGGCTGACGTTTTTGCCGCCGGCGAAAAGGTTGACGTAGTCGGCACCAGCAAAGGTAAGGGAACTGCGGGCGCAATCAAGAGATGGAACTTCTCAAGACTCAAAGAGTCCCACGGTACCGGCCCCGTTGCAAGGCACGCCGGCTCCCTCGGCGCCTGCTCCGATCCCTCAAGAGTTTACAAGGGAAAGAAGCTTGCCGGCCATCTCGGCGCAGAACGCGTTACCATTCAGAATTTGGACGTTGTTAAGGTTGACGCAGAAAACAACCTCATCGCTATCAAGGGCGCAATCCCCGGTCCCAAAAAGGGCATCGTAATGGTAGTTAACAGCGTTAAAAAAGCGTAAGAAAGGAGTTGCTCTAAATGCCTAACGTATCAGTATTCGACGTAAGCGGAAAGAAAGTTTCCGAGCTTGAGCTTTCCGAGGGTATCTTCGGTATTGTTCCCAACACGTCCGCAATGCACATCGTTGTTGTCAATTATCTGGCAAATCAGCGTCAGGGCACACAGTCAACCCTGACACGCTCAGAAGTTTCCGGCGGCGGAAAGAAGCCCTGGAAGCAAAAAGGCTCAGGCCGCGCAAGACAGGGCTCAACAAGAGCTCCGCAGTGGTATCACGGCGGTATTGCACACGGCCCCAAGCCCAGAAGCTACGGTTTCTCGGTCAACAGAAAGGTCAGAAAGCTTGCAATGAAGTCTGCTCTTTCCTCAAAGGTTGCCGCAAGCGAGATGGTTGTTCTCGACTCGCTCAAGCTTGAGGCTATCAAGACCAAGGAAATGGTTAAGGTTCTTTCGGCTCTTGAAACCGGCAAGAAGGTTCTTCTTGTTCTTCCGGAAAAGGACGATATCGTTTACAGAAGCGCAAGGAACATTGCCGGCGTAAAGGTTACGCTCGTCAATACCCTCAACGTTTACGATATTCTCAACTGCAACACCCTCGTCGTCCTCAAGGACGCAGTTGCTAAGATCGAGGAGGTATATGCATAATGAGTAAATTATCACATGACATCATCCTCAAGCCCATCATCACCGAAGAGAGCATGATGGGAACTGCATTCAAAAAGTACACCTTCAAGGTTGCCAAGGATGCAAACAAGGCTGAGATTGCAAAGGCTGTTGAAGAAGTTTTCGGCGTTAAGGTTGCAAAGGTCAACACCATCAGCTGCAAGGGTCACCTCAGAAGATACGGCCGCTATGAAGGCTACACCGCCGCCTGGAAAAAGGCAATCGTCACCCTCACCGAGGATTCAAAGACGATAGATTTCTTTGACGGCCTGCTTTAAGGAACCTCTGAATAAATCACAGCATACGCTTTGATGCACATCTTACTTGC
>JAEDEQ010000105.1 GCA_016293225.1 Clostridiaceae bacterium
CCGGTACCGGCGTTATCGCCGGCGGTCCCGTCCGTGCTGTTGTTGAAACAGTCGGAATCAAGGACATCCGCACAAAGGCTCTTCGCTCAAACAATCCCTGCAATGTTGTAAGAGCAACGCTTGACGGTCTTTCAAAGCTTCGCAATGTTGACGAGGTTGCCGCAGTGCGCGGAAAGACCGCTCAGGAAATTTTAGGTTAAGGAGGGCGTAACAATGATTAAGGTTAAGCTTGTAAGAAGTCTTATCGGCTCCAAGAAAGATCAGATTGCTACCGCCCATGCTCTCGGTCTTCGCAAAATCGGGGACGAGGCTACTCAGCCGAATAACCCACAGACTCAAGGTAAGGTCAGAAAAATCGCTCACCTTATCGAGGTTACCGAAGCATAAAGCAAGGAGGTGCGAAAAATGAAATTGCACGAACTTTCACCTGCAGCCGGCTCAACCAAGGCTCGCAAGAGAATCGGACGCGGCGCAGGTTCCGGTCAGGGTAAAACCGCCGGTAAAGGTCACAAGGGTCAGAAGGCCAGAGCAGGCCGCGGAATGCGTCCCGGCTTTGAAGGCGGCCAGATGCCCCTCCAGAGAAGACTTCCCAAAAGAGGTTTCAACAATATTTTCAGAATCGAAATGGCAATCGTAAACGTTGCTGCTCTCGACAAGGCTTTTGAGGCCGGAGAGACCGTAACGGTTGACGCCCTTGTTTCAAAGGGACTTGTCAAAAAGGTTCTCGGCGGCGTAAAGGTTCTCGGAAACGGCGAGCTTTCCAAGGCTCTCACCGTTCAGGCGAATGCTTTCAGCGATTCAGCTAAGCAGAAGATCGAGGCGGCCGGAGGAAAGGCCGAGGTGATCTGAGATGATTAGTACATTTATAAATGCTTGGAAAATTGCAGATCTCAGAAAGAAAATGCTTTTCACGGCACTTATAGTATTGATCTTCAGGATCGGTGCCGCTATCCCCGTTCCGTTCACTAACATCACTGACGGAATTACACCCGAAGGCAGCGAGTCCTTCATGAACTACCTCAACATGATGACGGGCGAAGCGTTCAACTACGGAACAATTTTCGCAATGGGCGTTACACCTTACATCAACAGCTCAATTATTATCCAGCTTCTTTCAGTCGCCATTCCCGCCCTTGAAAAGCTTTCAAAGGAGGGCGAAGAGGGCAGAAAGAAGATGGCAACCATCACGAGATATACAACAATTGCTCTGGCTCTTATGCAGTCCACCGCATACTTCATCTACCTTCGTGCAAAGAATTTTGTTGTTATGGACGCTTCGGGTCAGCTCTTCACGGGCATTTCCGCAGTTCTCCAGGGTCTTGTTGTTATCCTCGTTCTGACCGCCGGCTCCGCGTTCATCATGTGGCTCGGCGAGCAGGTTAACGATAAGGGTATCGGAAACGGTATTTCCATTATCCTTTTCGCAGGTATTGTTGCGCGTATTCCCACTCTCTGCGTTCAGATGTACAGCTATCTTGAGGTGGACGAAGCATACTATGCCCTCGTTCCGATTGTTGTTGTCCTGCTGCTTGCAATGATTGCATACATTGTCTGGATGGACAATGCGGAGCGCAGAATTCCGGTTCAGTACGCAAAAAGAGTTGTCGGCAGGAAGATGTACGGCGGCCAGAGCACCTTCATTCCCATCAAGGTCAATATGTCGGGTGTTCTTCCGGTCATCTTCGCCTCCTCAATTCTTTCCCTTCCCGCAACGATTCAGCTTTTCCTTTCGGAGGACAAGATTAAGGGTACGGGCTGGGAGACATTCTTCAAGATGTTCTCAACCGACCACTGGTTCTACGCTATTCTTTACTTCTTCCTTATTCTGTTCTTTGCATATTTCTATGCAAGCATTCAGTATAATCCGGTTGAGATGGCAAATAACATCAGAAAGAACAGCGGTATGATCCCCGGTATCCGTCCGGGCAAACCGACCTCCGATTATATCAAGAAGATCCTTTCAAGAATCACGCTGCTGGGCGCACTTCTCCTTTCAGTTGTTGCCCTGTTCCCGAATCTTTTGACGATCTTCACAAAGCTCATCAACAAGCCCATGGCTCTTTCGCTCGGCGGCACCTCGCTCATCATCGTTGTCGGTGTTGCGCTTGAAACCGTTAAGCAGCTTGAAAGCCAGATGATGATGAGACACTACAAGGGCTTCCTTGACTAATACTTTTTGAGGTGATACCTGATGAAGCTTATCTTATTGGGCGCGCCGGGAGCCGGCAAGGGCACTCAGGCCGAGATAATCTCCGAGCGTCTTTCCGTTCCGACAATATCAACAGGCAATATTATCCGCGCCGCGCTCAAAGCGCAGACGGAAATGGGTATTAAAGCCAAGGAATTCATTGACAAAGGTCTGCTTGTTCCCGACGATGTCGTAATAGGCATCGTTCGAGACAGGCTTAAAGAGGACGACTGCAAAAACGGATTTATCCTTGACGGTTTTCCGAGAACCGTGCCGCAGGCACAGGCTCTTGACGATATGGGCATTGAAATTGACAAAGTTATTGATATTCAGGTGCCCGACGAGAAGATTGTTCAAAGGCTTTCCGGACGCAGAGTCTGCAGCGGCTGCGGCGCTTCCTATCATCTTCTTTATAAGAAGCCGGAAAAGGACGGCGTTTGCAACAGCTGCGGCGCGCAGCTTGTTCAGCGCACGGACGACAGGGAGGAAACCGTCCTTGAACGTTTGAAGGTATATCACGAGCAGACAGAACCGCTTGTTGAATATTACAGGAAAAAGAACAAGCTTGTTGTTGTTGAGGGACAGGAGGAGGTCAGCGATACGACCGCGCTCACCCTCAAAGCATTGGAGGATTAAGCATGATTGTGCTCAAAACCACTCGTGAGCTTTCGCTCATGAAGGAAGCCTGCAGAATTTCCGCAGGAGCACTGAGAGTGGCCGGGGAAGCGGTAAAGCCCGGCGTTTCAACCGCCGAAATTGACCGTATTGCCTATGAATACATTATAAGTCAGGGCGCCGAGCCCAACTTCCTGAATTTATACGGCTTTCCCGCCACCGCATGCATTTCCGTAAACGATGAAGTAATTCACGGCATTCCGAGCAAGGAGCGTATCCTTAAAGAGGGCGATATCGTAAGCATCGACCTCGGAGCAAAAAAGCACGGCTTTAACGGCGACAACGCCGCCACATTTGCCTGCGGAAAAATTTCCGCCGAGGCACAGCGGCTGATAGACGTGACCAGGGAGAGCCTCTATGAGGCAATCAAGGTTGCTGTTCCCGGCGGCAAAATCGGCGATATCGGCTCGTGCGTTCAGCGCTATTGCGAGGAAAGGGGCTTTTCCGTTGTGCGTGAGTACACGGGACACGGTGTCGGCAAAGAGCTGCACGAAGACCCAGCCGTTCCGAATTACGGAACCGCCGGCCGGGGCGTTCGCCTGTTACCGGGCATGACAATCGCCATTGAGCCGATGATCAATCAGGGAACAAAAGCTATCAGAAGACTTTCCGACGGCTGGACGGTTAAAACCGCCGACGGAAAGCTCTCCGCTCACTTTGAAAACACCGTTGCCATCACAAAGGACGGCCCGGTGATCCTCACAAAGGAATGAGGAACACCCCGATGGAGTTTGAAAAAGGGCAGGTTGTGCTGTCAAAAGCAGGGCGCGACAAAGGCCGACTGCTTGCGGTGGTACGCTTTGAAAAAAACAAGGTCTTCCTTTGCGACGGAAAGGAGCGCCCGCTTGAAAGAGCCAAGGCGAAAAATCCCCGCCACGTTGAAAAGACCGCATTGTTCGTTGATCGCTCCTCAATGGAGACAAACCGCAAACTGCGGAAAGCACTCAAACAATTCACTGATTTGAAAGGGTAAAAGTTATGTCAAAACAGGATATGATTGAAATTGAAGGCACTGTTGTTGAGGCTCTTCCGAACGCAACATTCCAGGTCGAGCTTGCTAACGGCCACAAAATTCTTGCCCACATTTCCGGAAAGCTGAGAATGAATTACATCCGCATCCTTCCCGGAGACAAGGTTACGGTCGAGATGTCTCCATACGACCTGACTAAGGGCCGCATCACATGGAGATCTAAGTAATTTCGTTAATTAACCGAAAAGGTTCATTTTTAAAGGAGGTAGTTCACAATGAAAGTCAGACCTTCTGTAAAGAAAATTTGCGAGAAGTGCAAAGTTATCAAACGCAAGGGAAAGATCATGGTGATCTGCGAAAATCCCAAGCACAAGCAGCGTCAGGGCTAATGGCGCTTAAACCAGATTTGGAGGTGTAACTGACAAATGGCTCGTATTTCAGGTGTTGACCTTCCGAGAGACAAGAGGATTGAAATTGCTCTTACCTATATTTTCGGAATCGGTCGCAAAACCGCAGACGATATCATCGCTGCAACAGGCATTAACCCCGATACAAGAGTTAAGGACCTGACCGAAGACGACGTTTCAAAGCTTCGTGAGTATATCGACCATAACCTTAAGGTTGAAGGTGACCTCAGAAGAGAAACTGCGTTTGACATTAAGAGACTCACCGAGATCGGCTGCTATCGCGGCGTTCGTCACAGAAAGGGTCTTCCCGTTAGAGGTCAGCGTTCAAAGACCAACGCCCGCACACGCAAGGGACCCAAGAAGACTATTGCTAACAAGAAGAAATAAGCTAAAGGAGGAGGCTAATTATGGCTGCTAAGGTTGGTAAAAAAGTTGCAACCATTCGTCGTCGCCGTGAGCGCAAGAACATTGAGCGCGGCGCGGCCCATATTCAATCCACCTTCAACAACCCCATCGTTACCATTACGGATACCCAGGGTAACGCTGTGTCATGGGCAAGTG
>JAEDEQ010000106.1 GCA_016293225.1 Clostridiaceae bacterium
TTTTTGAAAACGAAGAAGAATTGTTGAAAGAAATGAAAGAAGAACCCGAGTATAAACAATATTTTGAATAATCACGATATTTTTTGCGTTTTTAACCCCGCCTTATTACACCGTTTGATAGCTGTTTGGCAAAAAAGAAACAGCCTTTTGGGGCTGTTTTTCTTTTGCCCGGACAAAATGAGTCCGTGACGGATAAAATCATCACCTTTTGTCAGGGGAGGGTGGAAGCAGTGAAGCATCTCGCAAATATCATAACAACAAGCCGCATTGCGGCATCCGCCTTTTTGCTTTTTACCAAAGCATTTTCACCGTGGTTTTATGTACTCTATATTTATTGCGGAGCGTCGGACATGATTGACGGAACGGTGGCAAGGCGAACAAACTCGCAAAGCGCTTTCGGCGAAAAGCTTGACAGTATTTCCGACGTTTGCTTTTTTGCGGCAAGCGCCGTAAAAATATTTCCGTTCATCATTGGCGAAAGGCTGATTTTGATTTTTGCCTGTGCAATTCTTGCTTTGAAAATGATAAGCATAACCTGCGGCGCAGTAAAATTCAAAAAGCTTGTCATGCCGCATACGGTCATGAACAAGGTTACAGGTTTTTTGCTTTTTGTGCTGCCGCTGACCTTTCGTTTTGCGGACATAAAGCTCGTTGCGGTTCCTGTCTGCGTTTTTGCGGCGGTTTCTGCGGCGCATGAATTTTACTGTGTGTTTACCGGACGAGGAACAGACTGAACCTTAAATCGCAGCCGTGTTTTTATACCTCAGCTTGCCGAGGTCGTCTGCGCCGCAAAGCTCATAGAGAGCGCCGGCAAACGTGAGCGGATCAATTTTTTCCGGCAGCAGAGGTGCGTATTTTTGCGGCAATTCAAAGTCCTCTCCTGTCATTACAACGGCATTCATCATGCGCTCTTTACGGTTTGTGAAGAGAATACCCGGAAAAACGAGAGGAACGTTTTTTCCCGGAGCGGAGATTATGAATGTGCTTGAAAGCACGCTGTCGTCGCTTCTTGCGCTGACAACGAGCGAAATTCCGAATTTTTCAAGCAGGTACTCGCCGAGCGTTTCATAGGCCGCAACGCACGCCGTCACAACTCTTATCTGAAACGCAAGGGGAACAAGGCTTTGAACAAGGTCAACGAGATAGGCGTTTTCGTCAAAGAGAGTTACGCTGACGCGGCAGGGGTCGAGCCGCATTTTTTCAATCGAATGGACGGCGGTGTTAAAAAGCAGACGTTCGCAGAACACCGACGGCGAAAAGGGGAGCAATCCGCTTTCCTCCGGCGGAACAATGCCGGGCGGAAGCAGCATTCTTGTGCGCAGCGCACCGGCTGCATTTTCAACCGCCTCCCACGGACAGCGGCCGCGGTAGGCTTTTGCGGAAATTTCATAAAACGGCAAAGCGCCGGGAACCTCAATTTTTTGTTTCCGAACGAGGGGTTCCCTGAAAAGGTCGCAAAGCAGGTCAAAAGCGCCCTCTTTTTTTTCATCCGGTTCAAAAGCTACAAACAACAGTCCCACTCCCGTCAAAAGCACTTCAAAAAATCTTATGACAAAGGCGGACAAAGTATGACCGTATGGGGCTTCTTTACCTTTTTTGCTTTTCCCGGGCGTTTTTGTAAAATATATTTTTAAAAGCCCTTGATTTTTTTATCTTACTTATGTATAATATCAAGGCAATCAAGCATACGGAGAGTTGTCCGAGCTGGTCGAAGGAGCACGATTGGAAATCGTGTAACCGTCAAAAGCGGTTCGTGGGTTCGAATCCCATGCTCTCCGCCATGAAAAGTGCCGTGAGCCCTTTATTTATAAGGGCTTGCGGCTTTTTATTTTTCATGAATTGCTGCTGCTTTAGCGGAGTATGCATTGACAGATTTGGACTGTTTTAGACCCGATTGAACACTTTTTGAACACACTTTTGCCACACCTTTTTAGGCTGAAACCTCGGATTTTTATCAAATTGAAACAGCAAATATAAAATTTAAGTCGAATAAAATCAAAAACTGCTTAAATTTATAATATTTCAGACTTTCAAGTCTGAAACTATTGATTTTTCTAAAATTTCGGGTATAATAAAGATAAGAAAATCAGGAGGTGCATTATGTCTGAACTTATCAATCGCCCTCAATATCTGAATCAGCTTATCCAAAACAAGGATGTAGACCTTGTGAAAATCGTTACCGGTATTCGCCGCTGCGGAAAATCCTCGTTGCTCGATTTGTTTCATCAATATCTGTCTGAGCAAGGCGTACCGGATTCACGTATTATCCATATGAATATGGAGTCTCTGCGCTATCGTGATCTGCTCGATTATCTTGCTTTTTACGATTATGTAAGCGAGCATATCTCAAAGGACGGCAAAACCTATTTGATATTCGACGAGTTGCAGGCTGTTGAGCACTGGGAGAAAGCAATCGAGTCGTTCCGGCTGGATTTTGATGTGGACATCTATATCACCGGCTCTAATGCCTACCTGCTGTCCACAGAGTTCTCCACGCTGCTTTCCGGCAGATATGTGGAGATTCAAATGCTTCCGTTGTCGTTCAAGGAATTTCTCGACTTCTATGAATTTGCTCCCGATGTTTCGATGGACGAAAAGTTCCAAAAGTATCTTCAGTTCGGCGGAATGCCTGTTCTGAGAGAGTATAAATTCAATGAAGCAAGAAGCAACCAGGCATTGGAGGGTATTTATTCCACGGTAGTGCTGCGGGATATCCTGCAGCGCAACAACGGAGCCGACCAGGCAACGCTCCAAAAGATCATGCTGTTTCTGTGTTCCAATATCGGCAGTATTACATCTTCGAATAGTATCGGTAATGTGCTCTCAAATGAGGGTGATATCCAAACCGGGAAATCGAAGAATATTGCGGGAAAAACCGTGGATAAATATATCTCCATGCTTCGCAATGCTTTTGTATTCTTCTATGTCGGCCGATACGATGTAAAAGGAAAACAGCTTCTCAAAACGCTGGAAAAAAACTATATCATTGACATGGGCTTTCGCAATATACTGCTTGGCTACCGCGATGCCGACCGCGGACATATTATTGAGAACATTGTATTTTTGGAGTTGCTCCGTCGAGACTACCGTGTATATATCGGTAAGTTTGGGGAAACGGAAATTGACTTTGTCGCAGAAAAACCGGATGACAAGATTTATATCCAGGTGACGGAGAGTATGCAGTCACCGGAAACGCGTGAACGTGAACTTCGTCCGCTGCGTATGATTCCGGATAATTACGAGAAAATTGTTCTCTCTATGGATCGAAACTTTATCAAATCCTACGATGGGATCAAGTCGCTGAATTTGATTGATTGGCTGCTTTCCTAATAAGCTTTCATTGTGATTGAGATTTCTCACTTAGCAGTGCATTTTAACCTTCAAAAAACCGCATAAAAGAAGGAATTTTGATCCTCAGCGCAGGACTGTACACATTTATCTACATTGCTGCGCGGGCATTCGGAAAATATTTCGGGGCAAGAATCGGTGCAAAACTCACCCATATGCCGAACACAGTCCGTAAATATCTCAGCTTCCTTAAGTAACCTCTGAATATATGAAATGTAACAAAACAGCCTTTTTCCTTGCAATTTTTTTCCGAAAGTGTTAATATTTGAGTGAAAATTTTTGTAGAAAGGAAACACTGATATGGATTTCAAAAATCTTCTTGAAAACGCAAGGGGCAAGCTCGGCGAATATGCCGACTTTGCCGTTCAGGGCATCACTCACATCTGCTCCGAGATAGGTCCGCGCGAATGCGGCAGTGAAAACGAAAAGAAGGCTCAGGAGTACATGGGCGAAACGCTTAAAAATTATGCCGATACCGTAACGCGCGAAACATTTTCCGTTCATCCGAGAGCGTTCATGTCCTTTGTTCCGCTTGCCGGCGGAATGCTGCTTGCCTCAACCTATGCAAACATTGTGGGCGCATTCAAAAAGAACAAATTCTCCGCCGCGTCCGTGCCGCTTCTCGGCGCAACTCTCGCAAGCGTTGTGGGCGAGTTCGGTCTTTACAAAAAGCCGCTTGATCCGCTTTTTCCAAAAAAAGAGTCGGGCAATATTGTCGCCGTTCGGAAAGCGTCCGGTGAAACAAGGCGCCGCATCATCATTTCCGGCCATACCGACTCTGCGCCCGAGTGGACCTATACTTATAAGCTCGGCTCAAAGGGAGTTGTTGTGGTTGCCGGCTATGCGATTGCAGGTCTTTTTTATGATATCGCTTCAACTGCCGTTTCGCTCGCCTCGAAGAATGTAAAGCTTAAAAAGGCTCTTGCCCTCGGTCAGCTTGCTTTTGTGCCGGGCTTTGCAGCGCTTTATAAGTTTACCGACCCGTCGCGCCACGTTGACGGCGCAAACGACGACCTTTCGGGCTGCTACATTGCAAATTCCGTCATGAAATATCTTTCGGATAACGATATCCGCTTTGAAAACACCGAAGTAATTGCTATGCTTGCAGGCGGCGAGGAATGCGGTCTTCGCGGCACAGAGGCGTTTTTCAAGGCTCATCCCGAGCTTCTCAACGACGGCGTTGAAACCGTTTTCATAAGCTTTGACACCATCCGCGATGAGGAGTACATGATGATTTATACAAAGGATCTCAACGGTCTTGTCAAAAACGATATCGGCGCTTGCACTCTTGTTAAAAACGCCGCCGCAAAGTGCGGAAAGGACGTTCCGTTCGGCGCAATTCCGCTCGGCTCGACCGACGCCGCCGCCGCGTCAAGAGCAGGCTGCAAGGCGGCAAGCTTTGTTGCAATGGATCCCGCTCCGGCAAGATATTACCA
>JAEDEQ010000020.1 GCA_016293225.1 Clostridiaceae bacterium
TTTTCCCCCGCAAAGCCGTCATTTTGATTCCTTCTTGCGCCGTACCGAAAAAGTCTTTTTGGTTACTTTTGTGACGCATGACAAAAGTAACCCTGCGGAGCAAAAGAACAAAAACCGTTTGCACCATTTACCCACATATATTATACAAAAAATCCGAATCGGCTTTAACACCGGTTCGGATTTTGCTGTTAGTGTGCTATTATTATTCCCTTTCTTTTTCCTTGTCGTCAGGGTCGTCTCCGTCGGTTTCTTCTTTCGGAGTGATTTCAACGCGGATTTTTCCGATTCGCCTGTCCTCAACATTGAGAATGGTGAACTTGAGATTTTCAAATTCAACCTCGGTCATGTCGCCGTCTTTGGGAAGATAGCCGAGGCGGCTTATGAGAAAACCGCCGAGCGTGTCGTAGTCGCCCTCCGGAATGATATCGCCCACAAGCTCGTTGACCTCCTCAATGTAGGCGGTGCCGTCAATGGTGAAAACATTCTCGGAAACTTCAACAATTTCCTCGTCCTCGTTGTCGTATTCGTCCTGAATGTTGCCCACAATGGCCTCAAGCAGGTCCTCCATGGTAACAATGCCGGCCGTTCCGCCGTATTCGTCAACAACAACGGCCATCTGCATGTGCTTTTCGCACATCTCGTTGAACAGTGCGCCGCAGCTTTTGCTGAACGGAACATAGTATGCCTCGCGCATAACGTCCTTGGGGCCCTTGTCCTTGGGGAGGGAGGAGGAGATATATTTGAGCAGGTCTTTGATATATACAATACCGATGATGTTGTCGGGATCCTCGTGGAAAACGGGTATGCGCGAATAACCGTGCTCAATGGAAATTGAAACAACCTGCTCAAGGCTGTCGGTATCCTCAACGGCAAACATATCGGTTCTGTGGGTCATGATATCGGAAACGTCAATATCGTCAAAGTCAAAGATGTTATCAATCATTTCCTTTTGAATGTCCTCAATAACGCCCTTTTCCTGACCGACGTCGACCATCATGCGGATTTCCTCCTCGGTAACGCTTTCCTCGTTTGCGTTGGGGTCAAAGCCGCAAAGACGGACGATGAGGTTGGTTGAAGCGGAAAGAACCTTGACGAAAGGGGCGGTGATTGTTTTAACAACAAGCAGAATACCCACCACGGAGTACGCAATTTTCTCCGGCTTCTGCATCGCCATTCTTTTCGGCGCAAGCTCGCCGAAAACAAGAGAAAAGTACGACATGATAACAGTGATGAGAACAACGGAAATTCCGTTGATGACGTTTGCGGGAATCGGCGTGCCGAGGGCAACGAGCTTTTCGGTCAGACCGGCGGCAAAGCTGCTTGAAGCGGAGGCCGAGGTGAGGAAGCCGGCAAGGGTAACGCCAATCTGGATTGTGGAGAGGAAATTGCTCGGATTTTCAGTAAGCTTTTTAACCTTTTTGGCTTTTTTGTTGCCGTCCTCCGCCTGCTTGTCAACAACGTTGTCGTTGAGGGAGATAATTGCAATTTCGCTCATTGCAAAAAATGCGTTAATAATTACGAGTACGAACAGAAGCAATAATTTTAAAATAATACTTCCCGGGTCATCCATTGTGGATTGTAACTCCTTTCAGGTTTCTGAATTTTCTTATGCACGTTTTCGTACACTGATATGCCATTATACAACAAAAAGTAAAAAAGGTCAAATAAAAAAAGCAAAAATTTTTCGGCGGAAACAAAAATATTACAAGGCCGCGCGTTTTTTTGACTTTGCAAAATAAAATGCGCCAAAAAATCGTCATTGACGCCTTAAAAAGACGAATTAGAATATATTTGTAATAAAACTGTCATAAAATGCAACAAAATTATCACAAAATATTCATAACTTTGACAGTATCTGTGGTATAATGAAAGCATTAAAAGGAAAGAAAATAACGGATGTGATAAGCTATGGGGTACCAGTCCCTTAAATTCCTTTTGTTCTCCTCTGCGGTTGTTCTGCTTTACTACGCAGTCGGAAAGTTTTTCAAAAGGGGTCAGCAGTATGTGCTGCTGCTTGCAAACCTTGCGTTTTATGTCCTCTGCGGCGTGAAGTATCTTCCCTTCCTTGCGGTAACGCTGCTTGCGTCCTTTTTTTCCGCAAGGGCGGTCGGAAGGATTTTTGACGCGGCGGATAAAAAGCTCCTGACGGCCGGGGACGCGGCGCAGAAAAAGCAGATTCGTGCCGCGGCGAAGAAAAAGGCGAAGCGTTCAATGCTTTTCGGCGTTCTCATTTCGCTTGCGCTGCTTGTTGTCTGCAAGTATTCGCTGTTTGTTCTGAAGAACGTTAACGCCGTTTTGACAAGGCTCGGCGCAGAGCCCATCGGCCTTTTCAAAATGATACTGCCGCTCGGCATTTCGTTTTACACCTTTATGGCTGTGGGCTATGTGCTGGACGTTTACTGGAAGCGCATCAAGGCAGAAAACAATTTCATCTCATATGCCGTTTTCCTGACTTATTTTCCGCACATTGTTCAAGGTCCCATCGGTCGTTACAAAAATTTCAGGGAGCAGTTTGACCCGAAAGCCGGCGTTGCGCTCAACACGCAGAACCTTGCTTTCGGCGCGGAGCTTGTGGTTTGGGGTCTTTTCAAAAAGCTTGTTATCGCCGACAGGCTCTCGCTTTTTGTCAGTCCGATTTTTGACGAGCCGGCAAAGTTCAGCGGTCTTATAATGGTTATTGCCGCTGTGCTCTATTCGGTTCAGATTTACGCCGACTTTTCCGGCTGTATTGACATTGTTACGGGCGTTTCGGAAATGCTCGGCATCAAGCTTGCAAAAAACTTCAATCACCCGTATTTTTCAAGAACAATTCCGGAGTTCTGGCGCAGGTGGCACATCTCGCTCGGCGAATGGTTCAAGGACTTTGTTTATTTCCCCGTTTCAACCTCCTCGCCGGTCAAAAAGCTCAAAAAGGCTTTCAAAAAGCGCGGCTTTAAAAAGGGCGAGCTGCTTGTTGCAAGCTCGGTTCCCACCGTTGTTGTCTGGGTGATAACGGGTCTCTGGCACGGGGCAAGCTGGAATTTTGTTGCGTGGGGCGCGTTTTACGCCGCGCTCATGATCGGCGGAAACATTTTTGCCGATTTCAACAAGGCTGTGACTCAAAAGCTTAAAATTGACACCGAACAATTCGGCTGGAAGCTTTTCCAAATGCTTCGCACCTTTGCCCTTTGCTGCGTCGGCCGCGTCTTTTTCAGAGCCGAGGGACTGAAGAATGCGCTTGTGTATTTCAAAAATATGTTTTCCTCGCTTTCAATGCAGTATATTCTTGAGGACAAAATTTACACCTACGGTCTTGACCGGCAGAACTTCGTTCTGGTCATTTTTGCAATTCTTGTTCTGCTTGTTGCGGACATTCTTGAGGAAAAAATTCCGCTGCGCGAAACGCTTTCAAAGCAGAACATTGTTTTCCGTTACTGCGTGATACTGCTCGGCGTGTTTGCCGTTCTGATTTTCGGAATCTACGGCCCGCAGTTCAACGCAAGCGAATTTATATACGAAAAATTTTAAAATTATTATCAAAGGACGGTTTTTATCATGGAAAAATTACTTGAACTGCTTAACTCTCTTTATCCCGAAATTGACTTTACAAAGGAAAAGCACCTTATGGAGGACCGCGTGCTGGACTCTGCCGCGGTGGTTTCAATTATCTCGGAAATTGAAGATGAATTTGACGTTTCGGTTTCAATGGAATATATTCAGCCGAAGTATTTTGAATCTGCCGAGACCATGTGGGAAATGATTGAGGAGCTTTCATAATGGACAAAAAGAGAATAGTCAATCTGCTGGTCGGCCCGTTATTGCTTGTTCTCTCTCTTTTTCTCCTTCCTGAAAGCATTTTTGCCGAAACGGCTGAAAGAGCTGCCGTCGGAACAGTAGCATGGATGGCGTACTGGTGGATAACCGCGCCGGTGGATTTTGCCGTTACGGCGTTTTTACCCATCGCTGTCAATGCCATCATCAAAATGGCGGACATGAGCGCCGTTATTTCAAACTACGCCTCGGAAACCATTCTGCTGCTGCTCGGCGCTTCAATCCTCACCGTTTCTTGGGAAAAGACGGGGCTTGACAAAAGGATAGCGGCAAAGTTCCTTTCGCTCATCGGAAGCAATCTGCGTTTGCAGCTTGTTTTCTGGTTCCTCCTTTCGGCCGCGCTTTCCGCGTTGCTGCCGAACGCCGTTGTCTGCGCAACAATAACGCCCATTGCCGTTTCAATGCTCAGATATGTCGGCGAGGAGGATATTGCAAACAGCAAAAAAGGCTCAATGATTCTCCTTACCGTTGCCTATGCTGCCGGAGTCGGCGGTCTTGCAACGCCCCTCGGCGGCGCAATGAACCTTGTAACCGTTGACTATATACAAAAGCTCACGGGCGAGGAGTATATGTATATCTCCTGGGTTGTGCGCTTTTTGCCGATAATGGCGGTGCTTGTTGTCAGCAACATTCTTTTCCTTGTGCTGAAGGTCAAGCGCACCGACACCATCGGCATCAGCCGCGAATACTTTAAAGAGCAGTATAAAATGCTGCCGAAGATGACGAGGGAGGAAATTCTTTCCCTTTTGCTCTTTGCCGTTGCAACGGTAATGGCGTTCACAAGGCAGTTTTATGAGGCGGCTCTGCCCGGACTCAAGCCGGCCTATGTTTTCATAATCTGCGCCATTATCTCGTTTTTGATAACCTGCAAGGACGGCTCAAGGCTCATGGTCTGGAAATCCGTTCAGGCAAAGATAGTCTGGGAGCTTATCTATATCTTTGCCGGCGGTCTTGCGGCCGGTACGCTCATCAACAACAGCGGCGCGGCTCAGGCAATCGGCGAAGCCGTTTCAAAAACGAATCTTGACGGCGGCTTTCTTACCGTGCTTGTAATCGTAACGCTCACGGTTCTGCTTTCGGACATCACAAGCAACACAGCCACCGCCGCCGTTTCAATACCGATTGTCATAAGCATCATAAACGGCATCGGCAAGGATCCGATACCGTATATCTATATCGCCTCGATAGGCGTCAATCTCTCATATATGCTCCCCACCTCAATACGGGCAATTCCGGTGGGGTACGGCTTAAACCCGAAGTTCATGCTGAAGCAGGGCCTGCTTCTGACGGTCATTGTCATTGCTCTGATGAGCGCGCTCGGCTATGCGCTTTTAAAATTCTGGCCGGCTTTCAGCACGGTATAATTACATAACCTTTGCCGCCTTGTCCGCTTTGTCCGGCATTCGGCAATGAAAGGGAAGGATAAATTATGGCTGATTCAATTTTTGAAGCTGTTTTTAATAATGCACGAAAAGACCCCGACAAGCTCTGCATTGCGGACGAGGAGTGCGCGCTGACCTACGGGGAATACATCTCCCTTGTTTCAAGGTTTTCGTCCGTCCTTGCCGCAAGGGGCATTAAAAAGGGCGACAGAGTTGTTGCCGAGGCCGTTCAGTCGGTAAAGTTCCTTGCGCTTCAGCTCGGACTTCAGGCAATCGGCGGCGTTTTTGTTCCGCTTGAGCGCGGTTGTGCAAAGGCGAAGATTGAAAGCGTTGCAAAAACCGCCGGCGCAAGGCTTATTGTTACTTCGGCGGACGTCAAAAGGGCCGTTACTCTCGATTCTCTCTTTGAGCAGGCGCAGACGGCAAAGGAATACGGCTACAACTTCTTTCCGGAGAAGAACGAAATTTGCGAGCTGCTTTTCAGCACCGGCACAACCGGAAAGGAAAAGGGAATCGTGATAACCAACGGAAACAACATTGCCCTTGCGGAAAACGTTATGTACGGCGTGGAGATGAAGGAGGATAACGTTGAGCTGATTCCGTCTCCGCTAAACCATTCCCACGCGCTTCGCCGCTATTACGGCAATATGCTTTGCAAAGCGAGCGTTGTCGTTTCCTCGGGCGTAATGAACCTTTTCGGCTTTTTCAAGCTGATTGAAAAGTACGGCGTAAATTCAATTGACCTTGTTCCGACGGCGCTTTCCATTCTGCTCAAGCTTTCAAAAAACAAGCTCGGCGAATATAAGGATACCCTGCGCTATATCGAGCTTGGCGCGGCGCCGCTCATGCAGGCGGACAAGGACAGGCTCAAAGCGCTTTTGCCGCACACACGGCTCTATAATTTTTACGGCAGCACGGAAAGCGGCTGCATTGCAATCTATAACTTTAACGATTCAAAAGACAAGAGCGGCTGCATCGGCAAGCCTACCTTCAACGCAAAAATCTTTGCCGTTGACGAAAACCGCCGCGAGGTTAAAACAAGCCGCGAAAAGACCGGGCTTCTTGCCTCGTTCGGAAAAATGAATATGCAGGGCTACTGGAAGGACGAGGAGGAGACTGCCGCCGCGCTCTGTGACGGCGTTGTTTACACAAACGACGAAATTTACTTTGACGAGGACGGCGATATAATCCTGCTCGGCAGGAGGGGCGACGTTATCAATGTTGCCGGCAACAAGGTTTCGCCGGACGAGATTGAAAACGCCGCAAAAAAAATTGACGGCGTTGCGGACTGCGGCTGCGTTCCGGCTGAGGACGAGCTGAAAGGCAGCGTGCCGAAGCTTTTTGTTGAGATGAAGTCCGGCGCAGCGTTTGATCCCGTTTTCATCCGTGAAAGCCTTGCAAAGGCATTGGAGCCGTATAAGGTTCCGAAGTATATCGTTCAGATTGATAAGATTCCCCGGACATTCAACGGAAAGCTTATCAGACGAAAACTTACTCAGGAAAAGCAGGTTTAAGAATGAAAGTATTCAGGAAATTTATTAAGGCGGCGGCGTTTGTTCTGGCGTTTCTTGTGTTGTTCGGCGCGGTTTCGGGCGTGCTCGTCTGCCCGAATGATTACAGGAACTATCAGTGGGTGGGCGCCTTTTACGAAAACGAAAAGAACAGTCTTGACGCCGTGTATCTCGGCTCAAGCACGGTTTATGCGTTCTGGTGTCCTGCGGTTGCGTGGGAGCAGAGCGGAATTGCCGTCTGGAACTATACCTCTCCGCGTCAGCCCCTTGTTGCGGCAAAGTATATTATTGAGGACTGCCGCAAAACGCAGAAGGACGCGCTTTACATCGTTAATCTTAATCGCGCGGCGATGAAATACGACAAAACCGCAATGCATTATCTGCTTGACTATATGCCGTTTTCAATCAACAAGCTGTTACTCACCGAAAAGCTTTGCGAGACTGCCGGCATTGAGGGCGAGGACAAGGTGCAGTATTTCTTTCCGCTTCAGCTTTACCATACGCGCTGGAGCTCGCTTACCCCAAAAGACTTTTCCTATGAGCCGGACGGAACCATGGGCTCGCCGCAGTACTCAGGCTTTCTTACCGGCGTTTTTGAAGATGAGCTGGAGGAAGTTGTGCTGACAGCGGAGGAGTCCGAGCCGAAGCAGAAGTATATTGATATTCTTAACGACCTGCTTGATTATTGCGAAAAGAACGAGGTCAAGGTGCTTTTCACGGTCAATCCGCAGATTGCCGAGGACGCGCAAAGGCAGAGCGAGATTAATTTTGCAAAGGAGCTTGTTACCGAACGCGGCTTCAGCGTTGCCGATTTTTACACCGATTTCAGCTCGCTCGGGCTGGATTCCACTCAGGATTTTTATAACAAAGCGCACACAAACATTCACGGCGCCGTCAAGATGACCGCCCTGCTTTCCGATTATCTTGTAAAGAATTATAACCTTGAGGACAAGCGCGGAAAAGCCGGCTACGAGGACTGGGACAAGGCGGCGGAAAAATATAAGAAAATTATTGCCTCCTCCGTTGTGCCGATTGAGCTTGACACCGAAAACCGCGATTACACGATAGCCGACGTCCAATTCACCGAAAGCATTTTTGACGGCGAAAAGGTCTGTTTGCAGTGGGAGGTCAGCGAAAAGGCCGAGGGCTACAAGGTCTATCGCAAAACAACGGGCGACAAAAAGAGCAAGCAGTCGGATTTCATTGAGGTTGCCTCGCTGGGCGCCGAATCGCTTTCCTTTGAGGATACCGATATTGAAAAGGAAAACGGCGAAATTACCTATAACTATGTTGTTGTTCCGTTCAGAACGGAAAACGGCGTTCAAAAATGGGGCAGCTTCCGCTATAAAGGCGTAAGCGTTACCGTAAACTGAGGACGGGTCTTTGATTTTCCGGACTTGATTTCCTGCCCGTGACCAAAATTTAACAATTTGAGAATAAAAGAGACTGCCGAAAAAAAGCGGCGGTCTTTTTTCCGTTGGCAAAAGAAAAAAAGTAACGTCAACATTTTCAAAAAAATATGTAAAAAAAGTGGTTTTTAAGTATGATATATGATATAATACCTTGTGACCGCCTGATATGCGGCGGTGCATAATAATTATTTGTTTTTTTCTTCTAAGATTACTATATATATATATACGGAGGAAGTTTAAATGCCGCAATCTTTTGATCCTGTATTTGAACAGTGGTATACCGAAAATCAGCTCGGTTCCGGAACTGACGGAAAGGTTTATTCCATAGTCAGGAAAAACGCAGACGGCAGTGCGGAACGCTCTGTTCTGAAAATGATCCGCCTCGGTGAAAACCGCAGCGAAAAAAAATCCTTCAACACCATTGTTGAAAAGGATGAAGCCGGCGACGGCGAGGAAAGCTATTATGAGACGATAATTAAAAATATAACCGATAATATCGCCGTTATCCAAAAGGTTGATAACGGAAAGCGCTTTGTGAAGTATGAGGAATGGGAAACGCGCCGGACGAGCGACGGAAAGGGCTACGCAGTTCTTATCCGCCTTGAACGCGCCCGTTCGCTGACCGACCTGCTTTCCGAGCTTTCGTTCACGTTGGACGAAACGCTTCGTATCGGCGTTTCAATCTGCCGCTCGCTTGTCCGCTGCCGCGATTTCGGCTATATTTATCCGAATCTCAAGCCCGAAAACATTCTCTTTGACGAAAGAGGAATCTGCAAGCTCGGCGATTTCGGCTCGTTCAGCTGTCTTGAGCCGTCAAAAACCTCGCTTGCCTTTAAGCGCACCCAGTATTACATGGCGCCGGAATTTATCCGCACCGGAAACGTCAACGGAACCGTTGATACCTATTCTCTGGGTCTTGTGCTTTATTCGCTTATTAACCGTGGCAGATTGCCTTTCACGGAAAAATATCCGGAAAAGGTTACCGTCAGTTCGCTTGACCTTTCAATGCAGAAGCGCCTTGACGGCGAGGAGCTGCCCGAGCCTGCCATTTACGACGAGGCCTTGTTCAGAATCATTAAAAAAGCCTGCGCATTTAAGGTTGAGGAGCGCTATCTTTCACCCAGGCAGATGCTTGCCGACCTTAAAAACGCGCTTGAAAAAAAGCCGTTTGAGGAAACGGTGTACGAGGACATTTACTCGGTTTCAAGCGAAAAGAAGGAGCCTTTTTCAGCCCCCTCTGAGCCGGAGCCGCAGCAGAAAAACGAACAGGCCGAAAAGCCGCCGAAAGCCGTTTCCCTCCGCGAGGAAATTCAGATACCGGACGTTACGCCGATGGATTACGCCGGCAGGGAAGTGAAGCCGCGCAAAAAAAGGCCAAGCAATTTTGAAGCCCTGCCCGCCGCGCGGAAAAAGGAGGCGGACGCTTCCTCGGTGCGCAAGATGATAATTCTTGCACTTATTGCGCTGGTGCTGCTTGTTCTGTTCATCGCTTCCGTTGCAATGAAAATGAAAGGCGATTCCGGAACAACAATTTCCCAGGTGATGAACGGCGCGTCAAACACTTTAATGATTTACGGAGGTTATCTGTTCTATGGCGTCTGAAATGATACAGGAGATCCTCAAGGCCGAAGCCGCCGCAAGGAAGAGCGAGTCCGCCGCTCAGGATGAGGCTCGGGAGATCATCGAATATGCAAACAGCCGGGCGGACGCATTGTATAACGCCGCGCTTGAAACGGCAAAAAGCGAGGCCGCGCTTTTTGTTTCGGAGGCCGAGCTTACGGCCGAGGGAATAGTTAAGCAGGCAAACCGCCTTGCCGATTTGCGCGAAAAAAAGGTTATCTCCGAGATGGAGAAAAAATATGACGAGGCCATTGACCTTGTTTTGAAGAATATATCCAGCAACTGAAAAAACAGGAAGCATTTCAAAGGAGGTGTTTCGTTTTGGCAAAAATTAAGCTTGTCCGCTTTGAAATTGCCGCAATTCTTGAGGAAAGCCGCAGGCTTATCGATTTCCTCCGGCTCTGCGGCACGACCGAGCTTTCCTCGGTTCCGGACGCGGACGGCCTTTTGTCGTATCAGACCGATTCGCTTTGCGAAAGCTTTGAACGCAAAAGCGAAATGATAGAAAAATGCGCCGCGGCTCTGGAAAAATACTGCGAGATTAAAAAGCCCTTCCTTTCCTCGTTTTCCGATTGCACGGAAATTGAGCTTCAGGACTACCGGAGCGTTTGCGACGGCGCCGATGAGCTTATGCTCGTCTGCGACAAGATTAACAACCTTTGCGAAAAAATCAGCTTTGAAAACGGCGAGATAATAAGGCAGCAGACGCTTATCGACTACTATAAGCCGTGGGAAAAGCTCGACATTCCGATGAGCTGCGTCAGAACGCAGAATTCTTCCGTTTTCATCGGATACTTCAAGGAGGAGCTTTCAAAGGACGAAATAATCGCGCGCCTTGCGTCCTCCGCGCCGGAGGTTGACGGCGTTGCGGCCGAGGTGATAAGCAGCGATAAATCGCAGACCTGCGTCTGTGTCTTCTGCTTTCATGAGGACAAAGCTGCGATTGAAGCGGCGCTGAGGGAAAACGGCTTCATAAAGCCCGACAACCCCGCAAAAACGCTGCCCTCGGCGGCAATCGGAAAATGCGAAAAAGCAATAGCCGAATGTAAGGACAACATCGGAAAGTATTCGCTCGATATTGCCTCGTTCGCGTCGTTCTACAACAAAATACGCCTGCTTTCCGAGTATTACTTGAATCAGGCGGAAAAGTACCGCGCGGTCTCAAGAGCCGCAACGAGCGAGCGCGCAATCTATCTTGAGGGCTATGTTCCCGAGCGCGACAGCGAGCAGCTCAAGTTTGAAATTGAGCGGCGCTTTACGGCGCAGATGGACGTTTATGAGCCGGATTATGAAAAAGACGATGTTCCGGTCCTGCTTGAAAACAAGCCCTTTGCCGCCGGTGTTGAAAGCATAAGCAATATGTATTCGCCCCCGTCAAACAACGATGTTGACCCGAACCCCGTAATGTCGTTTTTCTATTATGCGCTTTTCGGTCTGATGCTTTCGGACGCGGGCTACGGTCTTTTGATGGTCATTGCGGCGCTTGTTGCAAAATTCAAGCTGAAATTTTCCGGCGAAAGGGCAAAAACGGTCAGCTTCATCTTTTGGTGCGGAATTTCAACAATGATCTGGGGCGCCCTTTTCGGCGGCTGGTTCGGCGACTTGATACCGACAATCTGCACCCACTTTTTAGGCATGGAAAAGGGTCCCGACCTTGCAATCTGGTTCACTCCGGTTGAAAACAGCATGAAGCTTCTGATGTTTTCGTTCGCGTTCGGTCTTGCGCACCTTTATGCCGGTCTTGCAATCCGCTTCTATATGCTTGCAAGAAGAAAGCAGTGGCTTGCGGCGTTCTCCGACGTTGTTCCCGTAATGATTTTTGTTGCCGGCTTTGCGGCTTTCGGCTCAAGCCTGCTCGTTCAGGTTTCGCCCGCCGTCAAAAGCGTCGGAACAAAGCTGCTTCTTGTCGGCGCAATACTGATTGTGCTGACCTCCGGCCGCAGCTCAAAGAACATTTTAGGAAAGCTCGGCGGCGGTCTTTACGGGCTGTATAACACCGCAACGGGCTATCTCGGAGACATACTTTCATATTCAAGGCTTCTTGCCCTCGGTCTTGTCACCGGCGTTATTGCAAACGTTGTCAATATGCTTGCGGCGATGTTCTCGAATGTTTTGCTGTTCGTTCTGGTTTTCCTTGCCGGTCATACGGTCAATATTGCCGTCAACCTCATCGGAACCTATGTTCATACCAGCCGACTTCAGTACGTTGAGTTCTTTTCAAAGTTCTATGAGGGCGGCGGACGGATCTTCACTCCGTTCAGGCTTAATTTGAAACACTTTAAAATCAAGGAGGATATAATCAATGATTAACTTAGGTTTAGCACTTGCAATTCTTGGAGCGGCTCTGGCCGTTATTCTTGCCGGCTGCGGCTCGGCAAAGGGCGTCGGTCTTGCCGGTCAGGCAGCGGCAGGTCTTCTTTCTGAGGATCCGTCAATGTTCGGTAAGGTTCTCATTCTTCAGCTTCTCCCCGGTACTCAGGGTCTTTACGGCTTTTTGATTGCAATTCTTGTTCTGGTCAACGTCGGCGTTCTCGGCGGCGCACCGAAGGATCTTTCCTGGCAGCAGGGAATGTATTATCTTGTTGCCTGCCTTCCGATTGCCTTTGCAGGTCTTATTTCGGCAATTCACCAGGGCAAGGTTGCCTCCGCAGGCGTAAGCCTCATTGCAAAAAAGCCCGATCAGGTCGGTAAGGCTATCACCATGGCGTCGCTTGTTGAGTTTTACGCAATTTTGCCGTTCCTTATCTCACTTCTTGCGGTTCTCAGCGTCAGTGTCGGCTGAGGAAAAGAGATCAAATTATCCCCAAAGGAGTGATATTTTTGACCGGAATTGAAAAAATCATCGAAAAAATCCGGCAGGAAAGCCTTGAAAAATGCAACGCTATCATTGCCGAGGCAAAGGAGAACGGCAACGAGCTTATTGCCGACTCAAAAGCAAAAGCGGAAAAGGACGCCGAAAAAATTATCAATGACGGCAAAAAGGAGGCCGCACGGAAGGAAGCTGCGGCAAAAGCCGCGGCGGAAACCGTTACCAAAACGCGCTATCTTGAGGTGAAGAACGCCATTGTCAATGATATAATCGCCGCCGCGTATGAAAAAATTGAAAAGATGGAGGACGAACAGTATTTTTCCCTGCTCCTCTCTCTTTGCGAAAAGAACGTTGAAAGCGGCGAGGGCGTGATGTATCTTTCAAAGCGCGACCTTGAGCGTGCGCCGGAGGATTTTGAAGAATCCGTAAATTCTCTCGTCTATGAAAAAGGCGCCGTCCGCCTTTCAAAAAAGCCAAAGGACATTGAAAACGGCTTTGTTCTGGTTTACGGCGATATGGAGGTCAACTGTACCCTGCGCGCAATTTTTGACGAAAAGCACGACCTTCTGCGCGACGCTCTTTGCAAAGAATTATTTCTAAGTTGAGCGGAGGCGAAAAGATGAAAGACACCGATTACGCTTACGCCGTTGCAAGAATCCGGGCGAACGAAAGATATCTGCTTTCAAAAAGCGATATTGAGCGTCTCATTTCCTCAAAAAAGCTTTCCGAGGCTTTGGGCGTGCTTAAAGAGCGCGGCTGGAGTACCGACGGCGAAAAAGGCGAGATTGAAAACGCAATCCGCGGTCAGCAAAAGGCGCTCTGGAATCTCCTTTGCGAATGTGTTCCGGACAGGCGGCAGCTTTCCGTCCTTGTTGTTCAAAACGACTTTTTCAATCTGAAAGCGGCGCTCAAGTGCATGATAACGGGTAAGGACGCAGAACCTTTCTTTGCTTATCCGACAACGCTTGACCTCGAGAATCTTGTTTCCGCTTTCAAATCGCATAATTTTGAAGCACTCGGCAGCAATATGCGTGCTGCTGCCGAAAGCGCATACAACACGGCCTGCCGCACGGAAAACGGTCAGAGCGCCGATATAATCATCGACAAGGCAGCGCTCAAAATTTTCCTTTCCCTTTCAAGGGAAAGCGGCTGTGAGCTTTTGGAAAGCGCGGCAAAGTACATCACAGCCTGCGCCGATATCAAAATTGCTTTCCGCGCCGCAAAAACGCAAAAGAGCCTCTCGTTCATTCAGAGCGCGCTTTCGGGCGAGTCGGATATCGACTTTGAAGGTCTTTCAAGGTCGGCCGCAAAGGGAACCGCGGCGCTTTTGGAGTTTCTTCAAAAAACGCTGTATTCAAAGGAAAGCGAGCTGCTTTCAAAAAGCTCTGCCGCCTTTGAAAAGGGCGTGGACGACGCTGTTACTGAGCTTATGAAAAAGGCAAAGTACGTCTTTTTCGGCTTTGAGCCTGTTGCGGCGTATTACTACGCAAAAACCGCCGAGCTGAAAACGGTCAGAGCCGTGCTTTGCGCAAAGCAGGCGAATATCGGCGAGGAATCTATCCGCGAAAGGGTGAGGGCGCTTTATGTATAAGATTGCCGCAGTGGGCGACAGGGACAGCGTCCTCGGCTTTGCTTCAATAGGGCTGGACGTTTTCATGCCCGAGGATACCAAGGAGGCGCTGCGCCTTATCAGGCGTCTGAGCGACGAGGGCTACGCGGTGATATTTTTGACCGAGGCGCTCTCGCTTGAGCTTGGAGACGAGCTTGAAAAATACCATTCCTCGCCCCTTCCCTCAATAACGCTCATTCCGGGCGCAAGGGGAAACACGGGCGAGGGTCTAAAGCAAATCAGCCGCTTTGTTGAACAGGCGGTCGGAAGCGATATATTGTAGGAAGCCAGGTGATTATTTATGAATAAAGGAACGATCACAAAAATTGCAGGACCTCTTGTTGTTGCTTCGGGAATGCGGGAGGCCAATATGTTTGACGTTGTCCGCGTCAGCCACGAAAGGCTTATCGGCGAGATTATTGAAATGCACGGCGACCGCGCTTCAATCCAGGTCTATGAGGAAACGTCCGGGCTTCGCACCGGTGAGGAGGTTGAATCCACGGGCGAGCCCATGAGCGTTGAGCTCGGCCCCGGTCTTATCGGCTCAATCTTTGACGGTATCCAGCGGCCGCTTGAGGAGATTATGAAGGTTGCCGGTTCAAACCTGACAAGGGGTATCGAGGTTCCGGCGCTCGACCGCAAAAAGGAGTGGAGGTTCACCCCCACGGTCAAAAAAGGCGATAAGGTCATCGGCGGCGATGTGCTCGGAACGGTTCAGGAGACCGACGTTGTTCTTCATAAGATTATGCTTCCGGTAAATCTAAAAGGTACGGTTAAGGAAATTTCAAAGGGAATGTGTACCGTTGAGGACACCGTTGCAATCATTGAGGACGAAAAGGGCGAGGTTCACCCCGTTACCCTCATGCAGAAGTGGCCCGTCCGTAAGGAAAGACCGTATAAAAGGAAGCTTGCGCCCAAGGCGCCGCTTGTTACCGGTCAGCGTGTTATTGACGCGCTTTTCCCGATTGCAAAGGGCGGCGTTGCGGCAATTCCCGGCCCGTTCGGAAGCGGAAAAACCGTCACTCAGCACCAGCTTGCAAAGTGGGCGGAGGCGGATATAGTTGTCTACATCGGCTGCGGCGAACGCGGAAACGAAATGACCGATGTTCTTAACGAATTTCCGGAGCTTATTGACCCCCACACCGGAAAATCGCTGATGGAGCGCACCGTTCTCATCGCGAACACCTCGGATATGCCCGTTGCCGCGCGAGAGGCTTCAATCTACACCGGAATCACCATTGCCGAATACTTCCGCGATATGGGCTACAGCGTTGCCCTTATGGCGGACTCAACCTCGCGCTGGGCGGAGGCTCTGCGTGAAATGAGCGGAAGACTTGAGGAAATGCCCGGCGAGGAGGGTTATCCCGCCTACCTCGGCTCGCGCCTTGCACAGTTTTATGAAAGAGCCGGTCTTGTTGTCCCCTGCGGCAGCGAGGAAAGGACGGGCGCACTGTCCGTTATCGGCGCGGTTTCTCCTGCCGGCGGCGACATTTCCGAGCCTGTTACCCAGGCAACGCTGAGAATTGTCAAGGTCTTCTGGGGTCTTGATTCCGCGCTTGCATATAAGCGCCATTTTCCGGCTATCAACTGGCTGACGAGCTATTCGCTTTATGCCGACTCGCTCGGAAAATGGTTCAACGAAAACGTCAGCTCCGACTGGACTGCGCTGCGCCTTGAGATTATGCGCCTGCTTTCCAAGGAGGCGGAGCTTGAGGAAATTGTAAAGCTTGTCGGAATGGACGCCCTTTCGCCGAAAGACAGGCTCACAATGGAGGCTGCGCGTTCCGTTCGCGAGGACTTTTTGCATCAGCTTGCTTTCCATGAGGTGGACACCTATTCCTCACTCGAAAAGCAGCTTCTGATGATGCGCCTTGTAATGGCGTTTTATGAAAAATCGCTTGCCGCTCTTGAAGACGGCGGCGATGTTCAAAAAATCGTTTCAATGCCCGTCCGTGAACGGATAGGCCGATTCAAGTATATTAAGGAAAGCGACACCCAGAAAGAGTACGGCGAAATAATCGCCGAGCTTGAAAATTCGCTTGAAAAAGCAAAGCAAGGAGATGACGACTGATGCCCAGAGAATACAGGACGATTGAGGAGGTTGCCGGCCCTCTGATGCTTGTGCGCGACGTTGAAAGCGTTGCATACAACGAGCTTGGAGAAATCGAGCTGAAAAACGGCGAAAAGCGCCGTTGCCGCGTGCTTGAAATTGACGGAAAAAACGCTCTTGTTCAGCTTTTTGAGCCGTCGGTCGGAATCAATCTTGCCGAAAGCAAGGTGCGTTTCCTCGGCAGACAGATGGAGCTTGGAGTTTCCGAGGATATGCTCGGAAGAGTTTTTGACGGACTCGGCCGCCCCATTGACGGCGGACCGGACATCATTCCGGAAAAGCGCCTTGATGTTAACGGAACGCCGATGAATCCTGCCGCAAGAAGCTATCCGCAGGAGTTCATTCAGACCGGCATTTCCGCCATTGACGGACTCAACACCCTTGTCAGGGGACAGAAGCTTCCGATTTTTTCCGCCTCGGGTCTTCCCCACGCACAGCTTGCGGCGCAGATTGCGCGCCAGGCGAGGGTACGCGGAACAGACGAGCAGTTTGCCGTTGTTTTTGCCGCAATGGGTATCACGTTTGAGGAGGCGGACTTCTTCACCGAATCCTTCCGTGAAACCGGAGCACTTGACAGGACGGTAATGTTCTCAAACCTTGCCAACGACCCTGCAATTGAGCGTATTGCAACGCCGAAAATGGCGCTCACCGCCGCGGAGTACCTTGCCTTTGACAAGGGTATGCACGTTCTGGTCATTCTGACCGATATCACGAACTACGCTGACGCTCTGCGCGAGGTTTCCGCCGCGCGCAAGGAGGTTCCCGGCCGCCGCGGCTATCCGGGATATATGTATACCGATCTTGCCTCCATCTATGAAAGAGCGGGCAGACAGCGCGGCAAAAAGGGAAGCATAACCCTCATTCCGATTCTCACCATGCCCGAGGACGACAAAACCCACCCGATTCCCGACCTTACCGGCTATATCACCGAGGGTCAGATCATTCTTTCGCGTGAGCTGCACCGCAAGGGCGTTGTTCCGCCGATTGACGTTCTTCCCTCGCTTTCAAGACTGAAAGATAAAGGTATCGGCGAGGGCAAAACAAGAGCCGACCACTCCAACACAATGAACCAGCTTTTCTCCGCCTATGCGCGCGGAAAGGAAGCAAAGGAGCTTATGGTCATTCTCGGCGAGGCCGCACTTACCGATATGGATAAGCTTTACGCAAAGTTTGCCGATGAGTTTGAAAAGCATTATGTTTCCCAGGGTAACGAAACAAACCGCTCAATTGAAGAAACGCTTGACCTCGGCTGGAAGCTTTTGTCCATTCTTCCGCGCAGCGAGCTTAAACGTATCAGCGATAAATTCCTTGATATGTACTATATTGACAAAGAGCAGGTGATCTGATGGCGGTACTGAACGTCAATCCGACCCGAATGGAGCTTACCAACCTCAAAAAAAAGCTTGCAACCGCACGCAAGGGTCACAAGCTTCTGAAAGATAAACGCGACGAGCTCATGCGCCGCTTCCTTGAGCTTATCAGGGAGACGAAGGCTCTGCGCATAAAGGTTGAGCTCGGCGTAAAAAGGGCTAACGAGCATATGTCGGTTGCGCGCAGCACAATGACCGATGAGGAAATTGAGGTTGCGCTGATGATGCCGGCGCAGCGTATGAACGCCGCTGTTGAAACAAAAAACATTATGAGCGTTGACGTTCCCGTTTTCAGGCCGGAGCTTAAATCGGCCAAGGACGGCGAAATTTTCTCATACGGCTATGCTTTCACAAGCGGCGACCTTGACGAGGCGGTTTCCTCCCTTGCCGAGATTATGCCCGATATGCTGAGACTTGCCGAAAGCGAAAAAACCTGCCGTTTGCTTGCCTCGGAGATTGAAAAAACGCGCAGGCGCGTCAATGCGCTTGAGCACGTCCTCATTCCTCAGTATGAGGATACTATCCGCTATATTACCATGAAGCTTGACGAAAACGAGCGCTCGTCCACAACACGGCTGATGAAGGTCAAGGACATGATGCTCAGGGAAGCTCACCATTACAGCTAAAAAGGAAATATTATGACCGAAGACGAAGCTTTGTTTGCCCACGCTTCGGATCTCAAGACGCAGTGCGCGGACGAATCAACGGTTCAAAGCACTGCTTTTCTTGACCCGAGGCAGAGGACGCTTTTGCTCCCGCTGGAAAAAAGCCAGAGCGAATTTGTCCGAACCTTTTATTACGGCGGCTATGACGGGGCGGAAAGGCTCTGCGCTGTTTTTGTTCCGCGCTTTTTTGAGCAGGACAACGCGGCGGATTTTTTCAAAGCCTTTCCGGAGTACAACCCTCTTTGTCTCCTGCGGCTTGAAAAGGACAGGTTCTCTGAGCTGTCCCACCGCGACTATCTCGGCGCGCTGATGGCTCTCGGACTTCGCAGGGAAACGCTCGGAGATATCATTACGGACAACGGCGGCTGCTTTTTGTTCTGCCTTTCCTCGGTGAAAAGGTTCATTCTCGAAAACCTGAAAAGCGCCGGCCGCGCAAGCATAACGGTAAATGAAGCCGGAATGGACGCTTTTTTGCAAAAGAACGAGAGAACGCAGGACGTTTTCTTTTCTGTTGCCTCGCTGAGGCTTGACGCGGTTTGCGGCTGCGCTTTTTCCCTTTCGAGGGCAAAGGCCGCGCAGTTCATTGAGTCCGGTTTTGTTTTTGTCAATGGTGTTCAGGTCACCAAGAGCGACAAAAAGCTTTCCGCCGGAGACAAAATCGTCCTGCGGAAAAAGGGCAAGGCGGTTCTGCTTGAAGTTAAGGGCGAAAGCAAAAAGGGCAGAACGCACATTACTATCAGGAAATACCTGTGAAAAATTAGAAATGAGCAATAAAAAATAACCGCCTGCAGAATCAGACGGTTTTCATTTTATATTGACAAATTATAACAACTGTGGTAAAATCGCCATAGGCTCTGCTGAAACGGTAGGCGGTTGCCCTCCCGGAGCAATTTTTTCCGGAGGGTCAAACATTTTTTACTTATTTTTACCCTCCGAGATTTTGAACGGAGGGCGATGCTCATGGAATTCGGAATGATTTTTTTGATTCTTGTTGCGGCAACTTGCTACACCATTGCAGTCAATAAGTCGTTTGACCGGGGCAACGACAACAAAAGATAAATAAAAAATAACCGCCCATAGTCCCAAATGGCGGTTATTTTTTAACTACATTGGGGCAACCGCTTACTGCAGAGCCTCTTTACATTCATATTATATCCGACCGCTTGCAATTTGTCAAGCGGTTTTTGTTGTTTTGCCAATTTCATTCTTCAAAATCAGTCGGTTTTCATTTTATATTGACAAATTATAACAACTGTGATAGTATTTCTTTAGGCTCTGCCTAGGCTGAATATATTCGAACTCCATGTGGTTTTTTAAGGCAAATTTCCGCCGATACTGCGTTAAAAAGTCTCGAAATGCGCCAGCATTACTTCAACTTTTTGCCTTGTCTCGACAAAAATTTGCTCTTAAAAAACTGCCTTGCACCTAAAGGGTTTGTTTTTTTGTGCAGTGTGGTGCTTCTTTGTCGAAACTATACTGACGTATAGTGAGGCAAAAAGTGCCGCAATGTGCGAAAAAACAAGCCCTTTAGGCACATTGAGTTCGGATATATTCAGCCTTACGGTAGGCGGTTGCCCTCCCGGAGCAATTTTTTCCGGAGGGTCAAACATTTTTTACTTATTTTTACCCTCCGAGATTTTGAACGGAGGGCGATGCTCATGGAATTCGGAATGATTTTTTTGATTCTTGTTGCGGCAACTTGCTACACCATTGCAGTCAATAAGTCGTTTGACCGGGGCAACGACAACAAAAGATAAATAAAAAATAACCGCCCATAGTCCCAAATGGCGGTTATTTTTTAACTACATTGGGGCAACCGCTTACTGCAGAGCCTCTTTACATTCATATTATATCCGACCGCTTGCAATTTGTCAAGCGGTTTTTGTTGTTTTGCCAATTTCATTCACATCGTTTCGGTACCGACTTTTATTTAACCCGGAATCATCTGACATCTGATATCCAAGATCTGAAAGCCGGCTTGTAACCTATTTATTTTGCTTTTCATAATATACGGTGACTACAAATGAAAGGTGATTGATATGAACAGCTTTGATTTATTGATTGAACGATATAAAAAGGAACTGATAGACGCAAAACGCCGCTCGATTGAAAAGGAAATTACGGTTGTGTCTGCCGAGCCTGAAATTGAAGTCGAAGCCAAAGCCAAGGCCGAAGCCGAGCCTGTCGTTTCCGAGGGCGAAGAAGAGCAGGAGGCCGCCTTTGTTTTTGCTCCTGCTTCTTCCGAAAAGGAAAGCATGGATTACCAAGAGGAAATGCCACGCGAGCCGCTCGGGCTTTCAAATCCGCTTGAAACGCTTGGAGAAAGACCGGCAGAAGCAAACGAGTCTGAAGCGCAGCCGCAGGAGGAAGAAGCCGAGGAAAAAAGCTTTAAAAGCGAAAGCGACAGTCAGGACGAGAGCGGGCCGGCTTTTGGAGAAGAAGAGCCGTTTCCGGAGTCGCTCGGCGCGCTGAAGGTGCAGGTCTTTATGGCGGATCGAGTCTACCCGGTATCCTCCGCGCACGTTGTTATCACCGGAAAGGAGAACGGGAAGGTATATTTTGACGGCTACACAAACACAAACGGAATTGTCGGAAGTCTTTATCTTCCGGCGCCAAAAAAGTCGCTTTCCCAGTCTCCGCAGGAAAAACCGCCCTATGCGCAGTATGACATAACCGTTACTCACCCGAGGTTCCAGAAGCGGCAATATCTCGGCGTTCCCGTTTTTTCCGGCGTTGAGTCCATTCAGAACATACAGCTTCTTCCGCTCGGCTCAGATGAAACGGACAACGCCGACGTTACGGAAAGCGAGCCCAACGAGCTTTTGATGAAGGGCGGAGAAAACAATGCCTGACGCCGTTGTTGTTCCCGAATATATCACGGTTCACCTCGGTCCGCCGGACTCAAACGCAAGGAATGTTACGGTTCCGTTTGTTGATTACATCAAAAACGTTGCGTCGAGCGAGATTTATCCGACCTGGCCGGAAAGCGCAATCCGGGCAAATATCCTTGCGCAGATTTCAATAGCGCTCAACCGGATCTATCTTGAATATTACCGCTCAAGGGGCTATGATTTTGACATCACAAACTCAACTCAGTACGACCAGGCTTTTCAGTACGGGCGCGATTACTTTTCCAACATCTCTCAGATAGTTGATGAAATTTTCAATACCTATGTGGTGAAGCAGGGGACAGTTCAGCCGTATTACACAGAGTATTGCGACGGGATAAACGTAACCTGTCCCGGTCTTTCCCAATGGGGAACCGTTTCGCTTGCAAACCAAGGCTACTCTCCGTATGAAATTTTGCAGTATTACTACGGAGACAATATTGACCTTCGCCGCGCGGATATTGCGCCCACGTTTCAGACCTACCCGGGTTATCCTCTTCGCCTCGGCGATGTCGAAAACAATGTTCTTGAGGTTCAGCGCTGGCTTAACAGGATTGCGCAGAACTATCCGAGTATACCGATAATCCCGAACACGGACGGAAGCTTCGGGCGGACAACGGAAAACGCCGTAAAGCAGTTTCAGCGCATCTTCAACCTTACGCCGGACGGAATTGTCGGCGAAGCAACGTGGTATACGATAAGGCGGATATACAACGCCGTAAAGCGGCTTTCCGAGCTGTATTCCGAGGGTATCACAATAACGGAGGCCGAGCGGCTCTTTCCCTATCCGCTGCGCCTCGGCGACAGGGGACAGCCGGTCAGCATCATTCAGTATTACCTCAAATTTCTTGCGCAGTTCAATAACACCCTGCCGGATATTGAGATTGACGGAATCTTCGGCGAGGGCACGGAAAACGCCGTCAAAACCTTCCAGAGCGAGCATGGTCTCACTGCGGACGGAATAGTCGGGGAGAGTACCTGGAACGCAATCCTTGAAGAATACCGGCAAACAATCAATTCTCTGCCGTATGAGTTCAGAACCTATTCATCGCTGCTTTATCCGGGCTATGTCATTACGGAGGGTACAACGGGAAAAGCGGTTGAGCAGCTTCAGACATACCTGAACGTTATCTCGCAGAATATTCCCGCGGTTCCTCCGGTAACTGTTGACGGCGTCTACGGCCCCCAGAGCATACGCGCGGTTGAGGCGGTACAGTCGCTATACGGAATGCCGGTCACGGGCTATGTCGGACCGCTGACCTGGAACGCGATTGTTGAGCTTTACAACGGATTTCGGATTTTTTAACTGAATAAAAAAAGCGCAAGAAGCCGACAATACTGTTGGTGATTGAATGAGTGATTTTGAAAAAAGCTATGAAGAAAATCTTGCAATGATAAACCGCACCCTCAGAGTCGGCGAAAGCTTCGATATCCTTGTCAAGCATATCAAGGCCGGCGGAAAAAGGGTCACGTTCTACTGCATTGACGGCTTTGTAAAAGACGAGATGTTTGAAAAAATGCTCGAATATATCAGCAAGCTCACCGAAAAGGATATGAAGGACTGCAAAACAGCAAAGGAGCTTCTGGACAGCAAAATAACCTATATTGAATCAAGCGTTGAACCGAGCCTTGAAACCTTTACGACCTTTGTTCTTTCGGGCGCAATCGGAATGATTGTTGAGGGCTACAGCGAAGCGATAATCATTGACGCGCGTACCTATCCTGCGCGAAGCGTTCAGGAGCCGGAATCGGATAAGGTGCTGCGCGGCTCTCACGAGGGCTTTGTTGAAACGGTCATTTTCAACACTGCGCTGATAAGGCGGAAGATACGCAACCCAAAGCTTAGCTTCAAGGCGTTTCAGGTGGGCAGCGAGTCAAAGACCGATATCGTGGTTTGCTATCTTGAGGACTGCGTGAACAAAAAGCAGCTTTCGGCAATATGCAAAAAGCTGCGTTCAATTGAGGTGTCAAGCCTGACCATGAGTCAGGAAAGCCTGCGCGAATGTCTTGTTCCGTCCCAGCCGTGGAACCCGTTTCCAAAGGTTCGCTATACCGAGCGACCGGACGCGGCAGCCGCGTGCATTTACGACGGAAACGTTGTTGTCCTTGCGGACGGTTCGCCCTCCGCAATGATACTGCCCACCGGGGTTTTTGATTTCATTCAGGATGTCAATGATTATTACTTTCCGCCGTTTATCGGAACATTTCTGCGGTATGTCAGAGGGGCTGTTTTTGCGCTCTCGCTGCTGCTTGTTCCTGCGTGGTATTTGCTGACGCTTTACGGCGAAAGGCTGCCGGAAAGTTTAAAATTCCTGCTTGTTAAGGAGCCGAACAGCGTTCCGCTCATAGCCCAGCTTCTTGTAATAGAATTTGTTATCGACACGCTGCGGCTTGCCTCGCTGAATACGCCGAGCGCGTTGAGCAATTCGTTCAGCGTTGTCGGCGCGCTGGTGCTCGGAGAGTTTGCGGTTTCGTCCGGGTGGTTCGTTTCGGAGGTTGTTTTGTTCATGGCGTTTGCGGCAATCTCAAACTTCACTCAGGCGAGCTATGAGCTTGGCTACGCAATAAAAATTTCAAGAACACTGCTTCTGATACTCACGGCAATTTTCAGATTCTGGGGCTTTGTTGCCGGCCTTGTAATAATAGTAGTTGTAATCTGCACCACCAAAACCGTTGACGGCTACACCTATCTTTATCCGCTTGTTCCCTTTGACGGCAAGGCGCTTTACGGTCTGCT
>JAEDEQ010000021.1 GCA_016293225.1 Clostridiaceae bacterium
CGGCATTCGGCGCCGCAGAGCTTCAGGTTTGCCGCCGTTTCATTCAGGCAAAGGCGCAGCTCTCCGACTGAAACGCTTTTCTTTTGGTTTTCAACAAAAACAAGGTTGCTTTTCCTCTTGATATATGTTCCGACGGCAACAATTTTTCCAAGCAGACGCTGTGCGGTCTTTCGGTCATCGGTTCCTTTCAGCTCAAGCAGCAGACTGCGCAGCAGAGCAACCTGGGAGGCAGTCTGCTTTTCAACAAGATCATAGAGGCGGTTTTTTTCCGTAATCTGCAGCCAACGGGCTTTTTGCTCGCTTTCGGCCTTGAGAATGTCGCCCGTATCCCGAAGCTCCTCCTGAGTAAGCTCAAGCTCGCTGATAACCTTTGAAAGCTGAGAGATATCCTCCTGCCAGAAAACGTAGCCCTTGCGAAGCTTGCTGCTTTTGAGCAGAGTGCCGCTGTCAAGGCGAAGCGGAGCGGTGCTTGCAGCTTTCAGCGTCTCCTTGGGAAATCTGCGCGCAAGGGCGGAGGAAAAACGCGGCTCAAAGCTTTCGTCCGTTATCTGGGCTTTTATTTCCGACACTGAGAAAAGAGCTTCATATCCCGTGTTTGACTGAATAAGACCGCAGCCGATGCAGCTTTCAAAAACGGCCACAATCAGCAGGCTTACGGACACCGTGATATCGCCGGCAAACAGCCAGAACCAGTATACTTTCATTGTGTAAAGAAATCCGTAAATAATCATCAGAGACAGAGGAACAATCGGAAACCGGAGGAAGACCCTGCTTTTCGGCAGACGGCATTTGAAAATCATTATTACAAGCGCGGCGGCGGAGCAAAGAGCCACCCAGACCGCTATTATATAGTAGCCTGCGGCATAGGAGCAGTTTTCGTCCGAAAAGACCGAACCCTCGGGGAACGAAAAGACAAATTGATGCAGGTCGTTTGTAATGACCGCAAAAAAGAGCAGGGCGGTCGGAATATACAAAAGCTTAATAAAGCCCGGCAGGCGGTAGTTTTCGCTTTTTCCGAGCGAGAGGGCAACAAAAACCGCCATGAGCGGAATGAAAAGTATCGGCAGATAGTAAAGATACCATAAGCAGCGTTGAGCGTCAGCGCCGGAAACAAAAAGGTATTTCACCGTTCTGATAACGAGCCAGAAAATGATAAGTGCGGAGATTGCCGAAAGATATCGTCTGCTCTGAGCGTGAATAATTCTGAAACGCACGGAAAAGCCCCAGGCGCTCATGAGAAAGATATATATTGCGCTGCGCAGAACACCGAGTATAATTGTAGTGCTGTCGGAGGTATATCTGCCGATAAAGCGCAATGACATGGCGGCGGCGATGAGAAAAACGACTGCCACGCCGATAAGAATGTCTTTCTTTTCGAGCTTTTTCACTGCTGTTCACCCCGATCCGACTCATCAGCCTTTGTCAAAGTATAGCATATTCCGCGGTTTTTTTCAACGGGAAGCGTCTGCGCCGCGCACGGCCGGGAGCTTTTTGCGCAAAAGGACCGGCTTATAAACCGCCGCGCCGAACATTATTTCAAAAAAGGCTTGATATTTGAAGAAAGATGTGGTATTATAAGCAAGGTAGAATTGTGAACCTGAGAGTGGGCTTTTGAAGTCCGCTCTTCTTTGTTGCCTTTTGAGGGCGGCAGACGGTTCAGCTTGGAGGTATTGCAAAATGGCAAAGGACTCGAACACCGTTTCGGCGGTGCGCGCAATCGCCGAACCTATAGCGCAGCGGCTCGGACTTGAAATCTGGGATATCCGCTTCCTTAAAGAGGGGACGGGCTGGTTTTTGCGGATTTTTATTGACAAGGACGGCGGCGTCGGCATTGATGACTGCGTTGAAATGAGCCGCGCGCTGAACGCTCCTTTGGATGAGGCGGATCTCATTGAGCAGGCGTACTGCCTTGAGGTCAGCTCTCCCGGCGTTGAGCGCCAGCTTGTGCGCGACGAGCACTTTCAAAAGTACCTCGGCGCCCCGGTAAAGCTCAAAACCATTCGCCCGGTTGACGGAAAGCGCGAGTTTTCCGGCGTGCTTGAAGGCTATGACAACGGTCTTGCAACCGTCCGCCTTGAGGACGGAAGCGGCCTTACCCTTTCCAAAAAGGAAGCCGCATGGATTAAGCTTGACGATTTCAGCTTTTGAGCACACCTTTTATAGCAGCACTAAAATGTAACAACTTCTGAAAGGATTGATTATAAAAAATGAACAAGGAATTTTTTGAAGCCGTAAAGCTTCTCGAAACAGAAAAAGGAATTTCCGCCGATTATATCTATGAAAAAATTAAAGCGGCGATTATTTCCGCAACAAAGAATCAGTACGGCAACCGTGACAATGTTGTCTGCGAGATTGACCCCGAAAAGCAGACCATGAACGTTTATGTTAACATTGCGGTTGTTGACGAGGTTACCGAACCCTCCGCCGAAATGACTCTTGAAGAGGCAAGGAGCTATGATCCCAACGCGCAGGTCGGCTCGGTTGTTCAGATAAGCCTTGACCCGAAGAAGTTCGGACGCATCGTTGCCCAGACCGCAAAAAGCGTTATCCGCCAGGGTATCAGAGAGGCGGAAAGGGAACTTGCTTCCAAGGAGTTTCAGAACAGATATCAGGAGGTCGTTACCGCAAAGGTTCAGATGGTTGATCCCGAAACGGGCGACGCCACCATTGAAATCGGCAGAGCAAACGCCTTCTTCCCGAAAGCCGATCAGCTTCCCAACGATAACCTCAAGCCCGGTCAGCTCATCAAGGTCTATGTTGCCTCAATCAAGGACGAGGGCACGACCAGCTATGCAAGTATTTCAAGAAGACACCCCGGCCTTGTCAAGAGACTTTTTGAAACCGAGGTTCCCGAAATTTACGACGGCGTTGTTGAGATTATGTCCGTTTCAAGGGAGGCCGGCTCAAGAACAAAGATTGCGGTCTACAGCAAGGACGAAAATGTTGACGCCGTCGGAGCCTGCATCGGACAGAGGGGTCAGCGCGTCAATAATATTATAGATACCCTCGGCGGCGAAAAGATTGACATCGTCCGCTACAGCGAGGATCCCAAGGAATACATCGCCGCGTCGCTTGCACCGGCGCAGGTTCTCTCAGTAAATATTGACGAGGAAAACCAGAAGAGCTGCCACGTTGTTGTTCCCGATAATCAGCTTTCGCTTGCAATCGGCAACAAGGGACAGAACGTTCGCCTTGCCGCAAGGCTCACCGGCTGGAAGATTGACATCAAGCCCCAGAGCGCCGTTTCCGCAGCAGAGGAAGCCGCGCAGGAAAAAGAAGCAGAATAAGGAGTTTTGATTATGCACACCAAAAAAGTTCCGATGCGTAAATGCCTCGGCTGCAATGAGATGCTCCCGAAAAAGGAGCTTGTCAGGGTTGTTAAAACAAAAACCGGCGAGGGTGAGGACGATTATGAGATAAGCCTTGACCTTACCGGAAAAAAAGCCGGACGCGGAGCTTATGTGTGCAGAAAGGCTCAGTGTCTTGCCCTTGCAAGGAAAGCAAAGCGCCTTGAACGGGCTCTTTCCTGCCGTATTCCCGATGAGGTCTATGACAGAATGGAGGAGGAGATGAGGGAAAGTGAATGAAAAAATTCTTTCGCTCTTCGGCCTTGCGCGCCGGGCCGGCAGGCTTGCTCCGGGTCATGACGCCGTTGTTGAAAGTATTGTTAAAAACCGCGCAAAGCTTTGCGTGCTTTGCCTTGAAGCTTCCGAAAGGCTTGAAAGGGAGATAAGGCACGCCTGCTCGTATGAAGGCAAGAACATACCCGTGATAAGAGCCGGTTTTTCAGCCGGCGAGCTTTCAAAAGCAATCGGCACAAAGGCTGCCGTTATTTCCGTAAACGACGAGGGCTTCTCCAAAAAGCTTTTGTCAATGCTTGAACAAGAGATACAGAGAAAGGAATGATCATATGCCGAGAGAAAAATACAGAGTCCATGAGGTTGCAAAGGATTTCGGTATCAACAGCAAGAAGATACTTGAAATTCTTGAAGGCAACTCTCCGGAGCCGAGGAAGCACATGACGGCTCTTGAGGACGCGGAGCTTGATTTGATTTTTGATACCATTACAAAAGAAAACGAAGTTGAATCCTTTGATGAATACTTTGCCGCCGGCGAAAGGGAAAAGGCCGAAAAGCAGGCCGCCGCGCAAAATGAAGCTGAAGAAAAAACAGAAGCCGAGGATAAAAAGGAAGAAGCCGCAAAGGAAAAGGCTGAGGAAAAGGCTGAGGCAAAGCCCGAGCCGAAAAAGGAAAAGGCACCCGCAGCCGCAAAGAAGGAGAAAAAGTCCGAACCGGCAAAGGAAGAAAAGGCACCCAAAAAGCCCGAAAGCAAAAAGGAGGAAAAGCCGAAGCCGGCAGCTGCTCCTGCCGCGCCCTCAAGGAAAGAGGAAAAGGCAAAGGAAAAGGCAAACAAGCCGCTTCAGGCGCGCACAAAGGGCGAAAGGAAGCACGTTGACACAAGAAGCAGCAACGTTGACCTTGAAAAATACAATGAGCGCTACGAGCAGATTGCTCCGGCAAACAAGATGCGCGACATGGGCTCTTCAAAGCAGAAAATCAAGCAGAAGAGTCAGCAATACAGGAAGCAGGGCATGCGCTCCTCCAAGCGCGAGACGGAGGCCGAAAGACTCAAGAGAATTGCAGCCGAAAGGGCGAAAAAGCAGCTTGTTATCAAAGTTCCCGATGAAATCACCGTCGGCGAGCTTGCCTCAATGCTCAAGATGACCGCGTCCGAGGTTATCAAAAAGCTGTTCTCGCTCGGCGTCATGGCAACCGTCAACGAGGTCATTGATTTTGACACCGCCGAAATTGTTGCAACCGAGCTTGGCGCAAAGGTTGAAAAGCAGGTTGTTGTTTCGATTGAAGACAGAATTATTGACGACAGCGAGGACAAGGAGGAAGACCTTGTTAAGCGCGATCCGGTTGTTGTTGTCATGGGACATGTTGACCACGGCAAAACCTCCATTCTTGACGCTATCAGAAACACTGCGGTCACTGCTACCGAGGCCGGCGGAATCACTCAGCATATCGGTGCATACAGAGTTGAATGCAGCGGTCAGATGATAACTTTCCTTGACACACCGGGCCATGCGGCGTTCACCTCAATGAGGGCAAGGGGCGCAATGGCAACCGATATCGCAGTTCTGGTTGTTGCCGCAGACGACGGAATCATGCCTCAGACCGTTGAAGCCATCAACCACGCAAAGGCTGCAAATATTCAGATTATCGTTGCCATCAACAAGATGGATAAGGAGGGCGCAAACCCCGAAAGAATCAAGCAGCAGCTTACCGAATATAACCTCGTTCCCGAAGAATGGGGCGGCGACACAATCTGCGTTCCCGTTTCCGCAAAGACCCAGATGGGTATTGATTCACTGCTTGAATCCATTCTCCTTGTTGCGGAAATGTCAGAGCTTAAAGCAAATCCGAACAGAGCCGCAAAGGGCGTTGTCATTGAAGCAAGGCTCGACAAGGGACGCGGTCCCGTTGCAACCTTGCTTGTTCAGAACGGCACGCTGCGTTCGGGCGATATCATCGTTGCAGGCACGGCAGTCGGCCGCGTCCGCGTAATGGTCAACGAAAAAGGCAGGAGACTCAAGGAGGCAGGCCCGTCCGTACCCGTTGAAATCACCGGTCTTGCGGAAACGCCCAACGCCGGCGACAGCTTTGACGCCGTCTCGGACGAAAAGCTTGCAAGGGAGCTTGTTGAACAGAGAAAGCAAAAGGAAAAGGAGGAGCAGTTCAAGGCGTACCATAAGGTTACTCTTGATAACCTCTTCTCCTCGCTCAAGGAGGGCGAAATGAAGGAGCTCGATATCGTTGTCAAAGCCGATGTTCAGGGCTCGGTTGAAGCTGTTAAGCAGAACCTTGAAAAGCTCTCCAATGATGAAGTCCGCGTCCGTGTTATCCACGGCGGCGTCGGAGCAATCAATGATTCCGACGTTATGCTTGCAAACGTTTCAAATGCAATCATAGTCGGCTTCAACGTCCGCCCGGATGCAAACGCTCAGGCCTCTGCGGAGCGCGACGGCGTTGAAATGAGAATGTACCGCGTAATCTATGACTGCATTGAGGAGGTTGAAGCGGCAATGAAGGGCATGCTTGCCCCCAAGTTCCGCGAGGTTATGCTCGGCAAGGTCGAGGTCAGAACCGTTATGAACCTTTCCTCGGCAGGAAAAATAGCCGGCAGCTATGTGCTTGAGGGCAAGGTTACAAGGAACGCACAGATCCGCGTTGTCCGCGACGGAATTGTTATTGCGGAGGACGAGATTGCTTCCCTGCGCCGCTTCAAGGACGACGTTAAGGAGGTCGCCTCCGGCTTTGAGTGCGGAATCGGTCTTGCAAAGTTCAACGATATCAAGGAGGGCGACATTTTTGAAGCCTTCGTAATGGAAGAATACAGAGACTGATGTCCGCATTTCCGAACGATAAATATTTGTTCGGAGAAAGGAATTTATTGCTATGGCAGGTTTCAGAAAAGACCGTGTGTCCGAGGACATACGCAGAGAAATAACCGCGCTTATCCGTGAGCTGAAAGATCCGCGCGTGAAAGATAAAATGCTCACCGTGGTGAGGGTCGAGGTCAGCCCCGACGCCTCATACGCAAAGGTTTTTGTCAGCGCCCTTTCCGGCGTTGAGGAGGCAAAGGAGGCTGTCAAAGGTCTCACCGCCGCAACGGGACTCATTCGCCGCGAGGTTGGAAACCGCCTCCACCTGAGAAAAGCCCCGGACATTAAATTTATTGCGGACGATTCCGTTGAACAGGGAGTCAGGCTTTTTGAAAAGCTTGACAGAGCAAAAAGAGGAAGTCACGATGATAATTGATTTTTCGCGCGCTGTTTCGCTGTTACACGATAACGACAATTTTATCATTCTTACCCACGCAAATCCTGACGGGGACACGCTCGGAGCAGGCTTTGCCCTGCTTTGCGCGCTCAAAAAGCTCGGAAAAAAGGCAAGGCTTGTAAGCAACGACCCGATACCCGAAAAATATCGCTTTCTTGTCTCTGAGGGCGATGATTTTGAGGACGGCTTTGTCCTCAGCGTTGATGTTGCCGACGCCGTATTGCTCGGCAATGACGTGCAAAGCAGATACGGCGCAGAGGTTTCCCTTGCCATTGACCACCATTCAACAAACAGGCTTTTTGCAAAGGAAAGCTATGTTGAGGGCGAAAGCGCCTCTGTTTGCGAGGTGGTGTATCTGCTCATAAAGGCGCTCGGCGTTGAGATTGACAGCTCCATCGCAACCCGGCTTTACACCGGCTGTTCAACCGATACCGGCTGCTTCCGCTATACAAACGTTACGCCGCGCACCCACCGCATTGCTGCCGAGCTTATTGAGCACGGCGCAAGGCACGGCGAGGTCAACGTGAGAATGTTTGAAACCAAAAAGCCCGGCTTTCTGAAGCTGCAGGGGCTTTGCATTTCCTCGCTTGAAATGTACTTTGCCGGCAGGGTCTGCGTAATAACCGTAACGCAGAAAATGCTTAAAGACTGCGGCTGCGGCGAGGAGGACTGCGACGCGATAGTTGCGCTCTCCCGCCAGATTGAGGGCGTTCAGGCCGGAATAACCTTTAAGGAAAAAAAGGACGGCACATATAAGGTCTCCGTCCGTACCCACGAAAGCCTTGACGCGGCACAGTTCTGCTCCGCGTTCGGCGGCGGCGGCCACGCAAGGGCGGCCGGCTGCCAGTTCGACTGTATGCTTGACGAAGCAAAGCGCCGCGTAATACATGAAATGGAAAAGTATTTCTGAGGAATCACCGATAACCAAAGGAGAACAGAGTGAACGGTTTTGTTTTTGTTGATAAGCCTGAGGGCGACTCATCGTTTTTGGTGTGCGCAAAGGTCAGGCGCATTTTCTCCGCAAAAAAGAGCGGCCACACCGGCACTCTTGACCCTATGGCAACGGGCGCAATGGTTGTTGCTCTCTGTGCGGCAACGCGGTTTATTGAGCTTTTGCCGGAAACGGGCAAGGCATATAAAGCCGCTTTCCGTTTCGGGCTTGAGACCGATACGCTCGATATCACGGGGAACGTTCTTTCTTTTTGCGATGTCCCCGTGACTCAAAAGCAGCTTTCTTCCGTGCTTGAAAGGTTCCGGGGCGAAACAATGCAGCTTCCGCCGATGTATTCGGCGCTCAAAAAGAACGGCGTGCGCCTTTACGAGCTTGCACGCAGGGGTGAGGAAACCGAAAGGGAAGCGAGGAAGATAAATATATCGCAGCTTACACTTCTGTCCTATGACGAGGAAAAGCGCGAGGGCGAGCTTTACGTTGCCTGCTCTGCCGGAACCTATGTCCGCTCGCTGATTGCAGATATCGGCGAAGCGCTCGGAACAAAGGCCGTGATGACCGCGCTGCGGCGCACAAGCGCAAACGGCGTTGCTGTTGAAAAATGCCGCACACTTGAAGAGCTTGAAGCGCTCAAAAAGGCGGACGGGCTTTCCCGGGCGGTTGTTTCAATTCCGGACGCGCTCTCCTTTGAAAGGTTGACCGTCAGCGCAAAGCAGGCAAAGCGCTTTGCAAACGGCGGCGAGCTTTTTCTTGAAAGAATCAATAAAACTGTTTCAGATGAAACGCTTTACAGCATATTTTCGCCCGAAAACGAATTTCTGGGCGTCGGCGTCACCGATTTTTCATCGGGACTGCTCAAGCCGAAAAAAATAATCGGCAGATAAAAGCGTAACAAAAATCATACCTATTTTTCAATAGGAGGGTCTGAGTTGTTTATAACGGACAAAAAACTGTGCGGCGACTGCCTTTTGGCTCTCGGAAATTTTGACGGTATCCACAAGGGACACAGAGCCGTGCTCCAAAAAGCATTGAGGGAAGCAAAGGCGCGCGGCCTTGTTCCGGCGGTTCTGCTGTTTGACGAGCACCCCAAAAAGGTGCTTTTCGGCTCCGCTCCCCCGCAGCTTATCACAAAAAGCGATAAGGAAAGTCAGCTTTCGCAGATGGGCTTTTCGCTTGTCACCGTCCCTTTTTCCGAGATTCAAAACCTTTCCTGCAGGGAATTTTTGACAAAGATTTATTGTTCGCTTAATGTCCGCGCGATATCCTGCGGATATAACTACCGTTTCGGAAAGGACGCAAAAGGCGACGCCGGAACGCTTGAAAAGGAATGTAAAAACTTAGGAATAGCTCTTTTTGTTGCAAAGGAGCAGAAATATAAAAACGAGCCTGTCAGCTCCACGCGCATACGCGCCGCTCTGATGAACGGAGAAGTCTGGGAAGCGAACGCAATGCTCGGCAGGGAGTTTTCCTATTGCCTTGAGGTTGTCAGCGGCGACAGGCGCGGAAGACTGCTCGGCTTTCCGACTATCAATCAGTTCTTTCCGGAAAATTTTGTAAGGCTCAGGCGCGGCGTTTACGTTTCAAAGGTCTGCCTTTCCGGTCGCAGCTACGCAGGCGTTACGAATATCGGCGTGCGCCCGACTGTTGACGGCGAAAGCTTCCGGAGCGAAACCTGTATTCTCGGCTTTTCTGGCGATCTTTACGGCGCAAGGGTCGAGGTTTTTCTGCTGGACTTTTTGCGCGATGAACAAAAATTTGACAGTATTGACGCTCTGACGCAGGCAATAGGCCGCGACGCCGCAAGAGCCGTTGAAATTTTTAACCGTTTTGAACAAGACCGAACAAAGGAAGAAAAAAATGAACAAGTTAAATGTTAAAGCAGTGTTTTTTGATTTTGACGATACCCTGCAAAGCAGGAAAGGCGCCTACCGCATCTATTGCGAAAATTTTCTGACCAAGTATTTTCCGCACATTTCAAACGAGGAAAGAGAAAAAAAGCTTGGTGAAATGGAGGAGCACGTTGACGGCGGCTATAAGGACAGGGAGGTCTATTTTCCGGAGCTTATAAAGCTCTGGAACTGGAAAAACCATCCGCCGATGCAGGAGCTTTACGACTCCTTTAACTATGATTACGGAAAAAACGTAGATATGCTTCCCGGGGCAGTCGATGTCCTCAAGGAGGTCAAACGCCGCGGCTATATCCTCGGCGCAATAACAAACGGCGTGTCCTCTTTGCAGAATCTTAAGCTTGACACGGCCGGGATAAGAGACCTTTTTGACGTTGTTGTGGTTTCGGGCGATATCGGCATATATAAGCCCGACCGCCGCATTTTTGACGAGGCGGTAAAACGCGCCGGAGTCAAAAACGAAGAAAGCCTTTTTGTCGGCGATCACCCGGTTAACGATATTGAGGGCGCACTCGGCGCAGGAATGCAGGTTATAAGAATGAATTACGGCGATTTCAAGGGCAAGGGACTCGGCAAGGCGGGCGTTGCCGCCGAGCTTGAGGATATCCGCGACGTTTTGAAATATATTTGATATTCTTATCGGAAAAGGAGAAATTGAAGTGATTTGTAACCACTGTTTTTCGCAAATACCCGACGGCGAAAGCGTTTGCCCCTTTTGTAAAAAGAGAGTCGCTCAAAAGCGATTTCAGATAAACATACCCGAAGAAAAACTGAACGAGGAGTTCCCCGTGCGCCGGGACGAAGCCGCGCCTGCCGCAGCAAAGGAGCAGACCGCGCCGCAGGTGCAAAGCGGGGAAAAAAAGCAGCCCGCTCCCGAAACGGCCGCGTTGAACAAAGAAGCCGTTCAAAAGGCGGAAAAGCCGCAGCCTTCTCCGGAAACCCAAAAGCCCGAAGCGCTTTCAGCCTTGCCGCAGCAAAAAACGGCGGCTCCAAAGGCGCCCGAGGCAAAAAAGCCTGCCGTCTCCGCCGCAAAGGTGAGCCTTGCCGCGGAAAAAAAGGAGAAAAAGGCGAGGGCTGTTGTGCTTTCAATCTGCTCGCTGTGCGCGGCGGCAATGATTGCGCTGACCTTTGTCAGCAAGTATACGGACGTTTTCAAAACCTCCGGCGCCGCGGTCAAAACGGTTGCGCTTTCAGGCTTCACCCACGGCGAAAAGGGCTCGTTTGAGGGCTACGCCGGATTTTTCCCGGCCTTTTTCAAAATCGGCTTTAACCTCAGCGAAATGACTCAGGAAAAGCTGCTTGAAATGATGCAGCCGCAAAGCGCGGACGGGCTTTACTCAGCCTTTTTCAAGCCTGCGGACGTTGTTACCGACAAGGCGGATCCGGCAGAGCGCTTTAAAAGCGGCGAGGGCTACAGCTATTGTAAAATTAAAAAAGAGGACGTTGAAAAAATCCTGTCAAATCTCGGTCGGCAGGCGGTGAACTGCGCAAACGGCAGGGAGTATTACTATTATAACGGCTATTACTATTTTGCCGCCGAAAGCACTCAAAAGCAGACCAAGCTTTCCTATTCGGTAGACATTGCCTCCTCAAAGCGCACTGATGACGGAAAGTATTACGTTCAGTGCGACTTTACAGCAGTAAGCGGCGAAAAAAAGACAGTTTACTGCCTTGTTTCAATGGAAAAGAGCGATGAGGGCAACAAATGGAGCCTGCTTGAGCTTTCCCTGAAGCCGCTTTTTTCGAGCGACGGAGTCAAAATAGCATCTGAAAAGCAGGAGACTCTGAGCTATGAGATCAAGCGCAAAAGCATTGCCGCAAAGACCAAAAAAGGCGTCCTTTTTGCAAACTATATCATCGAATATCCCGTTTTCAGCGCCGCAGATGACGATGAAAAGGGAAAAAGCGCCGCCGCAACGCTCAATACGCTTTATAACGATATGATTTCAAAGTATCAGACAAAAGCAAAAAAGGCGGACTCGCTATACAGCAGATATCTCAAAAAGGGCGGAAAGAAAAAGAATCTGCCCGCATATATCTATGTGTCCTCAGAGGTTGTCTATAACCAAAACGGCTATATCTCGCTGCTTGAGGAAACGAACGAGTATCTCCCGATTGAAAAGCAGGCCGAACCGGCGGAGCAGACGGAGGAAACCGCATCCTTGGAGGAAAAGCCGGCATTGCTTTTCCCGACCACTTCCTTTGACGCATATACGCTCGACGTTTCGGTGGGCGAATTTGTTAAAAAGGACAGCGTCCTCGGCAAGGACTATGTCAGCGTTCAGCAGAAGCTGTTTGAGCTTTACTTTAAGAGTCGTAACGGCGATGACAGCGAAGTACCCGCGGATACCGAAAATATCGGTCAGCTGATAAGCTCCTCGGCGTGGTGCGTTTCGCAGAACGGAGTGCTGTTCAACTTCATCGACCCGGACGGCTATAACGACAGCATTGTTCTTTCCTACGGCGACATTTCCGACGCGGAACTGAAATTCTGAGCAACCGCTGATTTGCCGCAGGTGGAGTTACATATCATCAACGGAGAAAAGGAGTACCGGAAATGAGTAATAACCGCATAAAGCTTTTCAAGGTTTTCAGAATACTTGCGGCCGTTTGCGCGGCGTGCTGCGGACTGTTCATGCTGACGGCGCTTGTCACCTTCGGCCCCATGCTTTTTATCAAAGGGAACCTGACCGTTGAAGCGGGCGGTCTGCTCGGCTTTTTCATTGATGTTATCAAGGAGGGAGAAAACCCGATAAAATCGAGCGATCTTGTTTTGTCCGTCCTGCCGCGCTTTTCGGCTCTGCTTTTGCTTTTCGTCTTTTTTATCAAAGCGGCTCTCTCGCTTAAAAGGGCGGAAAGGGAGGAGGAAGCGCATTTCCCCTCGGCAAAAAAGAGCCTGCGTTCGCTTGCGGTAACGTCGTTTCTGCTTGTGCTGATACCGTCGGTGCTTACGCGCGTTGCGCAGAACATCGTCTCGCCTTTCTTTTTCAACATTACCGGGACTGACCGCACAGGCTGGCTGATACTGGGCCTTGCGCTTCTGTTTTTCTCGTTTCTTGTCCCGGAGAAAAGTAAAAATAACAATTCTACGGAGGAACAGATATGACAGCAATAGTTTACACCACCAACGCCGGCTCAACCGAAAGATACGCAAAAATGCTCGGGGAAAAAACGGGCTGCGCCGTCTACGAGCTTTCCGGCGGCAATGTGCCTGAAAACGCCGAGGTTGTCTATTTCGGCTGGGTAATGGCAGGCGATATTCAGGGTCTTTCCGAAGCGCGCAAAAAGTTCGGCTCTCTCAAAGCGGTGGCAGCCGTGGGAATGATGCCGGGCGAAAACTCAAAAAAGGAGATCGCCGAAAAGAATGCGGTTACCGAACCGTTCTTTTATCTGCCGGGAGCGTTCAACCTGAAAAAGCTGCGCGGAATGTATAAAATGATGATGAGTATGATGCTGCGCGTGATGAAGGGCAAGGTCAAGGAGAGCGGTGACGCGGACGACAAGCGTGCGCTTGAGCTTTTTGAAAACGGCTTTGACGCAGTGAAAGAGGAAAACCTTGCTCCCGTTATCGAATTTTTGCAGCAGTGATATACATAAAAACCGTAACAACAAACGAATAAAGGCGGCGCACGTTTTTGAAAAAGCTAATGTGCGCCGCCTGTGTTTTTTTCGCTCTTTTGCCGCGATTTTGCAAAAAAAGCACGTCCGGAAATGCTTATCAAAACAAAAGGTCATTTCGATAAGCACGCCCGGACGCGCCTGAATGTTTTTGTCGAATAAAGTAAGTTCTTATTCCTTTCCGACAAGCCAGTTGATTGAAACGCCGAGAACGTCAGCGATAGCAACAAGCTCATAGTCGTTTACGCTTCTGATCTGTCCTTCAAGCTTTGAAAGACCCGATGCGGTAAGCTCAACGCCTTTGATCTGAAGCTGAGTGAGCAGGTCAATCTGCTTCATGCCGAGTTCTTTTCTCTTGGCTTCGATCTTTGCGCCAACCATGTTGCGCGTTCCAAGTGCCTGTTTTCTGATTCTCATTAAAAATCACACCCCTAAAAAATTTGACGAATAATTCAAACTTGAACAATCATCATGCTTAATGTTATCATAACATTTACTTTTTGTCAATTAAAAGTGTAATATTTTTTCAAATTGTAAAATCAAATAATATTGATTCAACGGAATAATAGTTGTGTATTTCGACTAAAACCGACAAATCGTTATGACAAAACAAATCGATTCTCAAAATAATAGCAGCAAAAATATAAAAGCGCAGCACTTTATTTAAATCGGCGGTGCTATTGCAAAGACCTTTTGCCGCTTTTTTTGCACAAAGGGCTTTAAATCGGTGCAAAATAGGAGTATACTGATTTATAACCGCAGCCGAAGCAGCATTCTGCACGGGCAAAAGCAACAGCTCGGTTTATGAACACTATTTCATCACAGGGGGAAGTATAATGGGCAATACTCTGAAAGAAAGAAACCTCACAATGCTCACCGATTTTTATGAGCTTTCAATGGCAAACGGCTATTTCTGCAACGGAATCGGCGATAAGATTACCTGGTTCGATATGTTTTTCCGCCAGGTACCCGATGACGGCGGCTTTGCAATCATGGCCGGTCTGCGCCAGCTCATAGATTATCTTGAAAACCTCTGCTTCACTCAGAAGGATATTGAAATGCTGCGCAAAAAAGGGTTCAATGAGGACTTCCTTTCCTATCTTGCGAATTTTAAATTCAGCTGCGACGTCTGGGCAATACCGGAGGGTACGGTAATTTTTCCGGGTGAGCCCATAGTCACCGTCCGCGGTCCCGTGATTCAGGCTCAGCTTATTGAAACAATGGTGCTTCTTACCGTTAATCATCAGAGTCTTATTGCAACAAAGGCCAACAGAATAAAGCGCGCCGCAGGAAACCGCAGCGTCATGGAGTTCGGCTCGCGCAGGGCGCAGGGCTATGACGGCGCAATATACGGCGCAAGAGCCGCTTATATCGGAGGTTTCGACGCCACTGCCTGCACCATTGACGAGCGCGATTACGGCGTTCCTGCCGTCGGCACAATGGCTCACAGCTGGGTTCAGCTTTTTGATTCTGAGCTTGAGGCCTTTTGCGCCTATGCGCGCCAGTATCCCGACCAGTGTACTCTCCTTGTTGATACCTATAATGTGCTCAAATCCGGCGTTCCGAACGCTATTGAGGCGTTCAAAAGGGAGGTTCTTCCCCGCGGCTTCAGACCGCAGGGTATCCGCATTGACAGCGGCGATATCACCTATCTTTCAAAAAAAGCGCGGAAAATGCTTGATGACGCAGGCTTCCCCGACTGCAAGATTGTTGCAAGCAATTCGCTTGACGAAAATATAATCCGTGATATGCTCATTCAGGGCGCAAAGCTTGACTCCTTCGGCGTTGGCGAAAGGCTTATTACCGCAGCGTCAGCACCCGTTTTCGGCGGTGTTTACAAAATCTCCGCCGTTGAGGAAAACGGCGTACCCGTGCCGAGGATAAAGCTGAGCGAAAATGTTTCAAAAATCACCACTCCCTGCGCCAAAAAGGTATACAGGCTCTATGACAACGAGACGGGCAAGGCGCTTGCAGATGTTGTTACCCTTTTTGACGAGGTTATCGAATCCGGCAAGCCGTATGAAATCTTTGACCCCGTTTACACATGGAAGCGCAAGGTGCTTGATAACTTTACGGCAAAGGAGCTTCACGTCAAGATTTTTGAAAGCGGCAAAAAAATCTATAACAGCCCCGATATCAAGGATATAAAGGAATACTGCGCCGCGCAGGTGGACACCCTTTGGGACGAGGTCAAGCGTTTTGAAAATCCGCATAAATACTATGTTGACCTTTCGCAGAAGCTCTGGGAGGAAAAACAGAGGCTGCTTGACGAATACTCGGTCAAGGATCGCTGATGAGGACGCTTGAATTTTCCGTGGAGGAGGATTTTGACGGAAAAAAGCTGTACAGCTTCCTCAAGGGCAGCATACACCTTTCAACCAAGCTTGTCCGTTCGCTGAAGCGCGCCGAAAACGGTCTGCTTGTCAACGGTGCGCACGCAAGGACAATAGATCTGCTTAAAACGGGAGACTGTGTGACCGTAAATATTCCCGAGGACGAAAAAACGGCTGCTCCCGGCTCGGTCATGCCGGAGGTTGTTTATGAGGACAGCGATGTTCTTGTTGTCAACAAGCCGCCGTATATGCCCATTCACGAGTCGCATAACCATCAGGGCGACACGCTTGCAAACAGCGTTTGCGGCTATCTTGCAAAAAAGGGCAAAAGCTGTTCGTTCCGCGCCGTCGGACGGCTGGACAAGGGAACAAGCGGCCTTGTTGTCTGCGCGCTGAACAGCCACGCGGCCGCAAGACTTTCCGGAAAGATTGAAAAGACCTATTTTGCCCTTGCCACGGGGCGCTTTGAGGGCAGCGGAACGATTGATAAGCCAATTTACAGGCCCGATCCGATGAAGACCTGCCGCACCGCCGATGACCGCGGAGACAGAGCCGTAACGCACTGGGAGGCGCTCAGAACGGGGGATAACCTTTCCCTTTTGAAGATACGCCTTGAAACGGGGCGCACGCACCAGATAAGGGTTCACTTTGCCTTTCTCGGCGCGCCGCTTCTCGGAGACGGAATGTACGGAGAAGCGCGAAACGACATTACGCACCAGGCGCTGCACTGCGGAAAGGTGAGCTTTCTTCAGCCCGTGACGGGTGAAAAAATCACCTGCACAGCCCCCATGCCGGAGGACATGGAAAGCTTTGCTTCCGCTCTCTGAGCTTTTCGGGCAGCTCGGGCGCAATCTTTGTAATATATTAAAAGGTATCCGACCTGACCGCCGGATACCTTTTTGGCTTTCTGCCGTTTTTACTGAACTGCGATATAAGCGTAATTTATAAGCAGCTCATTGAGCTGGCAAATGGCTCCGCCCGTTCTCACGGCGATAGCTTCGCTTATTCTGAAGCCTGTTGCGGTGAGGGTGAGTCCTCTTGTGTTTCCTCCTCCGCCGCAGAAAGCAAAGCGGTAGATTGCTACGGAGTTTTCCGCGTCGTAGGAAACAAGCTGGCTTCCAAGCTCATAGATTATGAGCATTTTCGGCTTAAAGCCGAGGAAAACATCGCGCTCCTCCGCGCCGGAGCCTGTGTAGCGCCCTGTTACCACGGGGTTTTGCAAAAACGCCTTTTCCTTGTCGGTAACGTGAATGTCATCATTTGCCGTGTGAATTTTACACAAAAATTCCGCATAGGGCAAAAGGGTGCTGTCCGCCGTGTCATAGGCCGGGCAGGATTCATACCTGAAAAAGAGCGTACACGGAATCTTGACCGCCTTTGAGTCGTCGTCAAGCTTTGCCTTTTCAAGGCTGTAGCCGATCATTTCACCGTTGAAGTAATCGCAAAGCCGGTCAAGCACCGCCTCCGCTTTTGCAATAACGGTTTCGGCTGCGAGGTTCGCGGGCGAATAACAGTTCATTGAAATGCTGATTTTGTTCACCCGGCAGCATTTTCTTGTTGTTTCGTCGTTGTAATGGGAAACATTGTTTGCGCCGGTCATGAACGCAAGATAAATCTTTTTTATCGGAGCGCGCACGCAGTCGCCCGAATAGGAAAGCACAGCCTCAACGTTTTCAATGTCCGTCATTTCTGTGTTTATTCTTGTCACGATATTTGAAACAAGAGTATCGGTAACTATATGATCTCCCCCTTGTTCTGGTGAACGATTGCCCAATAGTAGAGCGGCTCGTCCCGGAAATAGATTTTTTCGCAGTGGTCAACATTGAAGTCCTCGTTCCCCGAGCGCAGGAAAACGTTAAGTCCGTTGACCTCCTCAAGCGGAACATATGCCGGGCAGATCAAAAGGAACTTTGTCAGCACGTCATAGCCAAGCTCTGTCTGGATAACGCTGAGATACATTTTGTTTTTGTATCTCAGCGGCTGAAAAAACGCGCGGAACGAGATTTTTTCGCTCTCCTTTTCAATCGAAAGCAGCTGACCGTATTTTTCAATGAATTTTGAAGCGGTGTTATGAGTGCGCGGCAAAATAGAACCCTCCGTCCTTAAGAATATCGGCGCTTTTCAAAAAAGCCTCGTCGCGCAGAGCCTTTTCAATTGCAAACTCCTTTTCAAGGTCGCGCTGAATTGTCATATCGCCGGCCTTGTAGCTTCTGAATCTGTCCGGTGCAGAAAGCATCCGGACAAAAAGCTGCACTCTTGCCTCGGCGGCAGCGAGCGCCGCAATACGCGGCGAATCGCTGTCGACGTCCTCTTTGAGGAGACTTTCAACAAAGCAGAGCGCTCTTTTGCAAATGGGCAGAAGCTGCGTGACCGGAACATCTTCAAGGTCGGCGTGTTCTTTGAGTATTGCGCAGACCTCAGTAGGTTCAAGCATTGAAACGCCTCCCTTTGATTAAAGTGAAAGAGCCTTTGAAGCAGGAGTATAGATTTTTGCAAAGCCTGCAATGCTTGTGATAGCCGCGCGTTCAAGCTGGCGGTCAATAAGCTTGTCGAATTCGGTGGTCACGCCGCCGGCGGTAACAAGCTCAAGCGCGCAGGTTCTGTCAAGACCGATGAGCTTGTTTTCCGCAACGGCCGAGCTTTTAACAAGCTCTGCGCCGAACGGGGTAACAAGGTTTCCGGTTGAATGGAAGTTAAGACCTGCGGTAGCGTCGCGCATTTCGGAAAGCTTGAGAATTTGCGAGGTCATTGAGGGCGAGGCGATGATGCAGTTGAGCGTATAGGGATCAAAGCTGTTCCAGAAATCCACAAGGTCGCCGTAAGCGAGGGTACCCTCGGCTGCAACGGTTGAGACTGCGATGGCGTTGTCGTTTCCGTCGCCGTTCATGAGTACGTCAACCGCGTCCTTGAGCTGCGTTTTTGCAATGTAGGCGCCTATCTGGCGCAATGTCACGGTGAAAAGGTCAAGGCGCTGGAAGCGGATTGCTTCATAGGACGCAACAAGCATTCTGCCGCGCTTGTGGAGCTTAACAAGGTTTTCCTGGGTCTTTACCTGTGTTTCGGGGATAGCTTCGCCCTCGTTCACAAGCACGAGCGTCTTATCCTCCTCGGACGGAACGGAGGTAATCGTTCTGTAATCGAGCGCTTCAACGTTTGTGGTTGTGGCAACAATCTTATCAAGCAGGTTGTTTTCATCAATGCCTGCTCTTACGGCTCTGCTGATATATTCGGGAAAGAGAGCGGCGCTGTCGGACGTTTTAAAAAACTTTTCAACCCTGTCGCTGCCCTTGCCGCTCACCTTAATGGAAAAGCGCTTGAGCTGGCGCTGATAGGCGTCAAGGCCTTCAAGCTCGGTGCCGATATAGTTTTCGGACGGGTCGAGCGCTTCGAGCGCCTCGGTAAAGCTCTTTCCGGTGGTATAAAGACCCTTTTCAAGTTTGATGTTTTCATATACTGCCATGTTGTTTTCCTCCTTAAATTTTATATGCGGTGTTGTCCGCTGCTTTTTTGGTGTTTACGCTTTTAAGCTGGGGCTCGGGCGGAAAAAGCTTTCCGACCTGACTCTTCAGTCCTTTTGAAAAGGCCTGAAGCTCGCAAACGTTCATTCTTTCGCAGCCCTTTGCAAAGGTTTTTGAGTCCACGTTTGGCATAATGATGTGAACGTTTCTTTCAATCTCGTTCAAAAGGCTTTTGCGGTAAAGCTTTGCGTCCTCTGCGCTTTTTTCAAGCGAGGAAATGTAGCCCTTGAGCTTTTCCACCTGGAAAGCGGAAAGCTCCAGCGATGAATCTGCGCTTTTGAGAATTTCAATGATATTGTCCGTTGTTTCTCTCTCCTTTTCAAAGTTTTTGGTAACGCCTGCCGCGCGCTGAGCCGGAACGGCAACGAACGACCATTCATAAGCGTCATAAGGCTCCTTGAGTACGGCAAAGCAAAGCGAACCGGAATAGGTTTTGCCCCTCGTGTGTTCGCATTCGTGCTGTCTCATGTCCGCGCCGCAGACCGAGCAAAGCGCCTTTGCAACCGAGCAGCTTACGCTGACCTCCTTTTTGATTCCGCCCTCAATTTCTTCAATGAGGCTTTCGTTCTCCTTTGTCCGAACCATGTAAGCACGCGCTTTAAGAACGCTGTAGAACTCGCCGAGCGCCGTTTTGCGGCTTTTGTCGGTTTCAACCCACGCTTTAAAAATGCGCGCTGTCTGGAGCGTACTTTTTGCGTTGTGGTCAAAAATTCCGGTTTTGCCCTCGAACAGAACGGCAAGCCTGTTGAGAGCGGAAAGCGAGAAGCATTCAAAGTCGCGGTCAACGTCGTTGTCGCAAAGATTGACCGAAAAAACATAGACGTCCTCTTTGGCAAGCGGCTTTCTTGTGTACCTGTTGATGAGGGCAAGCTCCGCGTTTTCGCTTTCGGAAAGCAGACCCTCGGGTTTTTCTTCCTTATTTGTTTTCATCTTTCACACCTCCTGCTTCGGTGAGTATTTTTTTGCTTTGCGCTTTGTAGTATTCGCTTTTTGCAATTTCGGCAATGTCCTGAAGCGTAACATCGTTCCATTCGATTGAAAAGCCGCAGTCAAGGCCGGAAAGCAGCAGATGCGTTTTGCAAATTTGCCTGATTACGGGTTCAACCTCTTGCCGATAGGCTTCAATCTCGCTTGTGAGGATATCCGCCTGCTGCGAGGACATCCGCTCTGTTGTTGACCATGAAAGACCGAGCAGAAACGGCGGTATACCGAGCTTTGCAACAATCTGCTCAAGCATCTGCCGGACGGGTACCTCGCTTTCAAGAATCTGATTGTCCGCGCCTATGGCCTTGATTTCAACGTCACCTACGGCAACAAAGTCCTTGACAGGTCCGTTCTTTTCCATCGCTTTGCTCCATTCGCTTGCAACCTGCTGTGCTCTCTCCTTTGCATACGCTCTGTCAAGCGTATCGTTCTGCGGCTTGTAGGTTACGGCGAAGCGGACGTTGCCCACTCTTTCCCAGTTGAGACGGATAGTGTTGTAAATTTCAAGCAGAATATCCGTAACAAACGGAAGACCCCTGAGTATCGATGTTCCGTAAAGCTTTCCGGGCTCCGGCTCATGAACGCACTTGAGTATAAGGCCGGGATATTTCACGGGTGCAAAGCAGCCCCTTTCGTTGCGGGCGCTGACTATGACGTCAAGCGGCGATGAACCCGTGCTCAGTGAAACGTCCTTCAGGTCTGCAATATAAAGGCTTCTGATTTTTGTGCTGTCGGCAACAATCTCGCCCACGGCCGTTCCGCAGGTGAGAAGCTCGCCGAAAAACGTTGAAACAAAGGCACTGACGCCCTTGCGTGTTCCGCCCACGTCAACCTCGCAAAGAAAGCGCTCAAGGCTTTTCTGAGCTGCGGCAGTCTCGGCTCTGACATTGAACGTGCCGAGCAGGCGGACAAGCTTTTCAATGGCCGCGTCGATTATCGGCACCGCCTCGCGCAGGGAGCGGTAAAGCTGAATGTCCTGCGTGCAGCCGGGAATGTATGACGAAACAGGCAAAAACGGATGGCTGCTTTTTCCCGTTTGCGGAACCGCCACGGCGTTTTCTTCGTTTATAAGCTTTTTCTTTTTTCCAAACGCCAAGCTATCTCTCCTTTCTGTCTGACGCAAAGGCAAAAAAGCCGTCGTATTCATTCTCTGCCAGTGCTGTCGAAACAAAGTATCTGATATCGTCCATTGCGTGGTCATTTTCCTTTTTCGGGGTATCCTTTGTGCTGCCTTCTTCCCAGCGGTAGAGGGAAAACTCTCGAAGCGCCGCCTTGCATTCGGGAGAGATGAAAATCTTCCCCTGCTTAAAGGCCTCGTGAACGCGGCGAAGTCCGCAGGCAACATCGTTTTTGGCTCGTATCACACGGAACTTTCCGTGCCGTCTGATGCACTCGATGAAGCTTGCCGCCGAGGGGTCGACTATGACCGCCTCAACCGGAAGTGAGCCGGCAAGCCTTTCAAGCTCGGTGTAATACTCCTCGTCCGTCTTTTGCTTTCCCTCTTTTTTTGAGGAATAGTAGTATTCCCGGGTTCGGTACCAGCTTGAGCCGAACAAGCTCCAAAGCCCCATCGACATCGGATTTACCGTTCCGTAGTCGCAGGAAATATAAAATTTTTGTCCCCGTCCCTTTGGGGGCGCTTTTGTGTAGTCACCGTTTGCCGCCTCCGGGTAAACCAGTCCGTCAACCGCCACCCATTTTCCAAGCACAAAGCGCTCGTAAAAGCTTCCGCTGTAAAGGCTTTCATAGCGTTTTATCACTTCCTTTGAGAGCGAGGGATTGTCCTCCATCAGAAAATGCAGGTGCAAACAGTTTTTTTCCTTTGCTTTTTTGATCCATTCCTCATAGAACCAGTGGAGCGGATTTTCGGGGTTGCAGTTGAACCAGAACTTTGCGCCCGACGGCGAGCAGCGTGCAACGGCCTGTTCAACAAACGAGCGCGGCATTAGCGCCACCTCGTCAAAAAACACGCCGCAGAGCGTCATGCCCTGAATGAGCGCAGCCGAGGATTCATCGCGGCCGCCGAAAAGATAAAAGCGGTTTTTTCTTCCGGAAAGGGAGATGTCGATGAAATTTTGCGACTGCTTTTCGCGGCAGTCGAAGCCGAGCGACGAAAGCACGGGCAAAAGGGGAGAAACAACATTCCTGCGAAGGGAGGTGATTGTTTTTCCGCAGAGGGCAAACGAGCAGTCCGAAAAGCGGTAGAACGCCCACGCAACAAAGGAGAGCGACATACAGGTGGTTTTTCCGCTGCGCACCGCTCCGTCGCAGATTATGCCGTCATAGGATTTAAAGTCCGAGCTTTCGTGCCACCATGAAAGGACTTCAAGCTGCTTTTTTGAGAAAGAGGTGAAGCCGCTGTTATTCATTCTCTTCCCCCTTCAAAGCGTCCGCGCCCTTTTCAATCGCCGAATAAAAGGCTCTTACCGAGGCGTTCGAGTCCGAAAGGCAAAGCGCCTCAAGCTTTTCAAGAGCCTTGAGTCTGTCAAAGAATTTAACCTCGATGCCGCCTCCTTTCTGCCTTTTAATCTCCGAGACGGAAAAAAGGTCCGCTTTTTCAAGCTCGTCATCTGTCGGCTCATCGCAGAAAAGCAGCTTGACCGCGTCTGCAACGCAGCCGAATGCCAGCCTGTAATAACCGGCGGCAACGTCCTGCTGCTTTCTTTTTGTTTTTTCGTCCGCCGCTTTAATGAAAGAAGCAACCTCCTTTTTGCGAAGCAGCCTTGCCGCGCTTTTCTGCGGAGAACGGTATCCGCTTTTTGCGGCCGCCTCGCGTCCGTTGCGGTCAAGCAGATAGTAGGTGCAGAAAAGCTCTTCCTTTGCGGAAAGTTTGTTTTTCATCGGATTCTCCTTTCTGAAAGATTTTTGAAAGGATTTTCAGGGTATAAAACGGGTGAATTTTTCGCCGCGTTTTTTTAACCTTGAAAAAGGCCCTCCATATATACCGGCAAAAACAAAAAAAGTCGCGTAAAATGCGCAACTTTTTACCGGAAGAATATAAAATTTTGCTTTTATGCTGTTTCTTTGTGGGTAAATGGCAATAGAAATTTACACCCGTTCGCTCCGCTGGGGGTTACTTTTGTCATGCGTCACAAAAGTAACCAAAAAGACTTTTTCGGTACGGCGCAAGAGGGAATCAAAATGACGGCTTTGCGGGGGAAAAGCCGCATTTCGCTTCCATTGCGCCTACACATTAGCTGAGTGCAAAACTCCCCTTGCCGAAACACCAATCCGCTATTTCTTTAAACCACACTCTGTTATGGCTTAAGGTCAGATGGAAATAAAAACAACGTTTCTGTTTTTATCCGCTCGCGGATTTCTTGCGGAAAAATATAGGTGTCTGCCTTATTTTTCTGCTCTCTTTTCATGGTTAAAAATTTATGCAGAACAAACAGATTCGGAAAGAACCTGAAAGTTACCTCCTAAAATCCGCGGAGAAAAGGAAAGCGTAAGCTT
>JAEDEQ010000107.1 GCA_016293225.1 Clostridiaceae bacterium
GGCTTCGGCTTCACCCGTGCGGAGCTTGTCAATTCTCCGCCGCCGAAGAGTGATAAGGTACTTAGAAAGCAAATTATAACAATCGCAACGCCGATAGCTTTAAGCTCGCTGATTGTCAATATCAGTAACATAATTGACGATGTAATGATCGGCAACCGTCTTAACCACGCATTGACTGTCGGAAAGGAAATTGTCAAGGGTATGTATCAATACTCTCTTGTTTCCTCGGGAACCTCAGATGATTTGATAAACGATTATCTTTACGGAGTACACGCCTCCGTACTTAACGTTAAAAACCTCATTCCGACAATTACTATGTCTATCGGAGTCAGCGTTATCCCGATGCTCGCTTCGGCGTGGGAGGCAAAAAGCAAACGCAAGGTTAAGGTTACAGTTGAATCGGCAATCCGCATAACAATGATGCTTGCGCTTCCGGCAGGCCTCGGAATTGCTGCGCTTTCAAAGCCGATTCTGGAGCTTCTTTACAGCAAGCAGACCCATATGATTCCCATTGCCGCACCAATGCTTTGCGTCTACGGCTTCGGCGTTTTCATGTTCTCCGTTGCGTCTCCGGTAACAAATATGCTCCAGGCAGTCGGAAGAATGGATATTCCGCTCAAGTCCGTTGCAATCGGTTCGATTGTAAAAATTATTCTCAACTTTGTCCTTATCGGTAATCCTAAAATCAACATTAACGGGGCAGTTTGGAGCACCATGATCTGCTATGTTGTTATGCTTTCCATCAATTTTGCTGCTCTTATCAGGGTCACAAAAGTTAAAATTGACTATTCGTCAGTGTTTATCAAACCCCTCATTGCCGCAACCGTCTGCGGAATTGTTGCGCTTTTCAGCCAAACTCTCCTGGCGCAGAAGATGATGATAAACGGGAAGATTTCAACCGTTCTTGCAATCTGTGCCGGCGGTGCGTTTTACGCCGTTACGCTCCTTTTAATCAAGGGAATTGCCCGCGATGATGTTGAAATGTTGCCAAAAGGAGAAAAATTTGCGAAAGTCCTTGAAAAATTTGGTCTGTTAGGGTAAAATAGCATAGGTAGTCACCGATTAATCGGATAACGCAATTAATCGGCGGCTGCACGGCTGAGGTAATTAAAATGAAAAATTTCAATTTCAAATCACGCTACGGCTTTGAAGATCTTTGCGCCATCATGAAAATTCTGCGCGAGCCGGGCGGCTGTCCGTGGGACAGGGAGCAGACGCACGAAAGCATCAAAAAGTCCTTTATTGAGGAGACCTATGAGGTTATTGAGGCTATCAATAAAAACGATAAGACCCTTCTGTGCGAGGAGCTGGGCGATGTTCTTCTTCAGGTCGTTTTCCACGCCGAAATTGAGCGCGGGGAGGGCTCGTTCGATATAAACGATGTCTGCGACGGAATCTGCAAAAAGCTCATTGAGCGTCATCCTCATGTCTTTGCCTCGGACAGCGCGGACACACCGCAGGAGGTTCTTGTCAAGTGGGATGAGATCAAGCGCAAAACCAAGGGTCAGAAGACTCAGGGCGATTCAATGAAAGCCGTTCCTCTTGAGCTTCCGGCTCTCATGCGGGCGCAGAAGCTTCAGTCCAAGGCGCGCAAGGCCGGCTTCGACTGGGACAAGGCCGACGGCGCTTTTGACGCGCTCAAAAGCGAAATCGGCGAGCTTGAGGAGGCGTACCGGTCAAAGGACGCTTTCGACATTGAGGACGAGTTCGGAGATGTTCTTTTTTCCGCGGTCAATGTTTCGCGCTTTCTCGGCGTTGACAGCGAGGAGGCCCTGACCAAGGCAAGCAACAAGTTTTTGAAAAGATATCTCATTGTTGAAAAGCTTGCAAACGAGCGCGGTATCAATATGAAAGAAACTCCCGTTGAGGAGCTGGACAAGCTTTGGGATGAAGCAAAGCAAATTATCAAATCCAATTAAGGCGTACTGCGAAGAGCATTGCGGACTTATGGAAAATATATTTTTGGAGGATTCACAATGAATAAAACCGAATTGGTTGCTGCCGTTGCAGCAAAGGCTGAAATTTCAAAGAAAGATGCCGAAAAGGCAGTTTCCGCTGTTCTCGGCGCTGTTGAAGACGCCCTCGTTAACGGAGAAAAGGTTCAGCTTATCGGCTTCGGAACCTTTGAAGTTAAGGAAAGAGCCGCAAGAGTTGGCCACAACCCCAGAACAGGCGAGGCTGTTGAGATTGCCGCTTCAAAGATTCCGTCCTTCAAGGCCGGCGCAGCTCTCAAGAACGCTGTTAAATAATTGAACTTTTCCAAAAATCGGGTTGCTTTTGCGGCAGCCCGATTTGTTTTAAAAAATACGAAAGGAAGCATCTATGAGACTTGACAAATACCTGAAGGTTTCGCGCCTTATCAAAAGGCGCACCGTTGCAAACGAGGTCTGCGACGCAAAGCATGTTTCGGTCAACGGCAAGGTTGCCCGCGCCTCTTACGACGTGAAGCAGGGCGACGTTATTGAAATTCAGATGGGCGAAAACAAAATCCGCGCCGAGGTTCTCGCCGTGAACGAATACGCAACCAAGGAGAACGCCTCGGGAATGTATAAGCTTCTTTGATTGCATATCTGCCCTCCTTTTTTCATAGAAATTAAAGAACAAGGCAGTCCTTTGTTTCTTGAAAAAGGGAGGCGTTTTTAATGCAAGACGAGATTGTTAAAACCGAGCCGCACAACCTGATCCTTGAGGACAGGAAAAAGCTCAGAATGACCGGAGTTACGGACGTTGATTCCTTTGACGAATCGACCGTTCTTGCCTATACCTGCGCCGGGGAGCTGACCGTTACCGGCACAAAGCTGCACATTAATAAGCTCAACACAGAAAACGGGGAGCTGACGATTGAGGGAAACATTGTTTCCCTGACATATATTGATCAGGCGCCGAAAAGCACCGGCTTTTTCGGAAAGATGTTTCGATGAACTATCTTGAGCCGCTGCCGCAGCAGCTTTCCAATTTTTTGCTGTTTTTTGCTTTCGGCTTCCTTGACGGTTTCCTTTTCAGGCTGGTTGAATTTGTAAGAAGCCTTTTTTCAAAGGGGAAAATTGCGCTTTTGGTGCAGGATCTGTTCTTTTCGGTCGCCACAACCGTTTTCATGTTTGTCTTTTTTCTGGTCTATGCCGACGGTAACGTCAGGGTCAACCTGATTTTTGCGTCTGTTCTCGGTGCCGCGGTCTTTTTTTTAACGGCGGACAGGGCTGGAAAAAAGGTGTTCGGAACAATCTCTTCTGTTTTTTCAAAATTTGTTTCGCTGATTTCGGTTCCGTTTGCGGCCCTTTCAAAAAAGGTTAAAAAAGGCGTCGAAAGGCTTTTCGGGCGCATAAAAGCGCAAACAAAGCAGAGAAAAGCTCCGGCGGAAAAGAAAAAGGAGAAAAAGCTTTCAAAAAAAGTTCAAAAACCTGAGAATAAGCGAAAAAAATACTTGAAAAAACATAAAAAATCATTATAATAAATGTGTGTAATAAGCGGAGATTTAATGCTTATTTGAAATTACGATGAGCTTTGCGTAATAAGATTATTTTGATTTAAACAGGGAGATGAACAGCGTTGGCCGTTAAACAGTTTGTGCCTGCAAAAAAGGCAAAAAGAGTTCAGAAACACAGCGTTATTCTGTTCATTGTTGTTTTCTCCTTTGTGTGTCTTGCGGTAGCGTCCTGCGTTGTCAATTATTCCCGCGCTGCCGACAATAACGCGCAGGCGTCGCAGATGAGCGGAGAATGCGAGGAGATTAAAAACGAAAACGAGGAGCTTAAACGCTTCCTTGAGGATAAAAATCACGATGAATACTATGAAAAAATTGCGCGTGAGCAGTACGGCTACGCAAAGCCCGGCGAGCGTGTTTTCTACGATTCATCGTTTGGAAATTAAAACGCAGGAGGAAACAGCTTTTTATGCTTGAAATCGGTCAAATTGTTGAGGGAACAGTCACGGGACTCACTTCGTTCGGAGCTTTTGTCAGCCTGCCTGAGGGTAAGAGCGGAATGGTTCATATCTCCGAGGTTTCAAACGCATTTGTCAAGGAGATTAAGGACCATCTCACCGAGGGACAGGATGTTAAAGTCAAGATTATCGGCATAAGCGATGAGGGAAAAATCAGCCTTTCCATTAAAAAGGCTATGCCCGAAGAACAGCAGCGTGACTCAAAACCGCCACGCCCGAACCGTCCGCAGCGTTCCCGCTCAGCTAATGTCTGGCAGGGACAGCCGGAAAGGAAAGACCCCTCAAATATGTCCTTTGAGGACATGATGGCCCGATTCAAGCAGGTCAGCGACGAGAAGATAACCGATCTCAAGCGTTCGGGTGAAGCAAAGCACGGCGGCGGATATTCAAGGCGCGGCCGCGGAAACTGATATTTTATAAATTATGCCGCAGTTTTTGCGGCTTTTTTGTTTGCTTTTTCCAATTTAACAAAATCCGTAGGGGCGTCGCTTGAGGCGCCCTTTGTTTCCCTTTACGCCGGTCGAAAAATTAACGCGAAACGTCGGGATTTCGTTGAGTTTTTACGCGACTGCATTTGGCAAGGTTATCGGGCGGCTTCGAGCGCCGCCCGTACAATTTTTGCTTTTATGTTGTTCCTTTGTGGCTAAACGGTAATAGAAATTTATATCCGTCCGCTCCGCTGGGGGTTACTTTTGTCGGTTGTGACAAAAGTAACCAAAAA
>JAEDEQ010000108.1 GCA_016293225.1 Clostridiaceae bacterium
GCAAAATGCGGCGATACCGTCCTGCCGACAGTGAACACCACGCCGGAAAGCTATGAGCTGCAAAAGCTTTTGCGCATTATGGCGGACAGCGGCTGCAAGGCTGCGGCCATTGAAGTTTCCTCGCTGGGACTCAAGCACCACCGCGTTGACAAAACGGAGTTTGCCGCCGCCGTTTTCACAAATCTTTCGCCCGACCATATCGGCACGAACGAGCACGAAAGCTTTGAGGAATACGCCTTTTGGAAAAAGCAGCTTTTCAGGCGCTGCAAAAAGGCTTTTGTGAATCTTGACGACGCTTTTTCAAAGGATATTATTGCCGAATGTTCCTGCCCGGTTTTTACGTTCGGCTTTGACTCTGAAGCGGATTTCCGCCTTACAAATTTGCGGCAGGTTCGGCGCGGACACAGGCTCGGCGTTTCCTTTTCCTTTGAGCGCAAGGGAGAAGAAAAAAGCTTTTTTGTTTCCCTCCCCGGCGAGGTCAACGCATACAACGCCGTTTGCGCCTGCGCCGTTGGCGAAAGCTTCGGCGCAAGCGAAAGCGAGATTAAAAAGGGACTTGAAACCGTTTTTGTCAAAGGGCGGGGCGAGGTTCTTGACACCGGAAAAGACTTCTCCGTTATCATTGACTACGCGCACAACGGCGTCAGCCTCAAAAGTATAATTGAAACCGCAAGAGCCTACAATCCCGGCAGGATAATTACGCTTTTCGGCTCTGTCGGCGGCAGGAGCGAAATAAGGCGGCAGGAGCTGGGTCTTGTTTCCGGGGCGATGAGCGATTTTACCGTTATTACCTCGGACGACCCCGACTTTGAAGACCCCGAAAAAATCTGCCGTGAGATTGCGTCCTATGTTGAAAAGGAGGGCGGAAAGTACGCCGTTATCCCCGACCGCAAAAAGGCTATCCGTTACGCCCTTTCCCTTGCGCAAAAGGGAGATATAATCATACTCTGCGGCAAAGGTCATGAGGAGTTCATGAAAATCAAAGGCGAAAAGCTCCCGTTTTCCGAAAGGCAGACGGTTTTTGACGCACTGAAAAACAACTGATTAAGGACTGATAATATGTACACATTCAAAAAGGAAACCGATTTAAAAGCATACGATGAATTTATTGAAGCGCACGGCGGTCAGTATATCCAGTGTTCGCGCTGGGAAAAGGTCAAAACCACCTGGAAATGCACCTACTATTCCGGCTTTGAAAACGGAGAAAGGGTTCTTGCCGTCCTTGTAATGGAGCGCGACCTGCCTGCCGCGGGAAAAATCTGGTATGCTCCGGCAGGCCCGGTCTGCAACCTTGAAAACACAAAGCTGCTTTCGGAATTTACCGATTTTATAAAAAGCGAGGTTGCAAAGCACAAAATCACCGCTTTCATCATGGATCCGCCGGTTCCCCTGCGCGTTAACGGCGAAAGGAAGGAGGAGGGTCACGCGCTGCACAAAACTCTGCTTTCCCTCGGCTATTCGCTCAACCCCTCGATTGAAAACTATACCTACAAGCAGCCCGTTCAGCTGTTTATCCCTCTCAAAGATGAAAACAATAACGCACTCGAGGCAAAGGCTATCCTCAAAAAGTGCGACAAGGGCGTGCGCTACAGTATCCGAATAGGCGAACAGCGCGGCCTTGTTGCAAAAACGTTCACGTCAAAGGACGTTGACGCCGACCGGTCAATCATTGAGGACTTCATGGGCGTTATGCACGACACCTCCGAGCGCGACAACTTTGTTGAACGCAACGGCGAATACTGCGCAAAGCTTCTGCGCGAGTTTGACGGCTGCAGCGATCTCAAGCTGGTTTATTACGACAAGGAGCTTGACAAAAAGCTCCAGAGCGAACGCCTTGAAAAAAAGCAGGAGGCGCTCTCTCAGCTTGACGCGGCGCACGAAAAGAAGGCGCGCCAGCTTCGGGAGCTTATTGACAGCGTTGACAAGCAGACCGAGCACTTTGAAAAGCGCATTAAGGAGGCGGACGAATTTACAAAGGATAACCGCATCTGCGTTGCCGGCGGACTTTCAATCTATTACGCCGGAATGGGCAGCTGCCTTTTCGGCGGAACAAGGAACGTTATCCGTAATAATACACGCTCAAGCCACTATCTCAACTATCTGCGCCTTTGCGAGAGCATAAACCGCGGTTGCAGGGTTCATGACCTCGGCTATGTTATTGTTAAAACGCCGGCTCTTGAGGAGGACGGAACGCTCGGCACTCTTGTTCCGCAGGACAACTTCAAGGGTATTTACGATTTTAAAAAGAGCTTTTCGGCGGATTATTACGAGTTTATCGGCGAGTATGTCCTTGTCGGAAATAAGCTTAAATATTACGCCTACTCAAAGCTTATGCCCACGGCAAAGAAGCTCAAGATCAGCGTTATTAAAAAGCTGAGATAATGTCCGCTCTGCGGCGCAAAGAAAAAAGCACGGTATGTTAACTGTCTGTTAACATCTTAAACACAATTCAGTATAGTTTTGTCTATAAAATAGCAACAAGAACAACACCTTGTTGGAATTTAAAGAGGTGAATATCAATGTTCTGCAAGAAGTTCAAGATTGGAGAATGCAACATGGTAAACTGCTGGTTCGACTACAAAACCGTCATCATTTCCGGTGCGTCGAGCGGTATCGGAAAGGGTCTTGTTAAAAAGCTTATTTCCGAGCACGGCTGCACCGTTATCGGAATTGCAAGGAACGAAAAAAGAATGAAAGCTTTGGTCAGCGAGCTCGGCGATAAAGCGCGTTACTTCTCATACTATCTTTTTGACGTTTCCGATAAGGAAAGCTGGCGAAGCTTTGCAAACGACCTTACCGAAAAGGGCATTCAGCCGGATATCCTTATCAACAACGCCGGTATCCTGCCGAAGTTCAACAAGTTCGGCCATTACTCGCTTGAGGATATTGACCGCGCAATGCAGGTCAACTTTTATTCAAACGTATATTCAATGAACGTAATGATTCCAATTCTGCTCAAGTCCAAAAGCGCCGGAATTGTCAATGTTTCAAGCTCGGCTGCGCTCTGCTCGCTTGCCGGAACGTCCATCTATTCCGCAAGCAAGGCGGCTGTCAAGAGCATGACGGAGTCCATCCGCGAAGAATACCGCGGCCGCATTTATGTCGGTCTTGTTTGCCCCGGCTTTACAAAGACGGACATTTTCCACAATCAGAACAGGGGCGACGAGTCCGGCCTGAGCGACAAAATGCTCGACATGGTCTCCACCTCCTGCGAAAGAATGGTCAATGACATTGTCAACGGCATCTGGAAAAAGAAGGCCAACATGGTCTTCGGCATTGACGCAAGAATGATGCACGACAGTACGCGCTTTTTCGGCGTGCTCACGTCAAAGGTCAGCAGCAGCGTTATCAGAAAAGCTCACCTTGAAATGTTCAAGGACGTTTTCTACAGCGAATAATGAAATATAACTTTCATACCCACACCCTGCGCTGTCTCCATGCGGTTGGAAAAGATGAGGACTATGTAAGGGCGGCGATTGACGCAGGGTTTTCCGAAATCGGCTTTTCCGACCATACCCCGTGGCCGTACACGGACGGCTTTGTTTCCTCAATGAGAATGAGGGAGAGCGAGCTTGAGTCATACGTTTCCTCGGTCTGTCTGCTGCGCGAAAAATATAAGGACAGAATAAAAATTCATCTCGGACTTGAGTGCGAATACTTCAGAGAGTATATCCCGTGGCTTTGCGCAATGAGCGAAAAATACGGCATTGAGTATCTGCTTTTAGGTCACCACTTTTCGCCGGACGAGGAGCACGGCGTCTATAACGGACGGATAAAAACGCCGCAGGAAATTGAAAACTATACAAACGACGTGCTTGACGCGCTGGACAGCGGCTTGTTTTTTTACGTTGCCCACCCGGACATCTTCATGCGCACCTACGGCGACTTTGACCTTTCCTGCGAAAAAGCTTCAAGGCGGATTATTCAAAAAGCGATTGAGACTGACACGCCGCTTGAGTACAATCTTCTCGGTCTTACCCACTGCATTGAGGACAAAATGAAAGAGGGCTATCCGCATTCGTGCTTTTGGCGCATAGCCGGTGAGATGGGCGCAAAGGCGGTTATCGGCATTGACGCGCACGACCCGAAAGCGTATCTTGAAACCGAAAAGTTTGAAAAGGCGAAAGGAACGCTCGAAAAGCTCGGACTGGAGCTTGCAGAATTTGAATTATAAAAAAAGGGAGCAGGTTCAATGCGGACTGCTCCCGTTTTTAGATGTTAGATGTTAGATGTTGGATTTTAGACGGTGGCTGTTGCGCGGAATACCTGTACAGCAAAAAGCACACCTCGGGCGCGAAAAAATATCTATTATCTATTATCCATTATCCATTATCTATTATCTAAAGTCCCCCTGAGGAGCGGACGGACAAAAACCGTTTGTACCGTTTACCCACAAAGGAACAGCATAAAAGTAAAATTCGTAGGGGCGTCGCTTGAGGCGCCCGGACAACAAAAACCCGTTGCACCGTTTACCCATAAATGAACAACATAAAAGCTAAAATTTGTACGGGCGGCGCTCGGAGCCGCCCGAGTACTTTGCCCGTTGCTCTGTTTACCCATAAAGGAGCCACCTACAATTTGAGATTTACGCGGTTGCAAC
>JAEDEQ010000109.1 GCA_016293225.1 Clostridiaceae bacterium
TTTCGGTCGGCGCAAAGGGAAAAAACGGGCGCCTCAAGCGACGCCCCTACGGATTTTACTTTTATGTTGTTCCTTTGTGGATAAACGGAGCGGACGGACGTAAAAGAAAAAGCAGAACGTACGGTTTATTAAATAACGCGTCTTTAACGGCTGCGTTTTTTTAAATGTACTCCAAAACAGAAAAAAGCATTCAAAACAAGAGCCGCCGCAACACGCGACAGCTCTTGTTTTTACCGGTTATTTTTTGCGAGCAGGAACAAGCCTTCTCATCGGCTTTTTTCTCTTGTAGGTTTTGGTTGAATGAATTGGCGTGTTTATGAGCATATTGGAAAGAACCGTCCAGATTATGATGAGAAGATAGATTCCGAAAATGCTGTGGAAGCCTGCGGAAAGCGAGGCGCTCTTGACCGTCAGGATTGCTGTTGCAAGGGTAACGAGAGTGTTGTCCGAAAAGAGCGAAACAAGGTCGGTAAGGTTGACGTCGCCACCGGTGATTTTTGCAAAAGCGCTGTTTGAAACAAAGATGCAGGCGATTGAAACCGCAAGGCCGAAGCCGCAAAGGAAGAACGAGGCGTTGCGCTTTTTCTTCGTGTTTGCGCAGGCGGCAACAACCGCAATTGCAATAAGTATAACAAGCATTACCGCAAACAGGGCGGCAAAGGCATAGATGTCAGTCATGACCGCGCTTGCAACCTCGGTAAAGCTTTTTGCGTCCTCGCCGGTTTTGGGCGTTGAGGTCGCCGCCATTTTTATAAGCTCAAAAAGAGAGTATGAATAGGTGGTTGAAAACTTTCCGCTTGAAAGCTGTGAAACGGCGGAGATGAGGTTGTTGATGGTATCGTCGGAATTTCCCACTACAAAGGAGAACAGCTTGAGGAAAATTCCGAGTGCAATTCCTCCGAGGGCAAGAATCGGAGTAACAATTCTGTATGCTGTTTTCATATCAATGCTTCCTTTCATTATTTATGGCTGAGCCGGAAAGCCGCGCCAAGCGGTACCCGGCGGAAATTTGTTATTTCCAAGAGGAGTTGAGAGCAACGGTGCGGTTGAAAACAAGGTGATCTTCGCTTGAAGACGTGTCAACGCAGAAATAGCCCTGTCTCATGAACTGGAAGGTGTCGCCGGGCTTGAGGTCTTTTATCGAGCCCTCAAGGCGGCAGCCGTTCAGAACAACGAGCGATTCGGGATTGAGATTGTTCTTGAAGCTGCCCTTTGATTCGTCCGAGGGGTTCGGAACGTTGAACAGGCGGTCATAGAGCCTTGCTTCAAACTCGGTGCTGTGGTCGCTGACCCAGTGGAGGGTACCCTTGACCTTCCTTCCGTCCGGGGAGTTTCCGCCCTTGCTTGCGGGGTCGTAGGTGCAGTGGACTGCGGTGACCTCGCCGTTTTCGTCGGTATCGAAGCCGACGCATTTTACAAAGTATGCGCCCCTGAGCCTGACCTCGTTTCCGGGGAAGAGGCGGAAATACTTCTTCGGCGGCTCAATCATGAAGTCCTCCTTTTCAACAAAGATTTCCTTTGTGAAAACGGTTTTCCGTGTTCCCATTTCGGGTCTGTCCTGGTTAACGGGGAGTTCAATTTCCTCCTGAACGCCCTCGGGATAGTTGTCAATAATGACCTTGAGCGGACGGAGAACCGCCATGGCTCTCGGTGCGTTTTTGTTGAGGTCGTCCCTGACGCAGGCTTCAAGCAGACCGAAGTCAACAACCGAGTATGCCTTTGAAACGCCGACGCGGTCAATGAAATCGCGGATTGCCGCCGGGGTGTAGCCGCGCCTTCTCATTCCGCAGATTGTTGCCATTCTCGGGTCGTTCCAGCCGTCAACAATGCCCTCCTTAACAAGCTGCAGACATTTGCGCTTGCTGGTCAGGCAGTAGTTGAGGTTGAGCCGGGCAAACTCAATCTGCCTTGAGGGGTGGGGGAGGTCAAGCTCACGCAAAAACCAGTCGTAAAGCGGACGGTGGTTTTCAAATTCAAGCGAGCAAAGCGAGTGAGTAACGCCCTCCTTTGTGTCCGAAAGCGGATGGGCAAAGTCATAAAGCGGATAGACGCACCACTTGTCGCCGGTCTGGTGGTGGGTAACGTGGGCAATGCGGTAAATTACCGGGTCGCGCATATTCATGTTGGGTGACGCCATGTCAATCTTTGCACGCAGAACCCTTGCTCCGTCCGGAAATTCGCCGGCAGTCATGCGGCTGAAAAGGTCAAGGTTTTCCTCAACACTGCGGTTTCTGTAGGGGCTTTCCGTACCCGGTTCGGTGAGGGTGCCCCGGGACTTGCTGATTTCCTCGGCGGAAAGGTCGCAGACATAGGCTTTTCCTCTTTTGATAAGCTCAACGGCACATTCGTGAATGAAGTCAAAGTAGCTTGAGGCGTAAAGCACCTCGTCCCACTGATAGCCGAGCCACCTGATGTCCTCCTTGATTGCTTCAACATACTCGGTATCCTCTTTTGAGGGGTTGGTGTCGTCAAGGCGGAGGTTGCATTTTCCGCCGTACTTTTTGGCAATGCTGAAGTTAATCTGAATTGCCTTTGCGTGGCCGATATGAAGATATCCGTTCGGCTCGGGCGGAAAACGGGTCTGAACGTGGTCATAAACGCCGTTTTTGAGGTCTTCGTCAATAAAATCATGAATAAAATTAGACGGTGCAGTATAGTCTTCCATTGTTCATTTCCTTTCGTGCGCGGTCAGGAAAGCTTTTTGATCGCGGCATTGAGTCTGTTTAGTACCCTTTCCTTTCCGAGGACGGTCATGATTGAAAAAAGGTCGGGCGTATTTTTTCTTCCGGTAACGGCAACGCGGACAACGGACGAAACATCGCCAACATGGCCGAGATACAGTCCGGGATTCTTTTTGTATTCCTTAACGTTCGGAGTAAAGCCGAGCGGTTCGCAAAGCTCTTTCATGTGCTCAAACCATTCGCTGTTGTCCTTTGCCTGTTCATAGGACGCGGCATAAGCTTCAAGGATTTTTATTACCGTTTCCTTTGAAAGGTTCTGCGGAAGCTCTGAAAGGTCGGTGTCAAACTCCTCGTCAAAGAAATAGGAAACATAAGCGCCTATCTCGCTGAACTTTGCAATGTCCTTTCTCGGCTTTGCGGTGCCTCTGTCAATGGAGAAGATTGCTTTTGAATATTCCTTATCCCTTGAAAGCAGGGAATAAAGCTTTTCGTCATATTTTTCCGCCCAGTCAAGAGCGTAGGCAAGAACCTTTTCGGCGCTCATTTTTGAAATGACGTTTTTGCTCACATCGGTAAGCTTTGTCAGGTCGAACAGTGCGCCGGAAACGCTCATCTTTTTAAGATTGAACGGGAACTCGGAGCAGTCGGCGTCCGGATTCGCTCTGCGCCAGTCCTCAAAGTTTGAGTTTGCAAGTGTAAGCAGATATTCAAGCACGCTCTCCTTAGGAAAGCCCTCCTCGGCGTAATAGGTTACTGCCGCTTCGGGATCTTTGCGTTTTGAAAGCTTGCGCTTTGAGCCGTTTTCCTCTTTCATAATGGGGGAGATGTGCGCGTATTTAGGTGCCTTGAAGCCGCAGACGGAGAAAAGCTGGATATGAGTGGGAACGGAGGAGATCCATTCATCGCCCCTTGTCACATGGGTTGTTCTCATGAAGTGGTCGTCAACCGCGTGAGCAAAGTGGTAGGTGGGAATGGAATCTGTTTTTAAAAGGACGATGTCCTGAATGTTTTCGGGCATTTCTATTTTGCCCTTGATGAGGTCAACAAAGGTGATGCGCTTGTCCTCGTTTCCGGGGGAGCGGAGTCTGAGCGTATAGGGTCTGCCCTCCTCAATGAGCTTTTTCTGCTGTTCAAAGGTGAGCTCCCTGCATTTTGCCCATTTTCCGAAATAGCCCTTGATGAGCGCGCCCTCCTTTTCCTGCTGTTCCCTGAGGGCGGAAAGCTCGTCCTCCGTGCAGAAGCAGGGGTAGGCAAAGCCCTTTTCAACGAGCGACTTTGCAATAACGTGATAGATGCCGGCGCGTTTGCTTTGGGTATAGGGGCCGTAATTACCCTGTTCCTTATTGAAGCCCATGACGCCCTCATCGGGAGTTACGCCAAAGGCTTCAAGACCTCTGATAATTTCGGAAACGCCGTCCTCAATCTCGCGCTTTTTGTCGGTATCCTCAATTCTCAGCATGAAAATGCCGTTCGTCATCTGTGCGTTGAGCTTTGAGATAAGAGCGGCGAAAAGACCGCCGATATGAAGAAAGCCCGTAGGACTGGGAGCGAACCTTGTTACGCGCGCTCCCTCGGGAAGCTTGCGCGGCGGAAAAAGCTTTTCAAGGTCGTCGGGCGTTTGAGTAACGTTTGGAAAAAGAAGTTCTGCAAGAGCCTTTTTCTCGTCCAAAAGAAAATCCCCCTTTTAATTCTGTAATTATTCAATATATTATCGCAAATTTCAATGAAAATAGCAAGAGGTTAGGCTTAATTTCCTTTTATTTTTTGTCTTTTATCTTTTGTCACAATCTAACATCTAATATCTAACATCTAATATCTAAAGTAGGGGCGTCGCTTGAGGCGCCCGGACACACCCTGCCTGTTGCAACCGCGTAAATCTCAAATTGTAGGTGGCTCCTTTATGGGTAAACAGAGC
>JAEDEQ010000022.1 GCA_016293225.1 Clostridiaceae bacterium
AGCCCTTGCTTTCGGCAATACGGGCAAACTGTTCGGCATATTCTTTCCGGCTTTGCTTTCCGTGAACAAAAACATATGCCTTTTCGCTTTCCATGCCCCAAACAAGCGCAGGAATACCGTTAATTTCTGTTTTTTCTATTCTCATTATTTAATATTTTTTGCTTTCAAGATACTTTGCAGGTATCCTTTTCTTCCTTTACTGTTCTGAATGTGCCTTTTCGGCAGCAGATGCTTTTAAAGCCAGTGCGCTTCAGCCCAAGGAGTGTGTCCATTTCATCTGCGGCAGATTCAAAACCGCTTTTCATGTGGTGAAGAATTATGTAGTCTGTCTCCCTGATTTTTCCGCTTGCCGCCTTGCAGAACGCCCTCATCGGCGCGCAAAGGGAAAAGACCCATATCGGCGTGCAAACGGTTACATGGTCGTACCCTGAAAGCTCGGCGGTAATTTTTTCAATCGGCATTTCCCAACGGTGCATGCCGAATCTTCCGCACCACCAGAAGCCTGCCGTTCCCTGTGTACGCTCGGGCGTTTTGATTTCATAAACCTCTGCACCGGTTCTTTGTGCTTCTTCAAGGGCGGCCTTTTTAACATAGCCCATTCGTGAAAAGTATACCACAAGCCTGCCGCCCTTTGTGCCGATATTTTTATAATCGGACTCGTTCACCCTGAAGCTTTCCTGCTTCAAAAAGACCCATGCGGCGTAACCGGTGACCGCCTGCAAAAAGCCGAAGATAAAATATATCGTTGACATAAAGTTCAACGGGAACATATAAAACTGAATGCAAATCCAGAGCATGAGTGTCACACCGAAAACTCCTCCGAGGACAACGCCGCTTTTTCTTTTTGCAAAAAGAAGTGCCGACGCAGTAAGATTGGTTATTCCGTTTACAACCAAAAGCGCAATGCCCGGAAAAACATAGTCTTGAAAAAGCACGTCTGCAAACGGCAGCTTTTGAAAATACGGAAGCATTGAATCCATGCCCATTGCTTTTCCCGTGGGATCAAGCAGCATTCCGCTCGCTCCGGCAACCGCGCCGAGACCGATGAAAAGAGTCCAGAAGATAAGCAGACGCCTTGCGGTTTTATATCTTGATTTCATTTTTAATCACTTAGCTTTCTTTTAGAAAATATATTGAAGATTATGTATATAAGAAGCAGTGCGGTAATTGAGCCGCAAAGCACGGCATACATTGCGCCCTCGCTCACGCTTTTTTCAAAGAAATATAGATTGCAGTCAAAAGCGTCCCTGATGCCTTTCATTGCCTCGTCCGGAAAGCCAAGACTTTCCATTTCGGCAAACGCACCGCGCATTGCATGGTTCCTGAGTAGGCTTGTGGCGTAGGTTCCGGGGAAAAAGGAGAGCACTTTTTGAAGTCCGGGCGCAAAGCTGCTGATCGGCATATATGCGCCGCAGACAAAGCCGTAGCCTGCGCTGACAATCGTTCCGACTGCGGAGCCCTGACCGTTTGTTGAAAGGAAGAAGTTTACGCAGGAGGAAACCGCCACACCGAAAAGGGTGAGCAGGAAAACATCAAGCGCAAGCATTGCAACGTCCTTTCCGGAAAAGTACCAGCCCTTTTTAAGCTGATACAAAAGGCAGACTCCGAGCGCCGTAAAGGTGATTATCAGCGTTGAAAGCGAGCTTGAAACAAAGTACGCCGCCGCAAGGGTTGAACGCCTGACCGGTGAAACGCACAGATCCTGCCGCGCGCCGCTTATCTTGTCCTGAACCATGAGCAGATTGGAGCAGAACGCAACCGTAACGCAGCTTACCGCAAGCAGAGAGGAAATGAGCTGCGCGGAAACAGCGCCGTCAAGCAGCTTTCCGTCAATTTTGAGGAAATCCGGAATGGCCGAAGCAAAGCTGTCTCGGTATACGCCGGCAAGAAAGGTTGCGTAAAGCACAAGCAGAATGACCGGCGTTATAAGCGAGGTGAAAAACATTCCCTTATCCTTGAAAAAGAGCTTTGTATTACGCTTGACAAGCGAGAAAAAGGGCGTCATTTTGCTTCGCCTCCCGTCAGTTTTTTTCCTGTTGCGGCAAGAAAAACATCGTCCATCTTGCCTTTGGTTATCTCGTAATCCGTGAAAAGGGACGGATACTGCATAATAAGCCTTGTTGCCTCGTTTGTGTTTTTAACTTCAACACGGAAGCTTTCACCAACCTTTTCATAAGGCAGGGAGAGGGCTTTAAGCTGCTGCTCATCAACCGAATAGAATGTTATGAAGTCACCGGTATATCGGTTTTTAAGCTCAAGCGGCGTTCCCTCGGCGGCGATAGCGCCGCTGTCAAGGATAACGACATAGTCCGCGTCGGCCGCCTCCTCCATATAGTGAGTGGTGAGGAAAACGGTCATATTCTCCTTTTCGCGCAGGGTTTTCACCGTGTCCCAGAGCAGCTTCCTTGTTTGCGGATCAAGCCCGGTTGTGGGCTCATCAAGAATGAGGATCTCCGGCTTGTGCAAAAGCGCGCGCGCAACGTCAATTCTCCTGCGCTGACCGCCCGAAAGCTTTCCCACGGTGCGACCCAGAAGATTTTCAAAGTCAAGCATTTTTGAAAGCTCAGAAAGCCTTTTTTTGAAGCTGTTTCCGCTGATTCCGTAAAGCGCGGCGCGGCTTTCAAGGTTATCCTTAACACTCAGAGCCTTGTCTAAAACGCTGTTTTGGAAAACAACGCCCAGCTTTGCCGCAATCTCGCCGTTCCCTTCCCCGGACTGTCTGCCGCAGATTGTTACGCTGCCGCCGTCCTTTTTGAGCGAACCGCACATGATTGAGATTGTTGTGCTTTTTCCGGCTCCGTTCACGCCGAGGAAAGCGAAAAGCTCGCCCTTTTTGACGCAGAATGAAAGGTCGCGGACAGCCTTAACATCGCCGAAAGCTTTACTGAGGTTTTTTATTTCGATTATATTTTCCACTTTTTACCTCTTCTTCATTTTTTGTTTTGTTAGGTAACAGTCGTTTCCTAACGATTTTCATTATACTATCAGTTGAACGGTTTGTCAACTATTTTTTGAAAACTTTATATTTAAAATCGGCGCCGTCTTATAAAAAATGACAGCGCCGCACAAATATATTAAATTACTGCTCAAAAAAAGCCTTATGAACGGCGGAAACCGCCTGATCTGCAAGCTCCTTTTCAATGAGGACGGAAATAGTAATTTCACTTGTTGAAATCATGCTGATATTGATGCCGGCCTCATAAAGCGCGCCGAACATTTTTGAAGCCGTGCCGGAGTGGGTCTGCATTCCCGCGCCGACAGCGGAAACCTTGGCAACCGAGGTGTTGCAGGTAACCTTTGCGCCCTGAACGGAAAACATCTCCTCAAGAAGTTCCACGGCTGCGGCTGCATGATCCTTGCTGCAGGTGAAGGAGATATCCTTGGTTCCGTCGCGGCCGATGGACTGCAGAATAACGTCGATATTAATTTTTTTTGCGGCAAGCTTTGAAAACATTTTGAACGCGTTGCCCGGTATATCCTTCATTCCGACAACGGAAATCTGTGCAACGTCCGTATCCTTTGTTACTCCTCTGATGATCATTTTCTCCATTTTTACAGCCTCCTTGACTATTGTTCCGCTTTCCCTGACAAGGCTTGAAAGAACTTCAAGCTCCACTGAATATTTTTTTGCCATTTCAACCGAGCGGTGGTTGAGAACCTGAGCGCCGAGCGTTGCAAGCTCAAGCATTTCGTCATAGTTGATTTCCTCAAGCTTTCTGGCTCCGCTGACCTTCCTCGGGTCGGCGGTGAAAACGCCGGTCACGTCGGTGAAGATCTGGCAGCGGTCGGCATGAAGCGCCGCCGCAATTGCAACAGCAGAGGTGTCCGAACCGCCGCGTCCGAGCGTTGTAAGGTCGTCGGACTTGTTGAGTCCCTGAAAGCCCGCAACAACAACAATCTTCCTTTTGTCAAGCTCCGACTGAATGCGTTCGGTCTTAATGCGTTCTATCCTTGCCGCGCCGAATGTGCGGCTGGTTCTGAATCCTGCCTGCCAGCCGAGCAGAGAAACAACCGGGCAGCCGAGCTTTTCAATCGCCATTGCCAAAAGCGCAATTGACATCTGCTCGCCTGCGGTGAGGAGCATATCCAGCTCGCGTTTTGAAGCGTTCGGATTAATTTCGTTTGCTTTGGCAATAAGATCGTCCGTTGTGTCTCCCTGAGCGGAAACAACAACAATAACGTCATTGCCCTCTTTATATGCGTCCGTTACGATACCGGCGACATTCGCCACCCTTTCGGCATTCGCAACGGAGGAACCGCCGAATTTCTGAACAATAAGTGCCATTAGTATACCTCCGATAGTGGTATCAATATATTATTAAATGATCCGTAATCAATAAGATGTAACTCTGATTGAGGAAAGAACGGTAAGTCCCGAGTCTGAAAGCTTCTCCCTGAGAGCGCCCTCGGCTTCCTCTCCGGTGATGAAGCCAAGCTCAGCTTTGCTTTCGCTTTCAATAATCCTCGCTCCGTTAAAGAGCGATTCGACTTTCTGCCGTGCGTCCTTTTCGTTCTTCACTCTGACAAAGAGCGAAACGGGAATGTTGAGGTAATCCTCAATCTGCCCCTCCTTTTCCTCTTTCCAACCGAAGAATTTGCGCTTTTCCAGGTTATCCGCGCAGTCGATAATGTCTCCGACAACGGCGGAAGCGGTGGCAGAAGAGCCTGCGCCCTTTCCGTAAAGCAGGATATCGCCGGTCATATCGCCCTGAACAAGGCAGGCGTTGAAAACGTCGTTAACCGGAGCAAGCATACTCTCCTTCGGAACCAGAGCGGGTGAAACGATGATATAGAGCCTTCCGTCCTCAAGCTTTTTTGCCTGAGCGATAAGCTTGATAACATAGCCGAAGCGTTCTGCAAGCTCCATGTCGGCAAGCGTTATCCCTGTGATGCCCTCGGTGTGAACCTTTTCGGGATAAATGTGGTTCCCGAAAACAAGGGAGGCAAGAATGCAGATTTTCCTGCACGCGTCAAGGCCCTCAACATCAGCCGTGGGGTCCTTTTCGGCGTAGCCGAGCTTCTGCGCAAGCGCAAGAGCGGACGAAAAGTCAGTTCTTTCCATTATCATTTTAGTCATAATGAAATTAGTTGTTCCGTTTAATATTCCGGCTATTGCGTCAATGCGGTTTCCGGCAAGGCAGCGGCTTAGCGGACGGATTATCGGAATACCTCCGCCGACTGAAGCTTCAAAAAGGAAGTTGACATTGTTCTCCCTTGCAAGGGCAAGCAGCTCAAAGCCCTTTTGGGCAACCAGCTCCTTGTTTGAGGAAACAACGTGCTTTTTCTTTTTGAGGCACCTTGAAACAAAATCGAAAGCAGGGTTAAGGCCGCCCATGGTTTCAACAACAACTTCAATCTCGTCATCGTTTTCTATATCGCTGAAGCTTTTGGTCATAAGGGGCGCAAATTCGCTGCCGTCAAAATCTCTGATATCGAGTATCCTTTTAACTTCAAGAAAGGCGCCGGTGTTCTCTCTGATAACCGGAGCATTCTTCTGAATAAGTTTGACAACACCGGAGCCGACGACTCCGAAGCCCATAACGGCAATCTTCATCAAACATCAACCTTTGCAAATAAATTAATAAAAAATAATAAGGTAATAATATCACATTTTGTCGAGCAATAAAAGAGTTGTTTATAAATTTCAACAATTTTGTAAAATACATTGATTTTAATGCACGCATTAGGTTAATATAATATATATATTCTACAAACAAAACGGCGTCCTTTTCCGCCGCGGAAAGCCTTTGGGCGCCGCTTATAAAAAATTACATAGGAAGAGGGAACAAATTATGCAAGAAGTTGAAAAAAGGAAAAAGGCGATAATCAACGTCATTTATTTTGCAATGATTTTTGTTATCGGCTTTCTGGTGGTCAGGTACGCGCTGAGCGTGTGTCTTCCGTTTGTCATTGCTTTTGCTTTTGCGGCAATCCTTCAGAAGCCGAAGAATTTTCTCGTTAAAAAGGCTCATTTCAAAAACGGAGCCGCCGCAGGTTTGTGCGTTTTTCTTGCCCTGCTCATTGTTACGGCTCTTATCTCGCTTGTCGGAGTCCGCATTTTTGATGAAATCAAGGGCTTTATCTCCTATATCGGCGCGCAGCTCAAAAACCTTGACGAGGTTGTCAACAATATTGAAACGTGGCTGATGAACCTTATTTCATCGCTGCCGGAGTTCCTTTCAAAAACGCTCAAGGAGAGCGCGTCCGACCTGTTTTCAAGCATCCGTGAATACCTTTCCGGCGAAAGCAATAACCTTTCAAGCTCCATCACCTCAAGTATCGGGGAAAAATTTGAATTTTCCTGGATCACCGGGCCGCTTTCCGGCGTTATCTCCACCGCAAAGCAGCTTCCGACGGTTTTTCTCTCCGTTCTCATTTCAATCATTGCCTGCTGCTTCATGACCTCCGAATTTGCCGAAATCAAGGCGTTCATCGTCTGCCAGTTTCCGGAGCACAGGCGCAAGGACCTTTCAAGGGCAAAGAACATTCTGCGCACCTCGCTCGGAAAAATGGGCAAGGCATATCTTCTCATTATGCTCATTACCTTCCTTGAGGTTGCAGTCGGTCTTACCGTTCTCAAGCTTCTCGGCATCTTCTCCTCGTCATACATCATGCTCATTGCGGCAGGTACGGCGATTGTTGACATCATACCTGTCCTCGGAACAGGCACGGTGCTCATTCCGTGGGCTGCATATTCGCTCATTACCGGAGATATCAGTCTGGGAATCGGACTGCTTGTCCTTTATGCCGTTATAACCATCATCCGCCAGATTGCCGAACCGAAACTTGTTGCCGGCCAGCTTGGTCTTTCGCCGATTGTTACCATTGCATCCCTTTACCTCGGACTCAAAATTTTCGGTGTTCTCGGAATGTTTGTCACACCGCTTCTCGTCATTATGCTCAAGCTGCTCAATGATGAGGGAATTATCAACATCTGGAAGTCTCCGGTAAAGCTCAAAGCCGAAGATGGCACGGCGGCAAAGACCGACGCGCCGGACGGCGAAGAGACAAAAGCAAACGAAAAGAAAAGGAAGATGTTCGGAAAGAAGAAATAACCCTGCTTTTCCCGGGTCTGCCGCACCAAGCGGCAGACCCTTTTTGCGCCGGACGGCAAAAACAAAAGAACCGCCGCATATCACGGCAGTCCTTTTGAATATATATATAAAGATAAAGCGGTGACGGCACACCCGAAAGCAGAGCCTGCGGGTGGCAACATTGGTTCCCCGCGGACATTTCTGCCGCCAATGACTTTCACCGCGAAAGCGTGTGCTGCGCCGCAGACGAAAGCGCAGCCGCCAAACGGCAGGAAAGGCCGATTATCCTTTGCATTTTCTTCGGGGAAGCTTGGATTATATGAATTGTCCTGAGCTTCACGGGTAATATTGCACGGCGTTTCAGACCGGACGGCACGAAAGAAAATATGCCGTCATTTTGTGCGCTGTCCTACCAATCGGCGGTCACTTTATTTTATGCATATTTTTTTCTGTTGACAGCGGCGGAAAAAACGTAATATAATGGAAAAGCTCCGCAGAAAGGAAAAAAACGCTGAAATGCGGGACAAATAAATGCTTTTGAAAGAGGAAAATCAATATGAAAAAAACAGTCGGAATTATTTTCGCTGACGAAATGGAATATAAACCCTTTGAAAAAGCCGCCGAAGGCTTCGGAGCGGTTAAGGAAACTTTCTTTTCCAAAAACTGCCTTTCGTTCAACTTTGAAGACCTTCGGATTATTGCGGTCGAAAGCGGAATCGGCAAGGTTAACGCCGCCTTTGCCGCGTCAAGTCTCATTCTCGAAAAAAATGCCGATATCATTCTCAACGCCGGCCTTTCCGGAGCAGTCAGCCGCCTTTGCCGCGGAGACATTGTTGCAGGTAAAAGCTTCATAGAGTGCGACTTTGACCTGACCGCCATAGGCTATGAGCTCGGCGCAAAGCCGGACGGCGACATCTCACTGCACAAGGCGGACGAAGAGCTGCTTCAAAAGCTCCTCTCCCTCGGCGGCGTCAAAAGCGGCAGGTTCGGAACGGGCGATATTTTCCTTTCCGACAGCGAAAAGAAAAAGCTGTTCAAGGAAAATTTCGGCGTCTGCGCCTTTGACATGGAAACGGCGGCAATTGCCTGCGTGTGTGACAAGTGCGGCGTTCCGTTCCTTTCCGTGCGCAAAATCAGCGACGACGCGGACGATTCCTCGGGCGAGGACTACAGAGAGATGAACAGCAAAGCCGAAAGCCACCTTTCTGACATTCTTATTACATTTTTTAAACTAATTTGACAAAAACCATTGCAAAATGATATTATCATTGATATAATAAAGTTAACAAATTGTTAATAGAGAGGGATGATACCAGTGAAAAAATCATTTTGCGTTTTCCTTTGCGTCCTAATGCTCTTCGGTTCCGTTGCCGTTGTGAGCTTTGCGGAAAACGTCAACGATTCAACCCACCAAAGCGGCTGCGACTGCACGCAGTGCGCACCGGACAAAGCGGAGTCCGACTTTTCCTATGTTGAGCCGACTGCGGACACAACGCTTGAGTCAAAAGGCCCGATTGAGGATCTCATCTCAGAGGTTGCGGGCGATGAGCTTGTTGAAGCCGGAAAAAAGAACGATGTCAACAAAATAATGGCAATCGGCGAAAAAATTACGGCGCAGATACGCGACTTCTTTGCCAAGCTTGCCGACTTTGCCGCCGAACTTTCCGAACGTTTCTTGAAGCTTTTCAAAATCAAATAACCGTAAAGCCGAAAGGGGTCTGCTGCATTTTTGCGCAGCCCCCTTTTTTGTCCGCCGCTTTGGCGGACAAAAAGAGCGGGACCGTTGCACTCAGAAGCAACAGCCCCGCTTATTTATTGATTTTTATCAGAATCTCAGGCTCTTATCTTCGCCGATTCCGCTCATTCCGTCCAGAATATACTTGTTTCCGTCGGGATCGCAGACAAAGCCGGAAAGAGTTCCGAACGTAACGTGATAGTTAATGTCAATAACGCCGCCGGGTACGCGCATAATGAAGCGGTCGCCGATATCGAAAGTGATATCAACCATTCCGTAAACGTCGCGGATACGCCACTTGTTATACTCCGGATGCTCAAAGCGGACGGGAGTCAGAAGCGTTGTTTTGCCCTCAAACCAGATGAGGTTTTCGTTGTAATCGTTCTGATTGGTTGACTGATTCCTTGTAAGGTTGAAGCCGAAGAATTTTCTTTCGCCGTCTATCTCCATCTTGCCCATGGTTGTTACCCAGTCATAGTGGGCAACATAGGGGTAGTAGCCTCTGTGGTCGTCGATGATGGCGGTGCTTTCCTCGTCCGTTTCATACCGGACTCCGTTGAACTCCACCCAGCCCGAAAGCTTGAAAAGGTCCTTCTGCGAATACAGCGGACGGTTTGCGCCGAACGGGATTGAAACAATGCTCGGAAGCGAAACACGGTTGAGCTCAACATCATAGCTGACGGAAGTTCCGCCCTTTTCGTCCTTAGCGTGACCGGTGACGAAGGCCTGACCGTTTTCAAAGTGATTGACGCATTTGAGAACAACATTCTTTCCGCGCGATTCGGAGGTGTCGCCGCCCAGGAGCGTTTTTGAAATTACGGCGCTGCTTTTCGGGAACATATCCTGGAACTTTGTGACCTTTTTGCTCTTTTTGTCATAGACCAGAGTCAGTCCCGTTCCGAAAACGCCCATATCGCAAACCGCAGTGAGGACAATAATGTCCTTGAGGTTCAGCTCAATGGCCTCCCAGAGGGTGAGCTTTACCTTGTTGAATGCGTTCGGGAGCTTTGAGGGTCTGTTGACCTTGAGAAAGTCCATGCGCTCAAATTCCTTGTCAAAGGTTCCGAAATATGCGTTGCCGTTTGCGTCAACAACATTATCCGGAGTCGGAACGGCCTTCCTTTTTTCGGAAAGTACGTCGTAGAATGTCATATGTATTTCCTCCTTACGCCCTGCCCGGAAAGCAAAGCTGTTAAATCTTTCCTTAATTATATACTTTTCAGGCGCTCTCTGTCAATATTGAGCCGCCTCTTTTACCTCTCTTGCCGTCATAAAATTATGCTCTTATATGCTTTCTCCCTTTGCTTTTTCGGCCTCCTCGCGCTCGCGCTTTGAAAAAACGCAGCCGCAGTAATCCTGCCTGTAAAGTCCGTAAACCTTTGAAAGCTCAACGGAGCGCTTGTAGCCGTTTTTCTTTTTAAAATCGGACGGAAGATGGCGCACGCCGAATTTTTCCCCGGCCGCCTCGCCTATTTCGTTAAGCTTTTGCGCGTTTTTGAGCGGACTTATCGTGAGCGTTGTTGTGAAAAAGTCAAAGCCGTTTTCCTTTGCGTACCGGGCGGCCCTTTCAAGCCTCAGCCTGAAGCAGGCAAAGCACCGCTCGCCGCCCTCCCTGATATGCTCAAGACCTTTGACCGCGGAATAAAACTCCTCCGGCTCGCCTTTCATTTCAACAAGCGTTACGGGATATTTTGTCGGCAAAGCGGAAACAAGCTTTTTCTGTTCGGAAACCCTGCGTTCATATTCCCCGGCAGGAAAAAGGTTAGGGTTGTAGTAAAGCACGGTGATTTTAAAATACTGCGACAGATATTCAAGGCAGTAGCTGCTGCACGGAGCGCAGCAGGAATGGAGCAGCAGCGACGGCACAATGCCGTTCTTCCGGTTTTGTTCAATTATTGCTTCAAGCTCTTTTTGGAAATTACGGTTCGGCTTCACAAAGCATACCCTCCAGAATTTCCGCCGCGTCAAAAACAAGGTCGGCACAGGGACGCTTTGCGTAATACTCCGCAGTCCTTTCGGCCGGCGCGGCGCTTTCCCTTTCCTTTTCGTCAAGACCGAGCAGCTGCCGGCAGACTATGAAGCGGTTGCGCTTTTTGAACTCATCGGAAAATTCACGCACCTTTTCATAGGCGCGCTTTTTGTCCGTTCCGTCCGTACCGCCGAAAACGAAGCCGAGCACCATTGCCGCGCCGGAAACGGCTCCGCAAACCTCGCGCTGTCTGCCCACACCGCCGCCGAGACCTGCCGAAAGCTTTGCCGCGGCGGTTTCGGAAAGGCCGAGCACGTCCGCAAAGCACGCAACGACCGACTGCGAACAATTAAGTCCGGTTTCAAAAAGCTTTTTTGCCCTTTCTGCTCTTTTCAACATTATCACCTCAGATGTCAAAATTATCAAGATACGCAACGAGCGCCTCTGCGCTGTTTTCATCAAGCTCTATTGTGTTCTCCGGCAGGCGCATATTTTCAAGGTAATGCGAATCGGAATTGCGCAGAATAAGCTTTCCGCACGTTGCCGGATATTTTTCGAGAAAAACTTTTTCATCGGCGTTTGGCGTCAGCTCAAAGCAGGAGACCTTAAGCTCCTGCGGAAACGTGCCGAGCGCGGAAATTACGCTGTAGGACGAGCGGTCAATGTGCGCCGGAAAACACACTCCGCCGTATTTTTTTACGCAGTCAGGAACCGAATCAATACTCAAAAAGCTTGCCGTTGTGAGCAGAAGCTCCTCGCTTTCCGTAACCGCGTCCTCGCTGTTCATGACGAACTGGTCGCCGAAAATCTGCGGCTTGTTTTTAACTTTCGGAATGTTTTCGCGGATATACGCGCCGAAGCCTTCCGCCCCGTCAACGGTTTTAAACAGGCAGACAACATGGATTTCCTCGCTTGTGCAAAGCTCCATTCCCGGAACAACGGTTATGCCGGCTTTTTTGCCCGCCTCGGCGGCGGCGCGGCAGTTTTTTGTGCTGTTGTGGTCGGTCAGGGCTATTATGTCAAAGCCCAACACCTTTGCCATATTCACAAGGTTATAGGGAGTCATTTCGTTATCGCCGCACGGCGAAAGGCACGAGTGAAGATGAAGATCGTAAAATAATTTCATAATGACCTCAAAACAGTTTCGCTGTCATGATAATAAAAGGCGAAACATAACGGTTATATGATAGCACAGATGGCAGAATGTGTCAATTTTGCTCTTTGCCCGTGCGGAAAATATCAGCGAATTTTTGCGCCGTCTCGGTGCAGAAATTCGCCCTCACCCCTTGAAAAACCGAAAAAATGTGCTATAATTAAGTCATATATAGTATTATTGCGGTAATTTGTCCTTTTTTACATATATTTTACGCATTTCGGAAGTTGTTTTAAGAGAGATTTTTGAAAGACGCAGATTTTAAAAAGGGGAGAGGAGAGTATAAACTTGTCAGCAGATTTACACTGTCATACCCGGCTTTCCGACGGAACCATGGGTATTGACGACATCATTATTCTTGCAAAAAAAAGCGGGGTAACAACGCTTGCCATCACCGACCACGACTGCCTCGCCGGTACCGTCAGAGCAAAAATTATCGGCGAAAGATACGGGGTAACGGTTATCCCGGCGGTGGAGCTCACCTGCACCGACAGAAAACGCGGCGGCAAAGCGCATATGCTTTGCTATTTTCCGGACTTTCCGGACAGACTTGAGGGTCTTTGCAAGCGCAACTCCCTCATCAGGAAGAGCGCCGGAAAGGTAATGGCCGTTAAGGTTACGCAAAAATATCCGATAACAACGGAATTTATCGTAAAATGCGCCACCGGCTCAACCAATATTTATAAGCAGCACATTATGCAGGCGCTTCTTGAAAGCGGCTTTACCACCACCATCTTCGGCGAGCTTTTCAATTCCCTTTTCAAAAAAGGCGGCGAAAACTGCGTGCTTATCGAATCGACCTTTCCCTCCCCCGAGGAAACGCTTGAGGCTATCCACGACGCAGGCGGAATTGCGGTGCTTGCCCACCCCGGCTTTTACAACAACTTTGAGCTTTTGGACGAGCTGATTCCCCTCGGTCTTGACGGAGTTGAGGTCTGGCACCCGGAGAACACTCCCGAACAGCAGGAGTACCTTAAAAAGCAGGCCAAAAAGCATAAGCTTGTAATGACAGGCGGAAGCGACTTCCACGGCGGTTACAATGCCTATCCGGTCTGCCTCGGTCAGTACGGCCCGGACGACGAGGCTCTTGCGGCTCTGATTAGCTACAAGGCCAAAATGAAGCGCAGGCAGAAAAAGGCGGCCGCTGCTAAAGAAACAGAGGCAAAATAAATTTTTCCACGGAGGTGTTCCTTATGGCGGACGATGTCAGAATCTATAAAGGCAAAAAGGACGAGGAGGATTTTTCGGTCAATCTTTCAACAGATATCGAAGCTATCAATTCCTACCGCCTGAACGGCAACCTTCAAAAGGCAAAGGAGCTTGGAAAAAAGCTTGCCGGTCTGACTCCGCTCATTGACGGCAGCGAGGAAAGCGAGCTTGCTATCGACTTTAAAAAGCTGCTTGCGCCCAAGTTCCAATCGCAGGACATTCTGTTTCAGATCAGGGTTCTGCTGGTCTTTGCGGCGGAATCGCTGCTTCAGCTGAAAATTCCTGCCGAGCAGCTTTCAACAACCGCAATCAACGCAATGCACGACACACTGCGCAGGGAACACTCCGCTTTTTACAAAAACATTTCCGACGGAGCGGCGTTCACATTCTATTACCTTGCAATGAAAAAAGGCAGGGAGCTTGAAACCGATATCGGACAGGCGTTTGCAATGCTTTGCTCGGTGAACAAAAACAGCGAAAGCTTTATCGAGGCCGGAAAGATAATCTGGAACACGGCGTGCAGGATTGTTGAAGCCGAGATTGAAAAAGCGCAGTTCATTTTTTGAAGATAATTAATCAGTGACTATTTTACGGCGGAAGACTTTTTTATAATGCTCTTTCGCCGCTTTTGGTAACCGGCCGCAGTCAGGTTGCCTCATATGAACAGAACACGGAGGAAAATTATGAAAGTTAAACAGGTTAAGGAGATTCTGAACGCCGAGGTCATCTGCAGGGACGACCTGCTTGAAGCCGAGGTTCATACCGCCTGCGGCAGCGACATGATGAGCGATGTGCTTGCCTTTGTTAAGGAGCAGGCCGTTCTGCTCACGGGTCTTGTCAATCCGCAGGTTGTCAGAACAGCGGAAATGATGGATATGCACTGCATTGTTTTTGTCCGCGGAAAAAGACCCGACCTTGCAATGATTGAGCTTGCCGAGGAGCGCGACATGGTAATGCTTTGCACAAAAATGGAAATGTTCACTGCCTGCGGAAAGCTCTATTCACAGGGTCTGAGGGGAGGCAGCGGAGCATAATGGAGTCCATAAAGCTTCACTATGACGTTCCGGGCGACGACTTTACCAGAGCCGGCGCAGCGTCCGGCGATGTTAAAAGAACGCTCAAGCAGCTTGGCATTTCGCCGTCCGTTATCCGCAATGTTGCCGTTGCAATGTATGAGGGCGAGATCAACATGGTCATTCACGCCGGAGGCGGAGAAATCAGCGTTGAAATTGACGAAGAAAACATCACCATGACGCTCTCAGATCACGGACCGGGAATTGAAAACGTTGAGCTTGCAATGAAGGAGGGCTACTCCACCGCGCCGGACAACATTCGCTGTCTCGGCTTCGGAGCCGGAATGGGTCTTCCCAATATCAAAAAATATACCGATGAGTTCAGGATTGACACCGAAGTCGGAGTCGGAACCACACTGCACCTCAAGGTTCATATCCGGTGATTTATTCAGAGGTTCCCCAGTAATAAAAAGGAGAATGCCGCGCTGCGTTTTGATTTTTCCGGCGCGGCGAAGAAGAAATGGAGAATATTTTTCATTCGGTGCGGCTTGACGATGAAAAATGTCAGGGCTGTACCAACTGCATCAAGCGCTGCCCGACCCAGGCCATTCGGGTGCGCAACAAAAAAGCATACATAATTTCCGACCGCTGTATTGACTGCGGCGAATGCATAAGAGTCTGTCCTCACCATGCAAAGTATGCCGTCAGCGAGCATTTTAACGAAATTGTAAATTATAAATACAGAATTGCCCTCCCCGCCCCCTCGCTTTACGGACAGTTCAATAATCTTGACAACGTTGATTACGTTCTCAACGGTCTTAAACGCATGGGCTTTGACGAGGTTTTTGAGGTTTCAAAGGCGGCCGAGCTTGTCAGCGACGCGTCGCGGCGCATGATTGAAAGCAAAACGCTGCAAAAGCCGGTCATCTCCTCGGCGTGTCCTGCGGTTCTGCGGCTTATCAGAACAAGGTTTCCGAATCTTATCAAAAACATTCTTCCGCTTTTTACCCCCGTTGACCTTGCCGCAAGGCTTGCAAGGAAAGCGGCGCGGAAAAAAACCGGACTTGAAAACAAGGACATCGGCGTTTTCTTCATCTCTCCCTGCCCTGCGAAGCGGACGGCGATAACCAATCCGCTTTGCTATGACGGCGGCATTATCAACGGGGCTTTTGCAATAAAGGACATCTACCCCGTTCTTGTTCAGACAATGGATAAGCTCAAGAGCGACGACATCAATCCGATGAACGATTCAGGCATCATCGGAGTCGGCTGGGCAAGCAGCGGAGGCGAGGCGGCAGGACTTTTGAAGGAGCGCTACCTTGCCGCAGACGGGATTGAAAACGTGATTAACGTCCTTGAAGAGCTTGAGGACGAAAAGCTCAACGACCTTGACTTCATTGAGCTGAATTGCTGCACGGGCGGCTGCGTCGGCGGCGTTCTTACGGTTGAAAATCCGTATGTTGCCAAGGCGCGCATACAAAGGCTGAGGAAATTCATGCCCGTTTCGTGCAACCGTCTGCCGGAGGATTTTCATATTGACCTTTTAGGCTGGACTCACGAGCTGACGCCCTCGCCTGCAATGAAGCTTGCCGACAACGTTATCAAGGCTATGCAGATGATGAGCGAGCTGAGGAAAATTGAAGCCGAGCTGCCCGGTCTTGACTGCGGAATCTGCGGCGCTCCGTCGTGCCGCGCCCTTGCGGACGACATTGTTAGAGGCTACGCCGAAAAGAACGACTGCATCTTTTGGGCCGCAAGGAGCGAAAACGAGGATATCCTTCCCGCTCCGTTCCGCAAAAAAGAGAAGCTCTCCGAAGCCAACACGGAAAACTCAAACGATTTTGAAGAGAATTTTCTCAAGGACGACTGAGAAACACATTTGAAAGGAATTTTTATATGCTTGTTAAAGATTTGAAAACCGCGCTTTCGCTCACCTCGCTGACAACGGGCGGCGACGAAAAGGAAATCAAAGGCTGCTACTGCGGAGACCTGCTCAGCTGGGTAATGTCCAGGGCGAGCGAGGGAGACTGCTGGCTGACCGTCATGGGAAACATCAACGCCGTTGCGGTGGCTGTTCTGACCGACTGCGCGTGCATTGTTCTCACGGAAAACGCGCCGCTTGACGAAAACGCAAAGCAGCGCGCACAGCTTGAGGGCGTTTCCGTCCTCACCACAAGCAAAAACGCCTATCAGGTTGCGGCGGAAATTTCAAAGCTGCTTTAACAGGAAAGGTTCTTAATTATTTATATAAAAATAAGCTGCAAATTACAAAGAGCATTTCTGCTTTCTGCAATTTGCAGCTTGTTTATTTCATTTTATAAATCAGGCGCCGATGTTTATTCGGAAGCCGCGGCAAGCTCGACCTGTTCAAGCTCCTTGCGTCTTTCCTTCAAAAGGCGTTCCACCTCGGCCATATGCTCGCGGTCGTCCTTGAGGAAGAGAATAGTGATAAGGTAGAGCGACGAGCCAATAACGGGACCGAGCATGAACTGATGCCAGCGGTATTTGAAGAACGGCGAATTCTTGCTCTGCGCGCGGATGAGCGCCGAACCGTCAAGGCCCTTGATGTTTTCAAAGCGCAGAAGCTTGAGCACATAGCCCTGAATAAACTTTGCAATTGCGCCGCAAAGCTTTGAAACAAAGTTCTGCATTGAAAAAGTGATTCCCTCTGTTCTTTCGCCGGTTTTAAGCTCAACCTCATCGATGGAATCGCTGAGAAGCGAACGGTGAGCAACGTCCTTCATTCCGACCGGAATGGAGTAAAGAGCAACCAAAACCCAGATTGCAATAAGGTTTCCGGGATTAAGGAACCTATCGTTTGCGCCGATAAAAAATGCGATTATACGGCAGATAATCTGAGAAACTTCCGCAAGAATAAGCAGCCGCTTCATTCCTCCGACCTTTTCGGCAAAACGGGTTGCGCAGAACAGCAGCAACGCACCGGGAATTCCGGGAACAAGCCCGTAAACAACCTGCATTGTTCCTCCGGACAAATTCATTCCGAACAGGTTATAGCTGACTCCATCCGTTTCAAAGAAATACTCCCACGGAAGCATGAATGAAACGGAACCAAGAATACGGGCAAGGCAGATAATTATAAGCGTCCTGTTATATCTCAGACTTTTAAGACTTTCCCAGACGCTGACCTTTTTTTCCGGAACATAGTTCACCTTTTCACGCATACGGTAGGCAAGCATTGAAAGAATCATTCCGCCAAAGCCGAAGCAGAGTGCGCCGAGAAAATAAGCGTTTTGCTCGGTAACACCGGCTTTATCAACAAGGATACTTCTGATCGAAGGGAAAAGGCCGCCGATTGAACCGCCGAGACCTGCGCCGATTGTTACCCACTGGGAAACCCTTGCACGCTCCTTGGAGCTTGGACTTGAAAGCGGGAGCAAGCCCCACATTGCAACATCCTGAACGGAATAGAGAATATCGTATACAAGGTAAAGAACCAATATAAGAAAAATGGCCGCCGTAACACTCAAGCGAAAATTGAAGAACATGAGCGCCGTAAGGACGCCTACGATCGGCGAGGTATAGATAATGAGCGGCCGAAGCTTGTTGCCGGGCCTGAACTTGCGCGCGTCAATGAGCGTTCCGACAAGAGGGTCGTTGATTGCATCCCAAAGAGTGCTGATACCCGTAATAATACCTGTTTTTTCCGCAGGAATATTCAGCACCGTGTTCAAAAAGATGAACAGGCGCTGGGAAATGAAGTTGTAGCTTATGTTCTGGCCGGCCAGGCCTGCGGCATAGGAAAGCAGGCGGTTGTTTGCAACCTTTACGTCGCTTTCCTCGCGTGAAAAAAAGAACTTGACAGGATTTTTCATTTTATCTCTCCCGGATGCTTTGTTTTAGTAAATTATATAACAATATACATAAAAAATCAATTATTTTTTAAACACAACTGTAAAAAATGATGAAAACTTATGCAGCAAAAGCACACCGAAACAGACAAAAACAAAGCTTGCACTGTTTGGTTTTATGTGATATAATCTTAAATTGTCGGCTCTGATTTGCAAAAAGCGCTGCGGCATTAAGACGAGGAAAGCGTTTTTCGCTGTGAAGCCTGCTTTCGTCAGTTTTTATACATTGTGTATTGCTTGTAAAAATCGCTCTCCTTTTGCATTTTTGAGCCGAATACATAGGTATAGCTCAAAAAGCGCGCCATATCCTCGGTGGGAATCTTCATTCCGTTGTTCATCCATTCGAGTATTGTTGCAAGCATTCCCGAAAGCGCAAAGGTTGTCATATAATTGCGCGGATCGCCGTCCGGAAAATAACCGGCCGAGTCGGGTATCACGCAGCGTACGGCAAGCTTAATCTTTTCCGCAAGGTGGTTGTTGCAGTCGTTGCGCGTAATAAAGCGGCATACCTGGTAGTTCTCCTTGCAGAATTCAAGGAAGCGCGAGCAATATGTTACAAAGCTTTCAACGTCCGAAAAATCGCTCTGAAAGCAAACAACGGTATCAACAAAAACGGAATATATCTCCTGTTGGATTTTTTCCATCATGTCATAGATATCGTTGTAGTAAAGATAAAAGGTTGAGCGGTTAACGTCCGCAAGCGTTGTCAGCTCGGTCACGGTTATCTGGTTAATGCTCTTTTCCTCAAGCAGCGAAAACAGACTGTTGCGCAGATTCTTTTTTGTCCGCTTGACCCGTCTGTCTTCCTTTTGGCTGGATATATTTGAAGTTTCTGCCATTTTTACCTCCTGATATAAAACAGTTGACGAGCATTTTGTTGCTTATCACACATAACAACTGCTTAATAATGGTTGAAAAACCGATATAATTATGTATAATTGACAGGTGTTAATGAAACCACAACCGTCGAATAAACCATAGGCTTATTATATACATTTTTTTAAAAAAATCAATAAAAATTTAAAAATTACGGGAGAAGTTTAATGTTGACTGAAAATCTGCTTACTGCCACACTGAAAAAACGGAAAGCGGCTTTCCTGCTGTTCGTTGCCGCGGCGCTGTTCTTTTCGGTATTCGCCTTTCTTGAAAATCCGCTGAAGAGCACCATCAGCGATATCGGCCGCACAAGGCTGCCGTTGCTTGCGGTGTACTGCATTATTCTGCCGCTTTGCGACATTATTAATGTTGAGTATATGCTGCGTGCCTTCAAGCTCAAGGCTCCGGTTTTGCGCGCGCTGTTTTTGGCGTCGAATATCTGCGTGGGCTTTGTTGTGACCACGCTCATGCCCGAGCTGCCGGAAAAAACGGTGACAACCTTTTCCGTCCTTCTGCACTGGCTTACAGGCTTCGGAAACATTGTTCTCAACGCAACTGTGGTTCTTATCCTCTGCTTACGGCTTTCCAGGCGCGAAAGCAGCAAAAAGGGCAGGGTTCTCTTCGTTTCCGGAACGGCGCTGTGCGTTGCCGACCTTGTTTTTTTTGTTGTCATGTCGATTGTAATGGGCGGCGTTAAGGAGGGCAAAAACGGCCTTTACGAGATAATACCGATTGTTGCCACTCATGTTGTGATGTTTGCCGTCAACCACACGAACCTCTTTTCAAACAAGGCTGACCGCGACAGAGAGGAAGCCTCAATCAAGGCGCAGGATACAAGCGTGTTTGCCGCAGTCTCATACTTTTTCCTTGCGGCCGCCTGGCTTTTCTTCACGTTCTTCGCCTTTGTCAGAAATCCTGTTTCCTATACCATCAGCATGACGGGACTTGATTATCCGCTCGGCTTCGGCGTAACAAGCTTTTTGATAAGCATCGGTCTTTCGCTCAATTTTATCCTTGCGTTCAAAAGGAGCGGCTATAAAAACATTCCGGCTTACATTTTCGGCGTCGGAGGCTCTCTGACATTGCTTGTGTGCGTTTTTATGCCAACCACCCACAGCGGAACAACGCTCGACCCCGTCCATTCTGTGGCCGCTGTTTTATTCTTCATATTCATTATGCTTGCTGTTATTCTTTTCTGCTTCTTCAAGCGCAGGGAGCACAAGGCGTATTTGCCGCTGGCGGTCTCAATGCTTGTCATTCTTGCTTTAACGCTGGCTGTGGCCTATGTCATGAATATACTGCTTGACCAGAAATACGGCAGAACGGGTCTTGTTGAGGTCATTCCGCTTCAATTTATTTTCTTCTTCCTCTTTTTTGAAAACTTTACGGATGTTTTTAAAAGCAAAGCACCCGTTGCCGGTTCAGCCGACAAAAAGCACATTACCGCATAAGAGCTCATAACCGCCGCTTGCCCGAAAAAGGCAGGCGGCTTTTTTTGCGCAAGCTTATTCACCGGACGCTTGAATTGTTTGCAGGCTTTCATGAGTAAGCGGTGCAATATGTCGTTGTATCGGCAAACAGAACAAACAACCTGATTACAATGCGACTTTTTTGCTTTTCTCAGAAATTTTATCGAACAAATGTTTGCCAAAATTGTTGACAACCTGAAACTCCGCCTGTAAAATATTAACTGTGAAGCCGCAATTCACATTTTTCAGGAGGAAATAATGACAGATATTAAAATCAAAGTTTCCGGAAAGGTTGCGCTTTGCCGCAAAAGGTATCTGGTCTCGTCAAACGCCGATTACACGGTGACCTTTGAGTTTGACTCGGACTGGGACGCGCACACGGTCAAGACCGCACGCTTCATTTTTGACGAAAAATATACCGACGTCTCTTTCATGGGGAACACGGTTGCCGTTCCGAAGGTGATTGCCTGCAAAACGCTCGGCATCGGCGTTTATTCCGACTCGGTAGCTTCCACCGTGGCCGACATCGGCTGTGTTATTTCGGCAAAGGACTTTGACGGCGAAGCGGCCGGCGAGCTTACCGACGAGCAGTATACCAGTCTGCTTGAGCTTATCAACTCGCTCGACCTGCGCCAGATTCAAAGCGTCAGCCGCATTGACGGGAACATTCAAATTGTCTTTACCGACAACACAACAACAGTCCTGCCCGTTTATGACGGCGTTTCGGTAACGGGCTGCTCGCTCTCCGAAAGCGGCGAGCTTTCCTTCACTCTTTCGGACGGAAGCACCATTACGGCAGGCAACGTCAAGGGTGAAAAGGGCGAAAAAGGCGAAACCGGCGCAACGCCTAACCTCACCATCGGTACGGTTACAACGCTTGAGGCAGACCGGAACGCCGAGGCAACTATCACCGGTACGGCCGCCGAGCCTGTTTTGAACCTTTCCATTCCGCAGGGCAAAAGCGGCGGCGGATATTTCAAAAAGGTCTTTTCCGGTACACTGACCGAAGCAACAAAAAGATTCTATTTTGCAACCTTTGCGGACGGAACACCACTCAAGTTCACCGAGCTTTTTGTCAGAGGCGCGGCAACAACAAACCTTGAGGCAGGAAATGTTCAGGCGCTCAATGTCTATTACGGCTGGGAGGGAGACGGAATCTATAACGCCTACAAGGCTATCGGAATAATTTCTCAATTCTGCCAGCCGGGCGGAACTGACATTTCTTCGCTGGAGTATTCGCTCAGGTCGGAGCTTTTGGGAACAAAAATCTATAATCAGTACGGTTTTGCAACATCGGGCGGAGTTTCAAAAACAGAGCTTATAACAAGCGATACCGACCTTTTTACGCAGCTTGCCTTTTGGAGCGGCAATGCCGGAGTCTGTCAGGCCGGCTCGTGGTTTGAAGTTTACGCAAGGTGAAGAAAGGAGTATTTTTATGCCAATTGAATACGCCGCAAAAGGCATTGTGCGCGCGGCGCTTGAAGCCTTCTGCCTGAATATTCTTCTGCCTCTCTGGTATCTTGCCGTTCTCGGCCTTAAAAGGGAGGAAAAAGCATGAGCGAGGTTTCAAAACTCATCTTCCACGGTGAAAAGCATTGGCTCTCCTCCCCTTTCGGATACCGCGAGCCTTTCAGCACGGCAGGCGGAAAAACCGGCTCCTTCCACTCCGGCGCCGATTACTCAACAAACCGCAAAAAGCTTGCGCAGTATGCCGTTGAAAGCGGCACGGTTCTCTCCTGCGGACGCGATTGGGCTTACGGCGGCGCAAAGTACGTCTGGGTCGGCTATCCGCGGCTCGGCGTCAAGATGCTGCATTATCATCTTGACCGCATCAAGGTCAAAAAAGGACAGGCGGTTAACAATAGCACCGTTCTCGGCTACACCGGAATGACAGGCAAGGCAACCGGAATTCATCTGCATCTCGGTCTCAAAAAGCTTTCCGGCGGCGATTGGCTCGACCCGGAAAAATGGAGCGAGGAAAACTTTCGGACGAAAGCAAGCGGCAAAGCAGAAAAATACAGCCCCGGAAACTACAGAGTTTCAAAGGCCGACGTCCTCAACGTGCGCAAGGGCGCGTCAACAAGCTTTGAGCGCATAAGCTTCAAAAGTCTTTCCGCAGACGCGCAAAAAAAGGTTCTCCGCCTTGCCGGATACAGAGCAAGCGGCTATGTCCGAGGCCTTGAGTTCACGGTTTTTGAAACTGCGGGAAACTGGGGCAGAACGCCCAGCGGCTGGGTCTGCCTTGATTACTGCGAAAGGGTGTGAAGCATGGCTCAGATTATTGTTGCTCTGATAACGGGCGGCCTTGCTCTCATCGGCGTTATCATTACGAATTACCGCGCGGCAAAAAGCACCGAAGCAAAAATTGAAACCGGCCTTGCGGTCACGGACTGCAAACTTGACGAGCTGACGCGCGAGGTGCGCGAGCACAACAACTTTGCAAAACGTATGCCGGTGGTTGAAGAGCAGATTAAGGTTATAAACCACAGAATAACCGACCTTGAAAAAAAGGCGGAATAAGCTTTTGGAGGATATCAAAATGAAATATGACATTACAACACTTCTTGAAATTGCAATAACCATTGTTTCGGCAATACTCACGGGCTTCCTCATTCCGTTTGTCCGTTCACGCCTTTCCGCCGAAAAGAATGAAAAGCTTGAATTCTGGATCAGAACGGCGGTCAAAGCGGCTGAACAGCTTTTTAAAAACAGCGAAAAAGCCGGAATTAAGAAAAAGGACTGGGTGGTTCAGTTCCTGCTTTCAAAGGGCCTTGTTTTTGATGTTGACGAGGTTACCGCCCTCATTGAAAGCGAGGTTTACAAGCT
>JAEDEQ010000110.1 GCA_016293225.1 Clostridiaceae bacterium
ATACTCTCGAGTATCTTTGCAAAAATATTACCGTTCCCGTTTTTGCCGACGCGGTGTCGGCAAGCAAGGTGATGAGACTAAAAAGCTGTCTCGGATATATTGATTCTTTCAAGCCGAACGCCATTGAAGCCTCAATGCTTTCCGGCGTTGAGGTAAAAGATGAGACCTCGGCGCGTTCGGCAGCAAGGCTGCTTGTTGAAAAATTCGGCGTAGGCCGCGTGTATATAACCCTTGGCGAGCGCGGAGTTCTGGCGTTTGATTCAAAGCAGTTCATCAGTCGTCCGGCTCTGTCGAATCAGACAGTCAATACTGCGGGAGCAGGCGACGCATTTTTTGCCTGCTGTGTGATGGGTGAGCTTTTGCATTTGCCGCTTGAAGACTGCGTTGAGCTTGCCCTGAGGGGCTCCGCCTCGGTTTGCAAAACCCGGTATTCCGTTAATATGCGTCTTTATGAAGACGTATTCAAAAACATATGAAAGAAGGAATTAAAATGAATAAATATCTTGAAATTTCACCCGAGGTAAAAAAGGCTCTTGAGGAAAACCGTCCTGTTGTGGCTCTTGAGTCAACCATAATTTCCCACGGTATGCCGTATCCTCAGAATGTTGAAACGGCGCTCAGGGTTGAGCAAACAATCAGAGAAAACGGTGCTGTTCCGGCAACGATAGCCATTATCGGCGGAAAGCTCAAGGCCGGTCTTTCAAAAGAGGAGATAGAGTACCTTGGAAAAAAGGGAACAAAGGTTAGCAAGGCCTCACGCCGTGATCTTCCCGTTCTTGTTTCAAAGGGAGAGGACGGGGCAACAACCGTTGCAACAACAATGATAATTGCCTCAATGGCAGGCATAAGCATTTTTGCAACGGGCGGAATCGGCGGCGTTCACCGGGGCGCAGAGATAACCATGGATATTTCCGCTGATCTTGAGGAGCTTGCAATGACGCCGGTGATGGTTGTCTGCGCCGGCGCAAAGTCAATTCTCGATCTCGGGCTTACGCTTGAATATCTTGAAACAAAGGGCGTTCCCGTTATCGGATACCGGACAGAGGAGCTTCCGGCATTTTACACAAGAAAAAGCGGCTTTTCGGTGGATTACAGACTTGATTCTCCGAAAGAGCTGGCCTGCGCCTTTGCAGCAAAGAAAAGCATGGGACTTCGCGGCGGAATGCTTGTTACAAATCCGATTCCCGAGGAATATTCCATGAATGCCGATGTTATCAACGAGGCCATTGACCGCGCCGTTGAGGAGAGCCGAAAGCTCGGCATCCGCGGAAAGGAAACCACTCCGTATCTGCTTGCAAAAATAAAGGACATTACCGGAGGCGAAAGCCTTGATTCCAATATTCATCTTGTGCTTAACAATGCAGCCCTTGCGGCAAAAACCGCCTGTGAATATGTTAAGCTTGGCAGGGATTGATTATCGAAGGCTTTGTTTTAAAAGCACCTGCCTAAGACAGCCCTTAGAGAAAAAAGAAAAGCCGGGCAGCCGAAAAAAGGTTGCTCGGTTTCTGCTATAATAAAAATAAATCCGAGCCTGTCTCCTAATGGAAAAAGGTTCGGATTTTTCCGGTTTGGTGCCGGTGACCGGGCTCGAACCGGTACGGTATTGCTACCGAGGGATTTTAAGTCCCTTGCGTCTGCCAATTCCGCCACACCGGCAACAGAGACAATTATACACATTGCTTTAACGGTTGTCAAGATTTTTCTCATGAGTCCATTGAAAACTTGCTTTTCCTCTGCCTCTTTTTTACAAATTATACTTGTTATGATGAATAAGATGTGATATAATCAAACGATAACTATAATGAGGTATTATGTGTATGATCGTTCTCGGAATCGACCCCGGATATGCGATAGTCGGAGTTGGCGTTGTGGAATATAAAAACTCGCGCTTTTCCCTTGTGAGCTACGGCGCAATAACCACCGACGCCGGCGTGCCGTTCAACCGCCGCCTTGAGATAATATACGATGAACTTACTGAAATAATCGAAAAATATAAGCCTGATGCAATGAGCGTTGAAAAGCTGTTTTATAACAGCAACGCCAAAACGGTTATTGACGTCAGTCAGGCGCGCGGTGTTATCATGCTTGCCGCCCGGAAGACGCATACGCCGGTTTTCGAATATACGCCCCTGCAGGTTAAGCAAAGCGTTGTCGGCTACGGCAGAGCCGAAAAAAAGCAGGTTCAGGACATGACAAAACGTATTCTTAAACTTAACGAAATTCCGAAACCGGACGACGCCGCCGATGCTCTGGCAATGGCTATCTGCCACGCTCATTCCGGAAGCTCAATACTTGACCCGGTGCGTCCGATAAAACTGAGAAAGGGGATCTGAAAGTGTTTTACAGTGTTACGGGAAAGGTTGTTTTTTCCGATCTTTATTCGGTTGCCGTTGAGTGCGGCGGCGTTGCTTTCAAATGCCTGACCTCGGCGAATACACTTCGCGATATTGACAAAAACTCCGTTGTTACTCTTTATACTCACCTCAATGTCAGGGAGGACGCTCTTGACCTTTTCGGCTTTTCAACCGAATATGAGCTTGAGTGGTTCAGGCTTCTCATCGGCGTTACCGGCGTAGGCCCCAAGGCGGCGCTTGCAATCCTTTCCGAGCAAACGCCGGAAAAGCTTGCTTTGTGCATCTCCTCGGGCGATGTCAAAGCAATTACACGCGCGAACGGAGTTGGCCCGAAAATTGCGCAAAGGGTGATACTTGAACTGAAGGACAAGGCAAAGAGCGCCGTTTCCTCCTCCGCCGACGCCGCGGCGCTTGAAAAAATTTCAGCTGTCGGCGAAATTCCGGAAACGAGCGAGGCCGTTGCGGCGCTTACAATGCTTGGCTACAGCAAGAGCGAAGCTTCTGTTGCCGTCAGCAAGGTTGATTCTTCGCTTTCGGTTCAGGATATTATCAAACAGGCGCTAAAAATTCTTTCAAAGAGGGTGTAATCAATGCCGGATATGGAATTTGACGACAGATATATAACGCCGGAATATACGCCGCTCGATAACGATATCGAGCTTTCCCTGCGTCCGCGCACAATGGAGGATTACATCGGTCAGGAAAAGGTTAAGGAAAACCTTGAAATATATATTCAGGCCGCGCTCAGGCGCAAGGAGAGTCTTGACCACGTTTTGCTTTACGGCCCTCCGGGACTCGGAAAAACCACCCTTGCCGGCATAATTGCCAATGAGATGGGCGTAAATCTCAGGGTTACCTCAGGCCCGGCTATTGAAAAGCAGGGCGATCTTGCGGCGCTTCTCACCAATCTTTCCGAGGGCGATGTGCTTTTTATTGACGAAATTCACCGCCTTAACCGCAGCGTTGAGGAGGTGCTCTATCCTGCAATGGAGGACAATGCGCTTGATATTATCATCGGAAAAGGCCCGTCCGCAAGGTCAATAAGACTTGATTTGCCTAAGTTTACCCTTGTTGGCGCAACAACAAGGGCAGGCCAGCTCTCCGCGCCGCTGCGCGACCGTTTCGGCGTTGTTCTTCGCCTTGAGCTTTACTCTCCCGAGGAGCTTTCTCAGATAGTCAGGCGCAGCGCAGGAATACTTTCAATAGATATTGAAGATGACGGAGCGCTTGAAATTGCGGCGCGCTCAAGAGGTACGCCGAGAATTGCAAACAGGCTTTTGAAGCGCGCGCGGGATTTTGCCGAGATTATGGGCAACGGCGTAATAGACGAGGAAGCGGCAAACTTTGCCCTTTCAAAAATGGAAATTGACAATCTGGGACTTGATTCAATAGACAGACTCATTCTTTCAACAATGATCCGCAATTATAACGGAGGCCCTGTCGGACTTGAAACAATAGCCGCCGCAATAGGTGAGGAAGCGGTAACGATTGAAGATGTTTATGAGCCGTATCTTATGCAGATAGGCTTTTTGAGCAGGACGCCAAGAGGAAGAACGGTGACTCCTGCGGCGTATGAGCATCTCGGCATTGCAATGCCGGGTCAACAGCAACTGTTTTGATTTTTGGAGGTAATTATGGGTAGATTATTCGGAACCGACGGTGCAAGGGGCGTTGCAAACTCGGAAATTTCATGTGAGCTTGCAATGAATATAGGCAAGGCGGCGGCAATGGTGCTTACCAAAGGCACGCACAAACCGCGCGTACTCATCGGAAAGGATACCAGAATTTCGGGCGATATGCTTGAAGCCGCAATAGCAAGCGGTCTGTGCTCGGTCGGCGCGGACGTTATGACGCTCGGCGTTGTTCCCACTCCGGCTGTTGCCTATCTTGTAAAGCGCTATAACTATGACGCGGCGGTCATGATATCCGCGTCGCATAACCCCTGCGAATACAACGGAATAAAGATTTTTAAATCTGACGGATATAAGCTTCCCGATGAAATTGAAGAAGAGATTGAAGCAATCATTCTTGACGAGGCTTCAAAACCGCCCGTAATGCTCGGAAAGGACGTCGGACGGATAACCGTTTGCAAAAACACCGTCCATGATTATATCGAGCACCTTAAAACAACGGTTGACTGCGATTTTTCGGGAATGAGAATTGCTCTTGACTGCGCAAACGGTTCGTCAAGCG
>JAEDEQ010000023.1 GCA_016293225.1 Clostridiaceae bacterium
TCTTTTTTTCCTTTTTCTTTTTGCCCTTTGAAGCGTTTTCGGCTTCCTTTCCGGGAATGTCGTTCGTTTCTTCGGCAGATACGGAATCTGCTGCGGTGTTTTCCTTTTCCGCTTCTTCGGTCTCAAGGCCGACTACGGGAGTTTTTTCACTCATTGCGCAAGCACTCCTTCCTGCTGAGAAACAAAGATCTCATTATAAACTTCATTGGTTTCAACAAGCTCATCATGCGTACCCAGTCCGCAGATTCTTCCCTTTTCAAGAACGATTATCCTGTCCGCGTTCATGATAGACGTTATACGCTGGGCAATGATGATTTTTGTGGTATCCTTAAACTGTTCGCCCTTGAGAGCTTCACGGATTTTTGCATCCGTTGCGGTGTCAACGGCGCTGGTGGAATCGTCAAGAATGAGGATTTTCGGCTTTCTGAGGATAGCTCTTGCAATGCAAAGGCGCTGTCTCTGGCCGCCGGAAACATTGCTTCCTCCCTGACCGACCTCGGTGTCATAGCCCTTTTCCTTTTCCATTATGAAGTCGTGAGCCTGAGCCGCCTTTGCGGCTTCAACAACTTCCTCATCGGTTGCGGAAAAATCACCCCAAAGCAGGTTATCCTTGATGGTTCCGGAGAAAAGGACATTCTGCTGCGGAACAATCGAAACCTCCTGCCTCAGGTTTTTGAACTTGTATTCCCTGACATCATGTCCTGAAACAAGAACCTCTCCCTCAGTGGCGTCATAAAGACGGGGAATGAGCTGAACGAGCGTTGATTTCGCCGAACCGGTTGAACCGATAATGCCTATTGTTTCACCGCTTTCAATTCTGATATTGATATTTTCAAGAACATTTTTGACTGCTTCTTCCTCATACTTGAACGAAACATTCCTGAACTCAACGCTTCCGTCCTCAACAAGGAGGCTTTCGTCCCCGTTATCATCGTTTGTTACGGGCTCCTGGGCAAAAACTTCACCGACTCTTTCAACGGAGGCCTTTGCGGTTGCGATTGTAACAAATACCATAAGTATTGTCATGAGCGAGGAAAGAACCTGGGAAATGTAGGAAGTAAAGGTGGTTATCTGTCCGACCTCAAGCCCGCCGCTGATATCGGCAAGGGTGTTGGTGATAACGATACGGCTTCCCATGAACAGCGCAGCAACCATGCAGCCGTAGATTACAAGCATGAGAATCGGCGCAATATACAGCACGATCTTCTGTGCACGGATACTTGTCTGAACAAGAGCATCGTTGACCTTTTCAAACTTTTCCTTTTCATAGTCCTCACGGACAAAGGATTTGACAACACGGATTCCGTTGATGTTTGTGCGCAGCGTTGCATTGAAGTCATCCGTAACCTTGAGCAGCTTTCTGAAAAGCGGAACGGCCGCAATACCGAGTATAATAAGCAGAACAACAATTGCCGGAACACAGAAAATGAAGATCTTTGAAAGATCACGGCTTATTTCAAGCGAATATTTGAGCGCAAGAACAAGCAGGAAAGGTCCTCTGACAAATGTCACGATAACATTGCTGAACACGCTCGAAATTCTTGAAGTGTCGCTCGTCATTCTTGTGATGAGCGAGGAGATTTTGAGCTTGTCGATGTTTTCAAACGAAAAATCCTGAATTTTGTTGAACAGTGCCGAGCGCATATTCGCCGAAAAGCCCATGCTTGCAATTGCCGAGCACCTTGACGCAATATAGCCGACAAGCAGCGTCAGCGCGCAAAGACCGAGCATCTGCAGTAGCTTGTAATTGAGCACATCATGGGCAAAATCCGGATCCTCCGTTGAATAAAGCAAGGTTATTAACTCGCCCATAATTTTTGGAATCTGAAGCTCGATAACAACGTCAAGAAAAACCATGATTGGTGTGAGTATCGTCAGGATACGATAGCCCTTCAGAAATGACAGGAATCTTTTGAACAAAGTGTAATTCCTCCTTTAAAATTCAGGCAGCCGCCGGCCGCCGTGCAGCTTCCGCAGTATTGACGGAAAAATTTTTCATGTCCTTCCGGTGATGAATATTCCGGTCAGAGCAAAATATATGAGCAGTGAAACTGCGTCAACAACGGTACTCATAACCGGTCCGGTCATGAGAGCCGGGTCAAGCTTCAGAAGCTTTGCAATAATGGGCAATGTGCAACCCATCATTTTGGCGACCATTACAACGCACAAAAGCGAAAGGCAGACCACCAGTATAACGCTGTTGCTTGCATCGCCGCCGGTTACAGCTCTTAAAACGAGCATTCTTATCCAGTTTGCAAGCGCAAGCACCGCTCCGCAGATTACGGAAACGCGGATTTCCTTCCAGAGTACGCGGAAATAGTCCTTGATTTTAATTTCACCCAGGGCAAGACCGCGGATAATAAGGGTTGAAGCCTGCGAACCGGAGTTTCCGCCCGTACCCATGAGCATCGGAATGCACGCCGTAAGCCCCGCAATGGCGGCAAGCTGATTTTCAAAACCTTCAATTATCTGACCTGTAAAGGTTGAAGATATCATAAGTATAAGCAGCCACGGCATACGATTCTTTGCAAGGGTAAGAACATTGGTTTTGAGATATTCGTCCTCAGAAGGACGCAAGGACGCCATTTTTTCAAAGTCCTCCGTTGCCTCATCATCAATAATGTCAACGATATCGTCAATCGTGATGATTCCGACAAGGCGGTTTTCCTTGTCAACAACCGGAACACTCAGAAGGTCATACTTTTTTGCAATGGAGGCAACCTCCTCCTGGTCATCAAGAGTGCGGACATAAATCAGCTGTTCGTCGTCCGCCATAATTTCAGTCAGCGGAACATCCTCATCGTTGAGAATAAGGCGGCGCAGCGGTATTGTTCCGACAAGATGACGCTTGTCGTCAATAACATAGCAGGTGTAGATAGTCTCCTTGTCAACACCCGTCCTGCGGATATTCTTGACGGCCTCACCGACCGTCAGTCTGTCGTGCAGCTCAACCATTTCAATGGTCATTACGCTGCCGGCGGAATTGTCCGGGTATTCAAGGAGTCGGTTGATAACTTCTCTTGTTTCCGTGTCGGTATGGGCAAGGATGCGCCTGACAAGCGAGGCAGGAACTTCCTCAAGCAAATCAACGGCATCGTCAACAAAAAGGTCATCCATAAGCCGTTCAATTTCCCTGTCGGTAAAAAGTTCAACAAGCTGTGCCTGGCGGTCAGTGTCAAGATAGGCAAAAACATCTGCGGAGCTGTCCTTCGGAAGAATCCTCAGAACGGTTACCGAGGTCTGCGGTTCATCAATGCTCATGATGAACTGCGCAATATCGGGATATGCCATATCAACAAGCTCGCCTCTGAGCTCCTTATAACGACGGGCTTCAACAAGAGAACGCAGATTTTCAAAAACATATTCTTCGTCCATAAAATGCACCATCTTTCACCGGCGCTGATATGAACGGGAGTCTGCGCCGGAAATCAGTTTTTCAATACATAATCGCCCTTTAGGGTTACCGTCTGTTTCCATGCAGACCCGCCTCCTTCTGAATGATTGCAAAATTGCGTCTTTTGTTATTCTACTATATTTTTTCATACAAAGTCAATACAAATAATAACTAATAATATAAAGATAAAAAAACTATAGATTTTTTTATAAAAATGTGATATTATGTCGTAGTATGGGTTTATGTGATCATTTTAATTCGATTACAGGCTTATCAATTAATTCTGACGGCGTTTTCTGCCGTTAAAGGAGGATAAAATCAATGCTCAAAAAGATCAGCAAAATTCCTTTTTCGGGAACAAAGGAGCAGGAAGAAAAGCTGAAACAGGTCATTGCGGAATGTGCCGGAGATAACAGCCAGCTGATGCATGTCATGCAGGTTGCTCAGGATATATACGGCTATCTTCCGTTTGAGGTTCAGCAGATGATCGCTGACGGAATGGGTGTTCCGCTTGAAAAGGTTTACGGCGTTGCAACATTCTACGCTCAGTTTGCGCTTTCACCCAAGGGTGAATACGCAATTTCCGTCTGCCTCGGAACCGCCTGCTATGTTAAGGGCTCGCAGGAAATTCTTGACGAACTTTCCGCTCAGCTCGGAATCGGCGCCGAGGAATGTACCCCCGACGGTCGTTTTTCGCTCACCGCCTGCCGCTGCATAGGTGCGTGCGGCCTTGCTCCCGTTATTACCGTCAATGACGATGTATACGGCAAGATTACCGCTGCCGATGTCAAGGGCATCCTTGAAAAGTATCAGTAATGCGTGAGCTTTCACTGAATGTTCTTGATATTGCCCAAAATTCGATAGCAGCGAACGCAAACCTTGTTAACGTTGAAGCTATTGAAAGCACCGCTCTGCATAAGCTGACCTTGCGAATTGCGGACAACGGCAAAGGGATGACGCAAGAGCAGCTCGACGCTGTCCGTGACCCGTTTTTCACAACACGGACAACAAGAAAGGTCGGTCTCGGCATTCCGCTTTTCAAAATGGCTGCGGAGATGACCGGCGGAACGCTGGAAATTGAAAGCGAGGTCGGAAAAGGAACAACAGTCACTGCGGTTTTTAAAACCGACAATGTTGATTTCACCCCGCTGGGCGATATGACAAGCACCATTGTTACTCTTATAACAATGAATACTCACATTGACTTTGTCTATAACTTCATTAAAGATGAGCACGAGTTTTCGCTCGACACAAGAAAACTCAAGGAAATTCTCGGAGATGTTTCTCTTTCGGAACCGAGCATTGCCTTATGGCTGACTGAGTACATCAACGAAAACACAAATGTGTAAAAACTTGCATTTAACGGAGGTGCACAAATATAATGAAAAGTATTGAAGAACTTATGGCCCTCAGAGATGCCGCAAAAGCCAAGATGACCGCAAGAGACGATTCAACGGAAATCACCAGAATCGTTGTCGGCATGGCCACCTGCGGAATTGCTGCCGGCGCAAGACCCGTCATGAACAGCTTTGTTGAGGAGATTGCAAAAAGGAATCTTTCCAATGTTACGGTTGCTCAGACCGGCTGCATCGGTATGTGCCAGTATGAGCCGATTGTTGAGGTTCTTGAACCCGGCAAGGAAAAGGTTACTTATGTCAACATGACTGCTGAAAAAGCGGCAAAGGTTGTTGTTGACCATATCGTTAACGGAAATCCCGTGACCGAATACACGGTCGGAGCCGTTGCAAAATAAGGAGGTAACAAAATGTATCGTTCACACGTGCTTGTTTGCGGCGGTACCGGCTGTACCTCCTCAAACTCACCGGCAATCATTGAAGCCCTTGAAAAGGAAATCAAGGCAAAGGGACTTGAAGAAGAAGTCAAAGTTATCCGCACCGGCTGCTTCGGTCTTTGCGCTCTCGGTCCGATTATGATAGTTTATCCCGAAGGCTGCTTCTATTCCGAAGTCAAGGTTGAGGATGTTCCCGAAATTGTTGAAGAGCATCTTCTCAAGGGCCGCATGGTCAAGCGTCTTCTTTATGATGAGACCGTTCACGGTCAGGAGGTCAAGCCGCTCAAGGAAACCCAGTTCTATAAAAAGCAGCACAGAATTGCGCTTCGCAACTGCGGCGTAATCAACCCCGAAGACATTAACGAATATATCGCATACGACGGCTATCAGGCTCTTGCAAAGTGCCTTACCGAGCTTACTCCCGAGCAGGTTATCCAGATAGTCAAGGATTCCGGACTGCGCGGAAGAGGCGGCGGCGGATTCCCGACCGGACTCAAGTGGAGCTTTACCGCCGCCAACAAGGCCGACCAGAAATACGTTGTCTGCAACGCCGACGAGGGCGACCCCGGCGCATTCATGGACAGAAGCGTTCTTGAGGGCGACCCGCACTGCATTGTTGAGGCAATGACAATCTGCGGCTATGCAACCGGAGCAACCGAGGGCTACATATACGTCCGCGCGGAATACCCCATCGCCGTAAAACGTCTCCAGATTGCAATTGACCAGGCAAAGGAAATGGGACTTCTCGGAAAGAACATCTTCGGTTCGGGCTTTGACTTTGACCTTCATGTCAAGCTCGGTGCAGGTGCATTCGTCTGCGGTGAAGAGACCGCGCTCATGACCTCCATTGAGGGCAACCGCGGTGAACCGAGACCCCGTCCTCCCTATCCGGCAGTCAAGGGACTTTTCGGAAAGCCGACAACCGAAAACAATGTTGAAACCTTCGCAAACATTCCGACAATTATCCGTGAGGGCGCAGAATTCTTCGCTTCAATGGGTACGGAAAAATCAAAGGGAACCAAGGTTTTCGCCCTCGGCGGAAAAATTGCAAACACCGGTCTTGTTGAAATTCCGATGGGTACAACACTTCGTGAAATCATTGAGGAAATCGGCGGCGGTATTCCGAACGGAAAGAAGTTCAAGGCTGCGCAGACCGGCGGACCGTCCGGCGGCTGCATCCCCGCTTCGCTCATTGACACCCCGATTGACTACGATAACCTCACAGCTATCGGCTGCATGATGGGTTCAGGCGGACTTATCGTTATGGACGAGGATAACTGCATGGTTGACATTGCAAAGTTCTTCCTCAACTTTACTGTTGACGAAAGCTGCGGAAAGTGCACACCCTGCCGTATCGGAACAAGAAGACTTCTTGAAATGCTTGATAAGATTACCTCCGGCAAGGGTACTCTTGAAGACCTTGACAAGCTTGAAGAGCTTTGCTATTACATTAAAGAGAACTCGCTTTGCGGTCTCGGACAGACTGCTCCCAACCCGGTTCTTGCAACTCTCAAGTTCTTCCGTGATGAATATATTTCTCATGTTGTTGACAAGAAGTGTCCGGCAGGTGTATGCAAGGATCTTCTTACATACAAAGTTGTCAAAGACAATTGCTTCGGCTGCGGAATGTGCGCAAAGCAGTGCCCCGCTTCGGCAATCACAAGAACAGACTATGTTGCACCCGGCAAGAAGCTTGCTGCTTTTGAAATTGATGCAAACAAGTGCGTTAAGTGCGGTGCGTGCGAAAGCGCTTGCCGTTTCAAGGCCATTGTCAAGGAATAAGGAGGTACGGGATAATGGAAAATATGCTTAACATTAAAATTAACGGAATGTCCTGTACCGTTCCCTACGGTACGACCATTCTTGAAGCAGCTCATCAGGTAGGAATTGAAATTCCGACCCTCTGCTTCCTTAAAGATATCAACGAAATAGGCGCCTGCCGTTTCTGCGTTGTTGAAGTCAAGGGCGCCCGCTCGCTTGTTGCTGCGTGCGTATTCCCGATTGAAAGGGACGGAACCGAAATCTTCACAAACACCAAAAAAGTCCGCGAATCAAGAAAAAGAACGCTTGAACTCATTCTTTCAACTCACGAAAGAAAGTGCCTTTCCTGCGTCCGCAGCCAGAAATGCGAGCTTCAAAAGCTCTGCCTTGAATACGGCGTTGACAACGAAGGCGCACTCGACGGCTTCAAGCCCGTTTATGAGCTTGACACCTCTGCCGCGCACATGGTTCGTGACAACAACAAGTGCGTCCTCTGCCGCCGCTGCGTTGCCGCCTGCAACAATCAGGCAATAAGCGTTATCGGTGCAAACGCAAGAGGTATTGATACTCACATCGGTTCACCCTTTGAGCTTAACCTTGCGCAGACTTCATGCATTTCCTGCGGTCAGTGCATCGTAAACTGCCCGACAGGCGCTCTTTATGAAAAGGACGACACCCAGAAGGTTCTTGACGCAATCGGCGACCCGACAAAGCACGTTGTTGTTCAGGCCGCTCCGGCTGTCAGAGCAACCCTCGGCGAATGCTTCGATATGCCCATTGGCACCGACGTTACCGGAAAGCTTTTTGCGGCTCTTCGCCGTCTCGGCTTTGATAAGGTATTCGACACCAACTTCGGCGCAGACATCACCATTATGGAGGAGGCAAACGAGCTTCTTGACCGCATCAAGAACGGCGGCGTTCTTCCGATGGTCACCTCCTGCTCGCCCGGATGGATCAAATACTGCGAGCATTACTATCCCACAGAGCTTGCTCACCTTTCCACCTGCAAATCTCCGCAGCAGATGCAGGGCGCAGTCATCAAGACCTATTACGCCGAAAAGAACGGCATTGACCCGAAGGACATTGTTTCCGTTTCGGTAATGCCCTGCACCGCCAAAAAGTTTGAATGCGGAAGAGACGACGAAAGCGCAAGCGGCTATGCCGACGTTGACATCGTCCTCACCACAAGAGAGCTCGGCAGAATGATCAAGAGCGCGGGTATCAAATTCACCTCTCTCCCCGATGAAGAGCCCGACGCACCGCTCGGCAGAGGTACCGGCGCAGCCGTCATCTTCGGCACGACCGGCGGCGTTATGGAAGCCGCTCTGCGCACAGCAGCAGAAGCTATCACCGGAAAAGAGCTTGAAAACGTTGAGTTCACCGAAGTGCGCGGAATGGAGGGCGTTAAGGAAGCCACCTACAAGCTCGGCGATATGGACGTTAAGGTTGCCGTTGCAAGCGGAACCAAAAACGCAAAGATTATCATGGATAAAATTAAGGACGGAACTGCGGATTACACCTTCGTTGAGATCATGGGCTGCCCCGGCGGCTGCATCAACGGCGGCGGACAGCCCGTTCAGCCTGCGTCAGTCCGCAACTTTGTTGACTACAAGACTCTGCGTGCAAACGCTCTTTATGAAAACGACAAGAGCCGTCCGCACCGCAAGAGCCACGAAAACGAAGACGTTCAGGAGGTCTACAGGGAATTCCTCGGCGAGCCGAACAGCCACAAGGCTCACGAAATTCTCCATACATCTTACGTCAAGAGATCTATGTTCAACAAATAATTATAAATCACCCGTACTCCCGACAGTGCGGGTGATTTTTAAAGCGGATTTATTACAGATACAAAAATTCAATTCTCAGGTAAACACTGATTAACTCATCTTTTAATTAGACGCAGGGGTAGGATATATGGAAATCAAACGCAACTACGATATGCTTGACTTGGTTAAGCTTATCAGCTCAATATTTGTCATTTCAATTCATTCAAACGCGTTGCGAACCATTTCTCCGCTTGCAAATTCACTCGTTTGCAACGGAATCGCAAGACTTGCCGTTCCTTTCTTCTTCACCTGTTCGGCGTTCCTCTTTTTCAAAAGCAAAACCACAAAGGAAAAAACAATCGCATACAGCAGACGCATTCTGACACTTTATCTTTCGTGGTTTGTCGTAATGCTGCCCATCACGGTTTATGACAGATTTATAGTTCCGGACAAGCCGTTTCTCAGGAATCTTCTGACCTTTTTTCAGTCGATTTTCCTTTCTTCAACCTTCAGCGGTTCATGGTTTTTGACAAGCTGCATTTTCTGCGTATGGCTTTTTTTCTTCATTGAAAAGCGCAAAATACCCCGTGCGGCTGTTATTGGCCTTTGCTGCGCAGCATATCTTTTTTGTTGCCTTTCAAGCGGATACGGCAACCTTATTCCGAAAATAGAACTATCCGGCGTGTATGAGGCATACCGGGCGCTGTTTCTCAGCCCGTATACAAGTATAATTGTCGGAGCTTCATACTTTGCGCTCGGAAAGCACTTCGCCGAATGCGAACGAAAAAACTCCTTCTTCCTTTCGGTTAAGAGTACCGCCGTCTGCCTTTTTGCTTCCGTTCTGCTTTTGCTCGGCGAAGTTTATTTTTGCAAAAAGCTTTCGCTTTCGGCAACAACAGACTGTTATCTGATGCTTTTCCCCTGCAACGCTTTTCTCTTTTCACTCGCCGCCAGAAGCAAGGCAAAAATCAAAAACGCCCTCATATTGAGAAAAACATCAACGGTTTTCTTTTTCTCCCACTTTATCTGGCTGTTCTGCTTTGAAGTGCTGGAGTGGTTTTTGAAAATTCAGATTGCCTCCCATTTTAAATTCCTCGGCGCGCTCGCTCTTTGCTTTGCAACGGCGGAAATCTTCTTTGCGCTAGAAAAGACAAAACATTTCGCATGGATTAAAAAATTCTATTGATTTTTCAATTCAATCAAGTACAATCAGCCACGCTGAAAAAAACGGCTGTTAAAATACCACATCAAACAGTCATTATTTTCCAAGTGGTTGTTATATTTTTTCGGCATTATGTTAGTATATGAAATATATTTATGTTAGTATATGAAATATATCAAAACAAAGGAGCGTAAAAATGTTCAGACTGAATTTTTTGGAGCTTGGAATTGAAAAGGCTCCCTCAACCACCAATCCCCTGCTTGACGAAAGCGGCCAGTTTGTAAAGCCGGAGGAGGCTGTTCGCAATTTCAGCACCCTTTGGAAGGAATGGGACCTTGTTAATAAGTTTTTTGATAAGCTTCCGACAATAATCATTGCCGTTGTAATTATCATTATCGGCATCTGGCTTTCCAAGCTCATTGCAAAGCTTGCAACAAAGGCTATGAAGTCGCAGAATGTTGATCCCACGGTGTATAAATTCATTTCGCGTATGATTTCGGCTTTTGTCAAGCTTATCTTCATTCTTACTGCGCTTTCAATGTTCATCAAGATAACGTCTATCCTTGCCGCGTTCAGTGCGGTCGGCGTTGCAGTCGGTCTTGGTCTTCAGGACAGCGTTGCACAATGCGCAAGCGGAATCCAGATTCTGCTCAACCACCCGTTTAAAAACGGCGATTTTATTGAGGTCGGCGGCCTTGCCGGCAACATTTCGGAAATACGCTTCATGAACACAATAATCACAACCGTGGACAACAAGCGCATCATTATTCCGAACTCCGACCTGACAAAGAACCGCATTGTCAATTACTCCGCCGAAAAAGAGCGCCGGGTTGACCTCACGTTCTCCATCGGCTATAACGACGATATAACAAAAGCAAAATCCGTTATCCTTGAAACGGCCACACAGAATTCAGCCGTTCTGCAGGATCCCGCGCCGGTGGTATACGTCAACTCCCACGGTGCAAGCGCGATTGAGCTGACCGTAAGACTCTGGTGCCTCAACGCCGATTACTGGAATGTTTATTTTGCAATGCAGGAGAGCGTGAAGCTTGCCTTTGACAAAAATAAAATCAATATTCCCTATGAGCAGCTCGACGTCCACATTATTGAAAAGAAATGACCCGTTTTTAAATCAACTTCCTTTTCACCATACAGCTTACCGCACGCCTGCTGCACGGCAGTCGTGCGGGTAAATTATATTTCGTATTTTTAAAAGTGAGGTTTTACCCAATGTTCAGGCAACTTGTCAAACTGTTTGTTAAAGACAGCGAAAACACAAAAAGCGCCGCTGTACGCCAAAGCTACGGAATACTCAGCGGCGTTACGGGCATAATCGTAAATATTATCCTTGCCGCGGCAAAGTTCTTTATCGGAACGGTGAGCCGCAGCATAGCAATAACGGGCGACGCACTGAACAACCTTTCCGACGCAGGCTCAAACATCGTTACCCTTGTCGGCTTCAAAATGGCCGGAATGAAACCCGACAAGGAGCATCCGTTCGGCCACGGAAGAATTGAATATGTTGCCGCGCTTGTTGTCGGCTTCATTGTTGAAATGATGGGCTTTGAGCTTATCAAATCTTCGATTGAAAAGATTAAAAATCCCGTTCCGTCCGTCTTTTCGTGGGCGGCGTGCATTGTTCTTCTGCTTTCAATCGGCGGAAAGCTCTGGCTCGCTCTTTTCAATCGCTATCTCGGAAGAAAAATTGAATCCCCTGCAATGAGCGCCGTTGTTGCAGACAGTATCAGCGACATTGCCGCAACAAGCTCCACCTTGCTCGCTCTTGTTCTTTCGCAGTTTACATCCTTCCCTGTTGACGGCGTTTTCGGTGTTCTTGTTGCACTGTTCATCATGTATTCCGGCTTCGGCATCCTTAAGGAGACCATCGGCATCCTTTTGGGCAATCCCCCGTCAAAGGAGCTTGTTGATTCGCTGCGTTCCTTTATTCTCAGCCACGACGGAATTATCGGTATCCACGACCTTGTTATTCACTCCTACGGTGCGTCAAAATTCTTTGCTACCGTTCATGCGGAGGTTCCCACCACCGTTGACATTCTCAAGGCTCACGATACCATTGACCTCATTGAACGCGAGGTTCAGGAGCGTTTTTCAATTCAGCTTGTTATCCACATGGATCCGCTCGTTGTTAATGACGAGCGCGTTGACGAGCTTCATTCCCTTGTTACGGCGCAGTGCCAGAAGATTGACCCCTCGCTTCAGATTCACGATTTCAGGGTTGTTGACGGCCCGACGCACACAAACCTCATTTTTGATTTGGTTGTTCCGTTTAATTTCAAGTACTCCGAAAAGCAGACCAAGGAGCTGCTGTGCGAAAAAATCAAGGAGCAAAACGAGAATTATTATGCCGTCATCACCACAGAGTCAAGCTATATCTGACGTGGAGAGGCCCTTGCTTTTGGCTTGTTTCAGTCATAGCTGACAATAATAATTTCGCTATTTCGCTTTTTTGTTATATAGTGCTAAATAAATTTCTGTTTCATAATTTTATTTTTTACGACAAGTTTCGCAATATCTATTGCTAACTTGCGCGTAAAACAGTAAAATTAATTTGTATTAGTTCCGTACGAACGGAACTGTTTGCTCGACTTTTTAGAAAAGAGAATTATGGGGGTATTTAAAATGTCAGCTTTGAACAGAGATGAAGTGACCAGCGTTCCTCAGGGACGCCTCGGCATTATTGCCATGAGAGGCAGTGAGGGCTTGGCCAAAAAAATTAACGACTATATTGTCGGTTGCCGCAGGGAAGTTAAATCCGAACACAAAAACTCAATATATTTCGAAGGCTATCAAAAGGATTCATATCTCATTGATGTTTCGCTTCCGCGTTTTTCCACCGGTGAGGGAAAAGGCGTTGTTTGCGAAACAATCAGAGGATATGACCTTTTTATTATTGCCGATTGCTTCAATTACAGCGTAACATATAAAATGTACGACATCAAGGACGCAGACGGAAAGCCGCTCAATATTCCCATGAGTCCGGATGATCACTTTGCCGACCTCAAGAGGGTCATCTCCGCCTGCGCAGGCAAGGCAAGAAGAATAACCGTTATCATGCCGATGCTTTACGAGGGCAGACAGCACAAGCGTTCCGCAAGAGAGTCGCTTGACTGTGCGCTCGCCTTGCAGGAGCTTGAAAACATGGGCGTTTCAAACATTATCACCTTTGACGCCCACGATCCGCGCGTTCAGAATGCTATCAGAATAAGCTTTGAAAGCGTTTCGCCCACCTACCAGATGATCAAGGCTCTTGCAAAAAGCGTTGACAACGACATCAAATTCCTCCCCGAAAAAACCATGATGATTTCTCCGGATGAGGGCGGCATGGGTCGCTGCGTTTATTATTCTCAGGTTCTCGGCATTGAGCTTGGAATGTTCTATAAGCGCCGCGACTATTCAAAAATTGTCAACGGCCGCAACCCCATCCTTGCGCACGAATTCCTCGGAGACAATGTTGAGGGCAAGGATGTTATCGTTGTTGACGACATGATCTCAAGCGGCGACAGCATTATTGACGTGTGCCGCCAGCTCAAGGGTCTCAAAGCAAAAAGAATCTTTGTTTTTGCAACCTTCGGCCTTTTCACGTCCGGTCTTGAGCGCTTTGACGAGGCGTATGAGGAGGGTCTTTTCAACAAAATTTTCACAACAAATCTTATTTATACGCCCGAAGCTCTTCTTGAAAGGGAATGGCACGGAAATGTTGACATGTCAAAATACTGCGCTTTCATTATCGACACGCTCAACCATGATGAATCGGTCAGCACTTTCCTTGATCCGGTTCAAAAAATTAACGACTATATGGAAAAATACGACCTTAAATAAAATTCAAATGGGCTGCCGCACCAAAACGACAGCCCATTTTATGTTTACAAATAAGCAGGACTGCCCGTCAATAACCGGAACAGTCCTGTTTGTTATTATTCTGTTATTCCTCCGGGTCTTCGGGAAGAATATCGTCCTGTGCGTTTTCCTCCTTGCGGACGATTGCAATCGGAGTCTGCTGAGAGCTCTGGCCGAGGGGGTTGTCCTCAAAAACGCTCTTGCAAAAATCAATATCAATTGAACTGTCGCTTCGTCCGAGGATCTCACGGCCGATATCGTTAGCGTCCATAACCACAACCTTGCAGCCCGTATGCTTTTCAAGCTCGGCGGCAACAGCATCAGGCTTTGACGGAGCAAGCTTTGCATAGTGGTTATAAGGCGGAAGAGTGCAATCGCACGGACCGTCGATTGCGCGTGCCTTTTCGCCGACAATTTTATAGAAAACTCCTCTGATGCCGAACGGCTTTGTTATTGCGGAACAGAACGCCGCAAAAAGAATCTTCGGCGCGCCGACGTCGCGCAGGGCAAGCTCCATTGTCCACGGACTTCCGAGTCCGATTCCGTAGGGTGATTTATAAACGAACCTGCAAAGCAGTCTTGCAAGGCGCGAGGGCTTGATATCGTCAATATCAAACGCCCTGCCCTGGCTGATGGCAACAATCTTTTCGCTGATGAAGATCATGTCGCCCTCTTTAACAAAAGGCATAACATATTCGTCCATTATTTCGGTGAGAACATCACCCTTATAAACGACCTTGGTTCTTATTGGGAAGCGGCAGAAAGTACCCCATTCGGTGCTGATTCTGAGCTTCTTTTCGGGATTCGGTCTGAGAGAAGTCATGTCCATATATTTAAAAACATCCTTTCGTTTTATACGCAAACGCTGAAGCCTGAAAGGGCATTATCAGCGGCTGCCTATAATATATTTTAAACCAATAATGCGCTCAAGTCAACCGAAATATACGCTGCGGCAGGAACTTTTTCGCGCGAGTGACGCGGCAGATTTAAGGTTTTTGCGCCGGGAGCACCTCTTTTATACTGCACGGCGCTTGAAAACATATTATACAGCATTGTCGAAAAATGTCAAGCGTTTAAAGCGAATGAACGTTACCCGGCACGCCGAATCATAGAGTTGCGCTTTTTTCATAGCAACCAAAAAGACCGCCCGAAAAACGGACGGTTTTTTGCCTCAATAATTAAAAACGTAATAATCTCTTGTCGTAATATCCGCCGAGAAGTTTGTGTCAACCCTGAAAGTCTGCGGAGCAATAACGGTCAGCTTTTTAAGTCTTCCGCGGTTATCAACCTGAGCGGTGACCTCGGTTCCGGTATAAGTTATCGTTATCTTTGCAAGGTCCTCATCGTCCGCAATCTTGATAACGGAAAGGTTCAAAGGCTTTGAAACAGCCTTGTTATATACGCAGGTGTTGCTGCCGGTTCCGCTGAAATGCGCCTTTTCCTTAACGAGCTTCATATTGATTATATAGCCGTTGCCGTCCTTTTTGGCCGTGGCGCTTGCAACGCCGGCGCTGTCAAGCCTGCACTGCTGGAAAAGCGGCGGAATATAGGCCGTTGGCTCAACCTTTTCGTTAACCAGTCCGTTCTTGACCGTATAGCTCTTTTCGGCGTCTCTGAAAAAGGTTTCAAGCAGTATTGAGAACACAATCTTGTTTTGCGTATCCGTTGCGCGGGTGATCTGAAACGTCGGGTCGTTTGAAACGGTAAGCCTGAAGTCCTTTGCGGCCTTGGCCTTGTTAACGGCCTCGCAGTAGGCCTCAACAATATTCTCCTTGCCGACCGGCGCCGGAAGATTCGTTACCCTGACGGTGACCTTGCAGGAAAGCTTATAGCCGTTTTTGACTGCGGTTATCGTTGTGCTTCCTGCCGTTTTGCCCGTCACAACGCCTTTTGTGCTGACCGTGGCAATCTTGGGGTTGCTGCTTTTCCACGTTACCTTTCCGCTGCCGCCCGTTACGGTGAGCTTTTGCGTTGTGCCGGCCTCAAGCGTGAGCGAGGAGCGATTCAGCATATGGGTATACACATTGACCTTGCAGGAAAGCTTATAGCCGTTGAGCGTTGCCGTTACGGTTGCCTTTCCGGTCTTTTTGCCGCGCAGCGTTCCGTTTGAACTGACCGTTACAACAGCAGGATTTGAGCTTTTCCACTTTGCCTTTTCCGTTCCGCCGTTAATGCGAAGCCTTGTTTTTCCGCCGACCTGCAGGTCAACCTTTGTTTTTTTGAACGCAGGCTTCAGAACGGTCAGCTTGCACTGCATTGAAACGCCGTTCCTTGTTGCGGTAACGGTTGCCTTTCCGGGCTTTATCGCCTTGACAACGCCGCTTTTACTGACAGAAACAATCTTTTTGTTGCTTGTTTTCCATGTTGTTTTTCCGCTGCCTCCGTTGACCTCAAGGGTATACTGCTGGCCGAGATAGAGCGATTTTGTTCTGCAGCTCAAAAACGGCGCAACAACGCGGACCTTGTAGCTGAAGGTGTTTCCCTCAATCTCAACCATTATTGTTGCATTGCCGCGCGACTTTGCATGAACCGTTCCGTCCGGGTCAACCGAGGCCACGCTTTCATCGCTGCTGAACCATGAGGCGCAGGAGGTGTCCGCACCGGCAGGAACGGTCTTGAGCTTCCTTCTGTATGTTTTTCCGAGGAAGATGTCCTGCTCCTCGGTCGTGAGCGAATATGTAACCTGAGCCGCCTGCGAAACAGTGAACAGCCCGGTTGAAGCAACCAGAACAAGCACGGCAAAAAGCGAAACAATCCTTTTCATCTTATGACCTCCTGCAATTTAAAAATCAATACACAGATATTTTATCACACATTCAAAAAAAATTAAAGTCCCAAATTTTTCATAAAAAGTCTTAATATTTCTTAATTATCTCTAATTTGATTTAAATATCCAAAAAATCCTCTAATTGTGAAAGTTTTCGGTCAATTTCAACATTGACACGCAGTCATAGCATATAGTATACTTATATTTATTACATCGTCAGACCGTGCTGCGGTCTGATTTTACGGTGAAGAAACTTTTCAAGAGGTGTTTAATATGTCACGAGTATACAATTTTTCTGCCGGTCCGTCCATGATGCCCGAAGCGGTGCTCAGAAAAGCTGCGGATGAGATGCTTGATTATAAGGGAAGCGGTCAGTCAGTCATGGAGATGTCGCACCGTTCAAAGGTTTTTCAGTCTGTAATTGACGAGGCAGAAGCCCTTTTGAGAGAACTTATGGGCATTCCCGAAAACTATAAGGTTCTCTTTCTGCAGGGAGGCGGCTCCTCGCAGTTTTCAATGATACCGATGAATCTGATGACAAAAAGCAACAAAGCAGATTTCATCATCACAGGCCAATGGGCAAAGAAAGCCTTTCAGGAGGCTTCGCGCTACGGCAAAGCAAGAGCGGTCGCTTCCTCGGAAGATAAGACCTATTCATATATTCCGAAAACAGACAAAGCTATGTTTGACGATGAGGCCGATTATGTCTATATCTGCCTGAACAATACCATCTACGGCACAAAGTATAACACCCTGCCCGACACCGGCTCGGTGCCCCTTGTTGCCGACATCTCGTCCTGCATTCTCTCCGAGCCCATTGATGTTTCAAAATTCGGTCTGCTTTTTGCCGGCGCGCAAAAGAACATGGGTCCTGCCGGGGTAACGGTTGTCATTATCCGCGAGGATCTCATCGGTGAGCCGATGGACATTACGCCGACCATGTTCAAATATAAAATCCATGCGGACAACAAATCGCTTTACAACACTCCGCCCTGCTACAGCATCTATATTTGCAAGCTTATGCTCGAGTGGCTCAAAAATGACATCGGCGGCCTTGAAAACATGAAAAAGCTTAATGAGCAGAAAGCGAAGCTTCTCTATGACTTCCTTGATTCCTCAAAGCTTTTCAAAGGCACGGTTGCAAAAGAGGATCGCTCTCTGATGAACATTCCGTTCGTTACCGGTAACGATGAGCTTGACGCGCTGTTTGTTAAGCAGGCAGGCGAAAACGTCCTTGTCAACATCAAGGGTCACCGCTCCGTCGGCGGAATGAGAGCGTCGGTATACAACGGCATGCCGCTTGAGGGTGTTCAAAAGCTTGTTGACTTCATGAAGAAATTTGAGGAGGAGCACTCATGAGCAAAAATATCCTTACTCTCAACAATATTTCCAAAAGCGGACTTTGCCACCTTGAAAAAAGGGGCTATGTCTGCGGTGACGCGGTGAATGAGCCGGACGCAGTGCTTGTGCGCTCGGCCAATATGCACGAATTTTCCTTTTCCGATTCTGTAAAGGCTGTTGCAAGAGCCGGCGCCGGAGTCAATAACATTCCGATTGACCTTTGCAACGAAAAGGGTATTGTTGTTTTCAACACTCCCGGAGCAAACTCAAACGCGGTCAAGGAGCTTGTCCTTGCCGGACTTCTGCTTTCCTCAAGAAAGATTGTTGATTCTATCGAATGGGTGAAAACCGTCAAGGACGAACCGGAGCTTCCAAAGCTCATTGAAAAGGGCAAAAGCAGCTTTGCAGGTCCCGAGCTTCAGGGAAAAACCCTCGGTGTTATCGGACTCGGAGCAATCGGCGTCAATGTTGCAAACGCAGCAAGGCATCTTCGCATGGAGGTTCTCGGCTATGACCCGTTCCTTTCGGTTGAGTCCGCGTGGCACCTTTCGCGTTCAATAAAGCACGCCGAAAGCCTCAAGGAGATTTTTTCCTCCTGCGATTACATCACCGTTCACGTTCCTTTGCTTGACTCAACAAAGAACATGATAAACAAAGACTCGCTCTCCATGATGAAAGACGGCGTGCGTATCATGAATTTTGCACGCGGCGGCCTTGTTGACGACGAGGATATGCTTGAAGCGCTTGAAAGCGGAAAGGTCTCCTCATATGTTACGGACTTCCCGTCTGCAAAGCTTATCGACCAAAAGGGAGTTATTGCAATCCCCCACCTCGGCGCTTCAACGCCGGAATCGGAGGAAAACTGCGCCGTCTGCGCCGCAGATGAGCTTGTGGATTTCCTTGAAAACGGCAATATCCGCAACTCGGTCAACTTCCCGAATGTTTCCACCGCGCGCGAAACGGACTGCCGCCTTTGCATCATTCACAAGAACATTCCGAACATGATTGCAAAAATCTCCTCGGCGGTGTCGGGCGAGGGCTACAACATTGAAAACCTTTTGAACAAGGCAAAAAAGGACCTTGCTTATACCATCGTTGACATAAGTCTCGGCGAAAAGGACACCGATTTTGAAAAACTCTTTGACGGCATTGACGGCGTTATCAGAGTAAGAGTTATTAAGGACTGAGCTATAAAACAAGGCCGGTATTTTCAGTTGGTTGCTGAAAATACCGGCCGTTTTGTCTTACTTCTTAAATGCGCCGAGAATATAGAATTCTATCCAGTCTCTGACAATTTCAAAAATATGTTTGATATACTCTTTCCAGTAGTGGAAAACGCTGTTGTCCTTTCCGTTGATGTCAAGTGATTTATACGCCTCAAATTCATCTGTCCAGAAAATTGTTTCAAGGTCGTCGTAGCCATCGGTATGAATTGCGGAAAAGTCCGGCTCAATATAGCAGACCGAGCATTTTCCGTACTTGCCGTATTCATAGTCGTTGTCGTCATAATAGAACAGAACATGGTTTCCGTTTTCGTCGGTATAGCCGCCGGTGAAAACAAAGCCGTGATATGTTGAATCAGCAAATGAATTTTCAATATCTCCCAGTGACAAAAATTCCATGAGAACAAGATTGCCGGCGCAAACGCTTTCAAACATCTTTTCAAGCTGTCTTGAAAACTCCTTTGGCGTTTTGTAATTTGCTTTGTTTTTGGTAACGGTCGTAAGCGCAGCCTGGCCGTTATAATAATTCAGAAGACTGATAAGTTCGTCTGTCGGTTTCAAATCATTGACGCATTTTGCACCTTTCTGAGTTCCGACAACGTCAAGAATGCCTTTCTTTTGCAGGCAGACGGTGTTCGTGAAGCCGATACACGAACCGTTCCATTCCATTTTCGGATAGCCGATTAAAACCGAGGAAAGAACCGCAGCCGGAAGAGCAAGCGGACCCGCGCCGTGAATTACACAGGCGCTTGCAACAAGGCGCAGATAGTTTTCCTTGGTCATATAATATCCGCCGTTGCCGTCAATATCGAAATACGGACTGCTGTTTGTGAAATTATAGACATCTTCCTTTTTGAGCGTGACGGGCGTTTTAACTGCGGTAAAGCGATAAACGTTTTTTTCGTCCTCAACCGGAAAAGCTTTTTCCTCCTCCGAAAAGCCGAAAGCGATATCGTGAATATCATAGCAATAAAACGTTCCGTCCTCGCCTTTCCAGCCGATAACAGCCCCGTCTCCGGCTATAAGGCCGTGCCATGAAGAATCTAAGGGAGCCGTAAGAACGCTGCTTCCATCTTCGTTTTCATAGCAATAATACCGTTCCAGATAGTCAATATCAAAAACATCGGTTTCAAATTTTCCGTTTCCAAAATCATAGACAACCGCAATAACGTCATCTGCTGCTTCATCTGAAATTCTGTCGATTGAAAAGCCGTATGCGGTTACCGAGGAATCGGTGGTGAGTGTAATTTTGAATGTGTTTCCGGGAACATATATTGTTGTTCCGGAAAGGTCATTGCCCTGATAAACGCCGATAAGACTGTTATCCTTATCAAAAACCGAGATATAATCGCCGATTTTTTTCTCCGCCCATTGGGTCACAACATCTTCAAAGCTGATTTCATCTTCGTTTTCAAAAGAGACGTTTAAAAAGCTGTCGGCTGCCTCGGTCTTTGTCTTTTTTGAAAACGTTACAAAAAGACCATCGGCCTCTTTCGGATATGTATATGTCCATTCGTTATAGTAATTGTTGCTGTAGTAATGCTCGCTTTCCGGGTAAACGTCCTGCCCTTCTGCAAAAGCCGGATTCACCGAAACGGCCGGCAAAAGCAGCAGGGCGCAAAGGAACAAAGCGAGGTATTTTCTGAACTTTTTCATTGTTTTTCTCCTTTCAGCGTCTTATTAATAGTGCTCTATTGAGCAATCACAAATCTTGTTGACCCTGAACAGCTTCCAGAAAACTCTGATAAGCTTATAGAAAATCTTATAGATTCCGTCCTTATGGCAAACGCACCCGCATTTTTCTTCCTCTGTTTCGCCGCAAACGCCGCATTCATAATGAATTGTTCCGTCGCTGTCAACGCTTTCTTCATACCATGAATGACCCTTTTGAACAGTCTCGGCTCTCGGCTCGGACTTTCCGCAGGGGCAGGAATAAACAGTCCTTCCGTCCTCGGTGCAGGTTGCTCTGACATATTCCGTGCAAAAATAAATGTGTTCATGACCCTCATCAAGAGCGGCAAACATTGAGCCGTTTTCCTTTGCGGCCTTTTCCGCCGTTGAACCGCCATAGCCGACAAGAAGCTTCACAGGAGAGGAAAAATCTTCTGCGAATTCAAATCCGACGCCCAGGTTTCCGATTTCACAGCTCGGGTTAAGGAACGCTATGGCCTCCATATATCTGAAGCAGCAGTCCCCGAAATATTCAACGGACTTCGGAACAACAAGACTTCCCATGCCGCAATAATTAAACGCACCGTCTTCAATATATCTTACAGATTCGGGAATAACAAGGTTGCTCATTGCAGCAAATTCAAAAGCGCACGACGAAATTGAAACAAGACCCTCCGGAAGCATAATACCGTCAAAGTCTGCGCCCCAAAAAGCCTCGGCGGCAATAATCCTTGTTCCCTCTCTGACGTTGAGAACGTCCGGCAGTTTTTCCTCGTCAGAGTCATCAACTCCGACCGCAACACAGTCAACATATTTCACAAAGCCGTCAGTCTCGGCGTTTTCAAGCACTGCGTCCGAAAACGCATATGAACCGACAAAGCTCAGACTTTGGGGGAATTTCAGCGTTTCAAGGTCATAGCAGCAAAAAAATGCATAGTCGGCAATGCGTTCAACGCCGTCCGGAACGGTGTAGCTCTTTTCCGTTTTTCCGCCCGGATAAGCATAGAGAACCTTTTTGTCCTTGCTGAACAAAACTCCGTCTTGCGCGCTGAATACTTTGTTTTTCGGTGAGACCTCAAACTTTTCAAAATAAGCGCTGTTGATTGTATCCGGCTCCTCAATGGTCTTGACATTTGAGGGAATATAAAGCTCACTGAGGTCACTTGAATTGAAAACTTCTTTTTCAATCACTTCGAGACTTTCGGGAAGCGACACCGACTCAAGGTTTTCAAAAGCATAAAAGGCTGCATAGGAAAGCGTCTTTATGCCCTCTTTAACGGTAATCTTTTTAACCTTGTCATCAATAGAAAGCGTTTCACCAGCGTCAGCATATACATGGAAAGAACCAACCGCACCGGTACCGGAAATTACAAGCTCTCCGTCGGAATAAAGCTTATAGCTTGCGTTTTTCCCGTTTCCGGTATAGCCGCTTGCGTCAGCGCTTTCCTTTTTGCAGACATCGCAGACGCGATCGCCGTTTTTGTCGGTATGCGACTTAAAAACAGCCTCATGACCGCTCAGCCATCTTTTGCAGTCAGGACAGTATACGCCTGCCGTATAACCAAGACCGCAGGAGGGCATGACCTCAGCCTTGCTTTGTTTGTTGCCGTGGCCGCAGACAAAGCTGATTTTGACAACCGCATCGTAATCCTCTTCAATAGCATAGCAGGAAACGTTATACGTTTTTCCGCTTTCAAGCTCAAGCAGACTTTTTTCAAAACAGAGCTCAACATCATCCTTCGTCAGCGAGCCTGTTTCGTCTTCGCCGGCAACATATTTTGCTCCGTCATAAGCTCCTCCGGACGCGTTCAGCATATAAAGCTCATAAAGACCGCTTTTTTCCGGGACAAGGCTTGCGCGAAAGCTCTCTGTAAATGTGAATTCCCTGCCGGGTTCCATTGCAGGCAAGTCCTCCCAACCGGCGGTCTGCGTTGTGGTAATCACCTCACCGCCCTGCGCCGCAGCCGCCAAAGGGAAACACGAAAGCAGCATTAGCGCCGCAAGAAAAAGCGAAAAAAGTTTTTTTGTTGTTTTCTTCATGCCGATTTTCCTCCTTAATACATT